>DAOUGZ010000040.1:0-28275 GCA_034428955.1 Anaerolineae bacterium | reverse complement strand
AGCTACGGCGGTCTCTACCCGGCGTTGCACACCCTCCTGCGGGAGGGGCTCGTGAGCGTGGAGATCATCCCCAGGCACGACCGGCCCAGCCGCAAAGTGTACCGCCTCACCGAGGCCGGCGCACAGGCACTGCAGGAGTGGGCCGGCATGCCGGTGGCTACCGACTCTTTTGTTCCATACCCGCGCGGTATGCGAGTTGCCGGTGATGAAAGCTTGCCCTGCGTGCAGGCTTTGCCGTGCTCACTGCTGTCTTGTCTAGGCAGGATTAACGTATTGTGCATAATGCGCCTAGCTACTTGCAAAAGCTCGTCAAGTCAGGTATAATCTGCCGGACGCAGTATTTGTCCGTTAGCCGCCCCGAGAGCCTTGGAAACTGGTAAGTCCCCCATGATCTCTAACAGAGAAACAACTCCAGAGAACGTCGGACAGGTTGTCTCTGTGCGGAGCAGCGTTGTCGACGTTCGCTTCCCGCAGCACCTTCCGCCCATCCATACCCGCCTGGTGGCCCAATACAGCGAGCCCATCGTGCTCGAGGTCGTGGCGCACGTCAGCCAAGACGTGGTGCGTGGCATCGCGCTGACGCCTACGCAGGGCCTGGCCCGCGGCTCTGCGGTGTACGATGAGGGCGAGTATTTGCGCGTTCCGGTGGGCCGGCGCCTCCTGGGCCGCGTCCTCAACGTCTTTGGCCAGCCGATTGACGGCAAGGGGGCGATCCAGGGTGGAGAATTGCGCCCCATCCACCGCCAGCCCGTGCCCGTTGCCGGGCGGCAGGTCAAACCAGAGATTCTGCAGACCGGCATCAAGGCCATCGATGTATTGGCTCCCCTGGAGCGCGGCGATAAGGCTGGCCTCTTTGGTGGCGCCGGCGTCGGCAAGACGGTGCTCATCACCGAGATGATCCACAACATGGTCGGCCGGCACGCAGGGGTCAGCCTCTTCTGCGGCATCGGCGAGCGCAGCCGGGAGGCCGAGGAGCTCTACCGCGAGCTGCGGGAGGCGGGCGTCCTGGATAGTACCGTTACTATTTTCGCCCAGATGAACGAGCCGCCCGGCGCGCGTTTCCGCGTGGGCCACGCCGCGCTGACCATTGCCGAGTATTTCCGCGACGATGCCCATCAGGACGTCCTCTTGCTGATTGACAACGTGTTCCGCTTCGTTCAGGCCGGCTCGGAGGTTTCGGGCCTCATGGGGCAGGTTCCGTCTCGCGTGGGCTACCAGCCCACCCTGGCTACCGAACTGGCCGAACTTGAGGAGCGCATCTGCAGCACGCCCAGCGGGGCGATCACGTCGGTGCAGGCGGTCTATGTGCCGGCGGACGACTTTACCGACCCGGCGGCCGTGCACACATTCGGGCATCTCTCGGCGTCGATTGTCCTCTCGCGCAAACGAGCCAGCGAGGGGCTCTATCCGGCGATTGACCCTCTGCAGTCCGCCTCCAAGATGCTGACGCCGCTGGTGGTGGGTGAGCGTCACTACCACGTGGCGCAAGAGATCCGCCACACCCTGGCGGCCTATGAGGACCTCAAAGACATCATCGCCATGCTGGGCATTGAGGAACTCTCGCAGGAGGACCGCCGTGTGGTCTTTCGCGCGCGGCGCCTGGAGCGTTTCCTCACCCAGCCCTTCCATACCACCGAGCAATTCACCGGTATGCCCGGCAGGGTGGTGGACCTCGAAGATGCCCTCAGAGGCTGCGAGCGTATCCTCAATGACGAGTTCGCCGACTATCCCGAGCAATCACTGTACATGATCGGCACTGTCGACGAGGCCCAGAAGCCATGAGGTTGAAGGTGCTCCTGCCGACGGAGGTGCTGATCGATCAGGCTGTGGTCAAGGTGGTCGCCGAGGCCGAGAACGGCTCATTCGGCCTGCTGCCACGGCATATCGATTTTGTGGCCGCCCTCGTGCCTGGGCTCCTCTCCTTCACCACGGAGGAGGGCGAGGAAGAGTTCCTGGCCGTTGATGAGGGCATCCTCGTCAAGTGCGGCCCGGAGGTCCTCGTCTCCACGCAGAATGCCGTACGGGGGGGCGATCTGGGCACATTGCGGCAGGCGGTTGAGGAGCGATCGCAAGTGGTGGCAGAGCGGGAGAGAGAGACGCGCTCGGCCCTGGCCAGGCTCGAAGCTGACTTTGTGCGCCGCTTTATGGAGCTTTAGATGTGAGCAGCCCTGAAAGTGATAACCGGAGGCGGTGTCGACCCAACCTGGCCCAGCGAGTAGCCAGGAGGGAGTCCCGCAAGCTCAGGGCACGGCGCGAGCGGCATCGGTTCATCTGGAGCGCGCTGGGCGCCAGCGGCCTCGTGGGCTGGTCGATTGCCGTGCCGACGATCTTGGGCCTGGCGGCCGGCATGTGGATCGACGCCACCTGGCCAAGTCGCTTCTCGTGGACGCTGATGCTGCTCATAGCGGGCGTCATCGTAGGCTGCTTGAACGCTTGGTACTGGGTAAGCCAGGAGCGACGTGATATTGAGCGTGATGGGAATGGTAATCAGTATTCATGATGCGCTGGCCCTTGTGTTGGCCCTGATTGCCGGCCTGGGCATTGGCCTCTTCTATTTCGGGGGCCTTTGGCTGACGGTACGGCGCCTGCCGGAGGCGCGACAACCCGCGCTGTTGATGTTCGGCAGCTTTTTGGGCCGCACCGCGGCAAGTATGATTGGTATATTCCTGGTCATGGGCGGAGAACTGGCGCGCCTGTTGGCCTGCCTGGCCGGCATTATCATCGCTCGCCTGGTCTTGGTGCGCCGATTGAGCCCGGAGCCGCCTGCTGGTGGGGGCATGGCCGGTTAGCCGCCTGAGCAATCAACGTATGGGTTTCAATGTGAACGGAGCGACGCTGTGGAGATCAGTCCCGATACCACCATCTTTTGGAGTTGGGGGCCGATCAATCTCAACGCTACCATCGTTTTCACCTGGCTGTTAATGGCCTTGTTGGTGGTGGCTTCATGGTTGGTCACACGTAACCTAACCTCCTGGTTCCCCCTTTCGCGGGGGCAGAACATCCTGGAGGTGCTGGTGCAGGCCCTGCGAGACCAGATCCGAGACGTCAGCCAGCAAGACCCTGACCCCTTTCTGGCCTATGTCGGCACGCTCTTTATCTTTATCGCCGCTTCGAATGTGCTCAGCGTTGTGCCCGGCTTCCAGCCGCCGACCGGTTCGCTCTCGACCACGGCCGCGCTGGCCATCACGGTGTTTGTGGCCGTGCCGCTCTACGGCATACGTCGACAGGGTCTGGACTATTTCCGTGAGTATTTAAAGCCGACGCCCGTCATGTTGCCGCTCAACATTCTCAGCGATGTGTCGCGCACGCTGGCCCTGGCGGTGCGCCTCTTTGGCAATGTAATGAGCAGCAACATGATTGTCGCCATCCTGCTGTCCATCGTTCCGCTCTTTTTCCCGTTGGTCATGCAGGCTCTGGGGCTGCTGACGGGGGTTATCCAGGCTTATATTTTCGCTGTTATGTCTATGGTATTCATAGCCGCTGCGACCCGTGTTAGCCAGCGGGGAGATGAAAAGGAGGAGGGGACGTAGTGGATAGCATCACCATTATCGCTCTAGCGTCGGTGATTACCGCGGGGGCAACCATCGCCATTGGAGCGCCCATCACTGCACTGGCAGAAGGGCGGGCTGTCGCTCAGGCGATGACGGCCATCGCCCAGCAGCCCGATGAGGGCGGCACGATCAGCCGCACACTCTTTGTGGGCCTGGCGATGACCGAGTCTTCGGCCATCTACTGTTTTGTTGTGGCCATGATCCTGATCTTTGTCAACCCGTTCTGGTCCTTTATCATCAGCCGGGTTGGAGGTTAGGCAGTGCTTGATTGGTTCACCGTTGTCGCCCAAATCATCAACTTTCTAGTTCTCGTTGTCCTCCTCAGGCATTTCCTATACGGTCCGATCATGCGGGCGGTTGATGCTCGCGACGCCAGGATCACCGCCGAGCTGCAGGCGGCCGAGGAGAAAGTGAAGGAGGCTCAACGAGAGGCCGAACTCTATCGCCGCAAGAACTTGGAGTTGGACGAGATGCGCGATGAGATGGTCTCTCAGGTGCGGGACGAAGTCCACGCCTGGCGCGACGAACTCATGCGCAGGGCGCACCGCGAAGCCCAGGAGACGCAGGCCCACTGGCGACGAGTCTTGGAAGACGAGAAGGAAGCCTATTTGCGGCAGTTGCAGCGGCACGTGTCGCATCAGGCCTACATCGTCGCTCGCCGGGCCTTGGCGGAGATTGCCGATGCTGACCTGGAGGCGCGTGTGGTCGCTGCCTTTGTCAAGCGGCTGGACGCCCTGGACGACGCCCAGAAGGCGGCCATTGCCCGCGAGGCGGCGCTGCCGGACCACGGGTTGGTGATCTCGAGCGCCTTCCAACTGGACGAGGGGATGCGCCGCGATATCCTGGCGGCGGCAGGCAAAGCTTTTGGCAATACCCTCAGCCCGAGTTTCGAGGTCTCTCCGGATCTACTGTGCGGCATTGAGTTGAGGACTCAGGGGCACAGAGTGGCCTGGAGCATGGCCGATTTTGTGACGGCCATGGAAGTGCACAGTATGCTCTCGCTGCCCGGTATGGATACGCTGCCCGAGGGATCGCATGGCCGTTGATGAACTGGGTTTGCAGGCCCTATTGCAGCGTACTTTTGAGGCGGCTGAGAAGAGTGTTTCTCAGTACAAGGCTGAGCTGAGGGTCCAGGAAGTCGGCATTGTGCAGTATGTGGGGCATGGTGTTGCCCATGTGCTGGGCCTGCCGGGGGTACAGGCCGAAGAGGTCATCCTGTTCCCTGGGAATCTGCTGGGCATGGCCCTGAACCTGGATGAGGATGAGGTGGGCGTTGTCCTGTTGGGCAAGAGCACCCACCTGCGGGCCGGCCATGGGGCGCGGCGCACGGGCCGGGTCGTGGACGCCCCGGTTGGCGACGGCTTGCTTGGCCGGGTGGTGGACCCGACCGGCCGCCCGTTGGATGGTCGGGGCCCCGTGCACACCTCGCAGCGTCGCGCTATCGAGCGGGAAGCACCCCCCATCATGGGCCGCGCCCCGGTTGAGGTGCCCCTGCAGACGGGCATCAAGGTCATCGATTCGCTGATTCCGGTGGGCCGTGGCCAGCGTGAGTTGATCGTGGGAGACCGGCAGACCGGCAAGACAGCCATCGCCATCGACACGATCATCAACCAAAAAGACCAGGACGTCATCTGCGTCTACTGCGCCATCGGCCAGCGAGGCTCGGCCGTGGCCAACGTGATTGCCGACCTGCGCAAGCACGGGGCCATGGAGTATTCGGTCGTTGTGGCAACGGCCGGTGATGACCCGCCGGGCATTCAGTACATCGCCCCCTATGCGGCGACAACCATTGCCGAATACTTTATGGATCAGGGCCGCGATGTGCTGATCGTCTACGATGACCTGACGCGCCACGCCTGGGCCTACCGCGAGCTTTCGCTGCTCTTGCGGCGACCACCCGGGCGAGAGGCTTACCCGGGCGACATCTTTTACATCCACTCTCGCCTGCTGGAGCGCTCTACGCATCTGCGTCGCGAAGCCGGCGGCGGGTCGCTGACCGCTCTGCCGATCGTCGAGACGGAAGCACAAAACATCTCTGCTTACATCCCTACCAACCTGATCTCCATCACCGACGGCCAGATCTACCTCTCGCCGGAGCTGTTCCAGAAGGGTGTTTTGCCGGGCGTGGATGTGGGGCGGTCGATATCGCGGGTGGGCGGCAAGACGCAGTTGCCGGCCTACCGGTCGGTAGCGGGCGACCTGCGCCTGTCCTACTCCCAGTTCGAGGAACTGGAGAGTTTCGCCCGCTTTGGGACTCGCCTCGACGAGGCCACTCGGCGCACGATCGAACGGGGGCGCCGCGTTCGGGAGACCCTCAAGCAGCCGCAGTATCATCTTGTGCCTGTGGCCGAGCAGATTGCCATCCTGCTGGCCGTGACGGCCGGCCTCTTTGATGATCTGCCTGTGGAAAAGCTGCCGGCAGCCGAACGGGCCATCCGGCAAGCCGTGCTGGAGGAGGAGCCGGATGCTATCCGGCGCATCGAGGAGGGCGAGCCGCTCAGTGCGGAGGATCGTGAGGCCCTTCTGGCCGCTGCCCGAGTCGGCCTGCGCCGGGTGCAGTTGTAAGGTTTGGCGTCCGCGAGTTCTAGGGCTGAGAGCTGGTATACTTGGAAACACTACAAGAGATCGCGCGACGCATCCAAAACGCGGAGGACCTGCGGTCGTTGGTGCGCACGATGAAGACCATCGCCGCCGTCAATATCCGCCATCTCGAGCGATCCGTCACGGCGCTGGCCGACTATCACCGCACCGCGGAGATGGGGCTGCAGATCGTCTTGCGCGAGCGCGAACGGCCGTTGACCCCAGCCAACGGGAAACGACATGCGGCGCTGGGGGTGATTGTCTTTGGCTCCGACCAGGGAATGTGCGGCCAGTTCAACGAGCAGATAGCCGCCTATGCCCTGGGCAAGCTCGACGAGATGGGCGAGCAAGCGGGCGAACGCAAGGTGTTGGCCATCGGCCTGCGGACCGCAGCGCGCCTGCAGGATGCCGGGCAGCCCGTGGATAGGGTTCTGGAGGGACCGCGCTCGTTGGCGGGCATTACACCCATCGCACAGGAGGTGCTCTGGCAGATAGGGGATTGGCAGGCCGGCGTAGACAGTATCGAACTCTTCTACAACCGGCTGGTGTCCGGCTCGGCGTACGAGCCGATGATGGCCCACCTCTGGCCCATTGACCCGCAGCGCTTTCTCTATCTCAAAGAGAGGGAATGGCCTTCGCGGGTCCTGCCCACCTTTACCATGGACGCGGAAAAGCTGATATCCGCTCTGCTGCGTCAATACCTCTTTGTCTCCCTCTATCGCGCTTTCTCCAAGTCCATGGCCAGCGAGAACGCCAGTCGCCTGGCCTCCATGCAGGCGGCGGAGCGCAACATCGAGCAAAAACTGGCCGAACTCGGCATGCTCTACCACCAACAGCGCCAGAGCGGGATCACCAGCGAACTGTTGGACATCATATCCGGTTATGAGGTGCTGAGCAAGCACTAGAGGCTCGTGCTGCCCCGGCAGAGTCGCGCCCGCGTTGCTCTAATATCTGCACACCGCGATTGTTGACTTGCGCGCCTTCCTGGTTTATAGTGTATCCATAGCCCCGACGCAAGATGGCGAGCCCATGCTCGGGCTCTTCGCAAGTAGGCTATAGAGGAGTGGTAGCGCAATGGAGAGTTATCGGGTAGAGACCACTATCTCGCGAGATGGCATGCTCACCATTCACGGGGTGCCTTTCCGCGCCGGGGATAGGGTCGAGGTCATCGTCCTCGCGCGCGGTCGCAAGCAAGAGGGGGCTGATCCCTATCCTTTGCGTGGCAAGCCGATTCGCCACGTCGCACCCTTTGACAGCGTCGCAGAAGAGGATGCGTTGTGACCATCTCCGACACGAGCCAAGCAAGGAATTGGCGTACCGATATAATACGCTGGCTAGATCGACACTATCGTGTTTCCGATCACATAGCGAATAGTACTCTATCATTCTTTGAGCTTGCTTTCGACAACACCCGCAATCCAGAGCGCGCTTGGTTTGGTGTGCATTCGGCATCTGTTAGCTTGGTCATAGGGGGGATCTTTCTTGCCGCTGTGGTGAAGTCAGGCCAGGATCGCGGATTCTGGCTGTTAGTTGATCAGCAACCGCCGCTGATTGCAGGGCTTGAATACAAGCCAGTCAGATCTACTCAGGGTTCGAAGTTCCCGCTGGTCTGGGCACATTCGACGTCTTTGGCATCTATCAGGCATGTAGTCACGAATGATCTCATCTGGAGATCCTTCGCCTCAGCTTCCGAGAGGATCCTCCACTCAACACGAGTTGCTAGTGATCGGGATTCTGTTCAGAAGCGACGCAATAAGAAACGTCTGAGCGAGTTCTGGTCTAAGCAGCCAGAGAACTTGTTCTTGGATGAGATTGAGAAAGAGTCTCTCATCCGCGAAGGCGCGAGATACCAGGTCACAGTCAATGCCTACGAGCGCGATCCTAGAGCACGCAGGCAGTGCATTGAACACTATGGTGCGAAATGCTGCATTTGCGGGTTCTCGTTTGGAGCCGTATATGGCGAGCTAGCTGATGGCTTCATCCACGTTCACCATCTGCGGCCATTGTCCAGCATCGGAGTGGAATATGCCGTCGATCCGGTAAAGGACATGCGCCCAGTATGTCCGAATTGTCACGCGGTCTTGCATCTTCGTAACCCAGCATTCAGCATACAGGAGATCAGTGAGTTCTTACGGAAGGCACAGATCCAGAACTCACAGCCAACCTAGCCGGAGCGCCTGCTGTGGCGGATAGCGCCTGATGAGCCTGTTCAGCATTGCTTTGAGATGGAAATCCCAGGCGGACTAGCACGGCTCCTGTGAACGCCAATCACGAAACAACGGCATGGTATCGCTGGTTGGGTACCTCGACTTTGGCCTCTCGTGTTTGCAGCCCCTGACGTAGCGGCCTTGCTACCCAAGAAGAGTACCCTCAACGCTGGTGTCTGGCCCTGGCGTGCTTCGCAGCCCAGGCTGGCTATTTGCCTTGGACACAAGAAAGGGGAAGTAGTTTGAAGACGATCGTAGCCGCCGCTCTGGGCGAGTGCGTGCACGTGGCCGGTGTGATGAACTTTTTGCGGCTGGCCGAGTCCGCCGGCTGGCGGACAGTCTTTCTCGGCCCGGCGACTCCGATCGATGAGGTCATCGCCGCGGCGCAGCGCGAACGGGCGGACCTGGTTGCCGTTTCGTATCGCCTCACCCCCGAGACGGGCGAGCGGCTGCTGGGCGAGTTCGCCGAGGCAGCCGACGAGATGCGTGCGGCCGGCGTACGCTTTGCCTTCGGCGGTACCCCGCCGGTGGCCGAGCGGGCACAGGCGATGGGCTTTTTCGAGCGGGTCTTTGGCGGTGAGGAGGGCAGCGATGAGGTCCTGGCCTACCTGAAAGGCCGGCCGGCCGCAGCGCTCTCCGAGGCCGACTATCCGCAGACTGCCGTTGAGCGCGCCAGGTGGAAAGCGCCCTTCCCCCTCATCCGCCACCATTTTGGCCTGCCGACGATGGAAGCAACGGCTGCCGGGATCGCTCAGATCGCCGAGGCCCGCGTACTGGATGTCATCTCCCTGGGCACCGATCAGGATGCACAGGCCAACTTTTTCCACCCCGAGCGGCAGGACCCCGGCCGGACGGGCGCCGGCGGCGTGCCCGTGCGCACGGCCGACGACTATCGCGCCCTCTATGCAGCCAGCCGCCGCGGCAACTATCCCCTCCTGCGGACCTATTCGGGCACCGACGACTTTCTGCGGCTGGCAGAGATGTACGTGGAGACCATCCACATCGCCTGGTGTGCCGTTCCCATCTACTGGTTCAACCGCATGGATGGCCGCGGCCCCTGGGATCTGGAGGGCTCGATCCGCGAGCATCAGGCGCTCATGGCCTGGTATGGCGAGCGAGGCATTCCGGTGGAGGTGAATGAGCCGCACCACTGGGGCATGCGCGATGCGCCGGATGTGATCTCGGTCGTGGCCGGCTACCTCTCGGCCTACAACGCCCGCGCCCTGGGCGTGCGCGACTATGTGGCCCAACTGATGTTCAACAGTCCCGCCGGCCTATCGGATGCCATGGATCTGGCCAAGATGCTGGCCATTCTAGAGTTGGTCGCGCCGCTGGCCGGCCCCGAGTTTCGCATCTGGCGCCAGACGCGCACCGGCCTGCTCAGCTATCCGGTGAACCCCGACGCAGCGCGGGCGCATCTGGCGGCCAGCGTCTACCTGCAGATGGCCCTGCGGCCCGATATCGTGCACGTTGTCAGCCATACCGAAGCGCATCACGCGGCCACAGCGAGCGACGTCATCGAGGCCTGCAAGCTGGCCGGCCGCGCCATCGAGAATGCGCTGCGCGGCCAGCCGGACATGACGGCCGATCCGGCCGTCCGGGCGCGTCAGGCCGAGTTGGTGCGCGAGGCGCAGGTGACCCTGGCGGCTATCCGTGGGCTGGCCGGGCCGGAGGTCGATGACCCACTGACTGACCCCGCTACCCTGGCGCGGGCGGTGGAGCGAGGCGTGCTCGATGCCCCCCACCTGCGGGATAATCCCTTTGCGCGGGGCGAGATCGTCTCGCAGATCGATCAGCGCGGTGCCTGCTTGGCTGCTGACCCTGGGACGGGGCGTTTCCTCTGTGAAGAGGAGCGACTTGCGGACCTTGGCATTGCTCTCGAAGCGTAATGCCGCGACGGACGAGTTCTGACGGGGCCTTTGCTCACCGTCAGGGCTCGTCCGTCGCCCGTTCATGATGGAGGTACGGAGTAGTGGACGAAGCGCCGGCGTCTGCGCCGGCGCGACAGAAAACGGAGGGTGCCGATGCAGCGGAAAACACGATACACGGTGGTGGGCGCCGGCCACGGCGGCAAATCTATGGCTGCCCATCTGGCTATCATGGGGTTCGACGTCACGCTCTACAACCGTACGGCAGATAATGTGCTGGCGATCAAGCGTCGCGGCGGCATTGATCTGGAGAGCTATCAGGGGGGGCCGCGCGGCTTTGGTCGCCTAAAGTGCGTCACCTCAGATATGGGAGAGGCCCTGGCCGGGACCGACATCATCATGGTCGTGTTGCCCTCGACAGCCCATGCCGGCGTCGGCAAGGAGGCCGCCCCACACCTGCGGGACGGCCAGATCATCGTCCTCCACCCTGGGCGTACCGGTGGTGCTCTCGAGATGGTCAAGGTGCTGAAGGATTGCGGCTGCCAGGCCGACGTCACCGTGGCCGAGGCCGAGACGTTGATCTATGCCAGCCGCTCTGATGGGCCGGCGCAGGCGCGCATTTTCGGCATCAAAGAGGCGGTACCACTGGCAGCACTGCCGGCCAGTCGCACGCAGGACGTGCTGGACGCCTTGGCGCCCGCCTATCCGCAGTTCATCGACGGCACGAGCGTCCTACATACCGGCCTGAACAACATGGGCGCCATCTTTCATCCCGCGCTCACCCTGCTCAATGCCGGGCGCATCGAGTCCACCGGCGGCGAGTTCCAATTCTACCTCGACGGTGTCACCCCATCCGTGGGGCGCGTTCTGGAGGCGCTGGATAGGGAGCGTGTGACCGTCGCCGCGGCCTTGGGCATCCGCGCCCGCTCGGGGATCGAGTGGCTCAAGATGGCCTACGACGCCACCGGCGCCACCCTCTACGAGGCGATCCACAACCAGCCGGGCTACCGCGGCATCAAAGCGCCGCCGACCCTGAATCATCGATACATCTTTGAAGACGTGCCCATGAGCCTGGTGCCCATCGCCTCCTTCGGGCAGCGCTATGGCGTCTCGGTGCAGTGTGTGGACTCGATCATCCGCCTGGCCTGCATCATCCACCAGACCGACTTTTACCGGCGGGGCCGCACGCTGGAAAAGCTGGGCATCGCACAGCTCAGCGTTGGGGAACTCATCTCTTACGCCAACGAGGGCCTGCCCGCTGAGGTCTGAGCACGGCAGCCGCCCCGAGGGGCGGCTGCCGGCGAAAGGATGGTTCTGGCCTTGGACGACATCAACGATACCCTGCAGAGATACCTGGCCAAGTTCGAGCGCCTGATCGACCCCGACCGCGCGCCGCAGGTCGATGCGGCCTGGCGACGGGTCTATGCCTTTGAGCCGCTGGAGCCCGCGCCACGCGTGCGGGCCGATGTGTCCGCTGCCCCCGACAAGGGCTGGCCGGTGTACCCCTACAACGACACCTTTGCCGACCCGGCGCGTATGCTCCTCGACCAGCTACGGGCGCCCTTCCTGCACTACCAGCTCAGCGACCTGCACCCCCTGAACATCCGCAGCAACTATGGCACGGTCATCCTGCCCTCCGTCTTTGGTGTGGACTATCGGCTGACCGAAACCTCCCTGCCCTGGGCCGAACATCTTCCGAGCCGCGATGCAGTGCGACGGCTCATCGCGCGGGGCGTGCCGGACCTGCAAAACGGCCTGGGTGGTCGCTGCTTGGAGACGGCGGCCTACTACCGCGAGACGCTCTCGGCCTACCCCCAGCTCAGCCGGGCGGTTTCCATCTACCACCCGGATCTGCAGGGGCCTTTCGACGTAGCCCACCTGATCTGGGGGCCGGACATCCTCTATGCCCTCTACGACTGCCCGACCATGGTGCACGAACTCCTCGCCCTGGTCACAGAGACCTACCGGTGCTGGATGCGCACCTGGAAGGCCTTCATCGGCGAGGGGAACGAGTTCACCACGCATTGGAACTTTTATGTTCGTGGCGGCATCATGCTGCGCGACGACACGGCCGTCATGCTCTCGGCAGCACACTATGAAGAGTTCGTCAAGCCCTACGACCAGGCCCTGCTCGACGAGTTCGGCGGTTGCATCCACTTCTGTGGGCGCGGCGACTCCTTCGTGCCCTCAATGCTCGAGAGCGCCAACCTCTACGGCATCCACTGCTCGCAGCCCGAGCTGAACGACATGCAGGCCTTGCTGAGCAAAGCGAGGGAGAGGCGGATTGTGGTTCTGGGGCTGCCGGAGCGCTATGCCCCCGCGTGGCGGGAGGGTTACGTGCTGCTGGGGTGAGGGCGAGCCGTTAGGGGACGAGAGAAGGAAGCATCGGAGCGCGAAGCAATCCCCATTTCCTAGCATGGGCGCGTATGGGGATTGCTTTGCTCGCTCGCATCGGCGCTCTGAACAGCATCAGGTCGTCACGGTCTCAAAGGCTACCTGCAAGTGCGCGGACTTGGGAATTGTAAAGTTCAGCTTCTCGAACCCAATGACCCGTCCTGCTTTGTCTTTCATCAGGACGACCTCGCCACCTGCTTCCTCAGCGACATGTTCCTCCTGCGGGTCGCCAAACCAAACCGTGAGCGTATTCCCTATCTGATCGTAGTACACCTTCACTTGGGCCATATCTGGACCCCTTCCTTTACCGCATTGGCCGGGTAGGCCGTAATCAGGAAACCTTCACCATCGAGGCGCTTAGCCACCGCGCAAACCCAGCGCCCAATCCGTTCGGATCTGTAGAACAAGTAGACGTTGACATCACTTCGGCTTCGCCGAACTTGCTCTGGGCTTCGCAGGGTCTCCTGCACATCATGCTCTCGCCCTGCCATGACTGGGTGTTTGATGGTGGTGATCAGCGTCCAGTAGGCCTGGGTCACCCGTACACGGAAACCCAGAGGTGTCTGGACTGTGAACAGCAGGTCACCCGTTAGCATGTCTTCGGCGGCGCCTGGCATGGTTCTCCTGCTTTCCTGCGTTGCGGTGCAGCGGCTCTTCCGGTAGCGACGACTAGGATCGCATGCACATTATACAGTGAGAGCCTCACACCGCGCAAGCAAGGGCGACTCCGGTCCGGGCCTAAGCGCGTATGGGGCGAACTGGGCGGACGTGGCCCAGTACCTCAGACGGGTGCACCCGACCTCTTCCGCGAACCCTGCGGAGTCCTCCCGGAGGTCGCGCGACCTCCGGGAGGACTCCGCAGACCCTCTACGCCTCGTCGTAGAAGGCTTTCACCTTGAGGGAACCCTGGTCCAGGGGCAGGGTGATGGTCTCGCTTGCGGTGTCGAAGCAGGACCAGTCCGCGCCGTTGACCTCTACGCGCTGCAAGCGCTTCTGCTGCGGGTGCCGCAGACGCAGGAAGGCACGGGTGGGCGGGTTCCGCCGGGGCAGGTCGATTTCGGCCTCGATGATGCCCTCGCCGGCTAGCGAGCGTACGCTGTAGCCCATCTCACCAAAGTAGGTCAGCGCCTTCTCCACCTTGACGCCCTTGCCGTGCTCCAGCCAGGCTCTGGGGATAGCCTTGCCCAGGATGAGGTCCTGGCCATGCTCCTCGATCAGCATCAAGCGCAGATAGTGGGTGATGTTGGCCTCGTCGGAGGTCTTGAAGTGGTCGCCGCGGGCATCGGCCAGAGTGGGCAGGGCATGCTCGGCCAGCATGCACGTCTCCGGGTAGTAGGTGGAGGCAAAGCCGTTAAAGAACGCCCGCAGGAACTGCTTGACGTCGTCGCGGCGCAGGTACACGGCCGGGTGCAGGAGTAGGTTAGACTGCATGGAGAAGCCACCCCGGCTGAACCAGTAGCGCTCATAGTCCGGGATGCTGTTGGCGTAGCCATAGCTCTCGGAGGTGTACAGGTTGTCCTCATAGTCGTCGATGATCCACTGGACGGCCGGGTCGGTGAGGGGGATGAGCTCGCTCACCACCAGGCCCATGGACCCCTCCAGCACCTCGCGTAGCCAGCCAAAGTCGCGCCCGCGCCGCTCGAGCCGCGGCGGGTAGTAGGGCACGTAGCGGCCGTCGGCCAGCTTGACCACCGGCGAGCGCGAGCGAGACTCGTTGAACCCGGCCATCAGGTCCTGCCGGAAGGCTCTGGCGTCCTCCAGGAGCCGCGGCGCCTCGGGGTGCTCGATCTCGGCGAGGACCTCGGCGATGGCCGTAAAGCCCCAACTGGCGTAGGCATTGCTGGAGAGCCAGTGCCAGTAGTCGGTGACATCCTCCAGCGAGCCGGCCGGCAGAAAGCCGTAGTGGATGGGGCGCCGGCCGTCGGCATCGGTGGTCATCGTGCGCCGGCGCTCGCGCGTTACCCAATCGCAGGCTTTGATTAGCGCCGGAGCTACGCGCTCGAGCCAGGCCCGGTCGCGGGTGTAGCGATAGTGCTCGGCCATGCCCCACATGGCCCAACCCTGGCCGCGGTTGTAGCCGCCCGCCTCGTAGCCGTTGGAGCCGTAGAGCACGCCGTCCTGAGTCTCAAAGTCGCCGGGCAGGGGCACTGAGCCCTGGTAGGCGATCATGATCTCCAGGCAGCGCTCGGCCTCGCGCGTATAGCCGCGGCGGTCCAGGTCGCTGGTACACATAATCCCCTCGTCGGGGAAGTTGCCGTAGTGGAAGCCGCCGCAACGAGGCGCGTTGTGGTCGGTGCTGGGCTCGCGATCGTTGACGATGAGCATGTGGATCAGGTGGGCACGGTGGAAGCGGTTGAGTTCGGCGTTGGGCGTCTCGATGCGCATGCCCTCAGCGGAGCGCGCCTGCCAGAAGGCGATGACCTTTTGGCGTTGCTCATCGTAGCAGAGTTGCTGCAGTGCGGCCGTCTCCTCCGGCGTTTGCAGGGTGATGAAGGGCACCTTGGCCACGATGCTATGCTGCTCGCCCGGCAGAAGCGCCACCTCGTAGACCA
The DNA here is from genome assembly GCA_034428955.1 of Anaerolineae bacterium. Taxonomy (GTDB): domain Bacteria; phylum Chloroflexota; class Anaerolineae; order SpSt-313; family SpSt-313; genus DAOUGZ01. Next base: position 13,123 of record DAOUGZ010000040.1, on the reverse strand, counting down.
AGCCGTTGCCGTCCTGCTGCAGGGTGCCGCGCCCGGCAGTATCGAGGGCCAGGCGCAGGCGCTTGCCGTCCTCACGAACGGCATAGACGAGTCCCCCCTCGGCTGTGAGCCGTTCGGGGCCGCCAGCGTCGGACGTCTGCAAGGGCAGCCTGGCTACCTGCGGCGCAGGCGACACGTTCATCAGCGTGAAGCGCACCAGGGCCGCCACGGGGTCATCGCCCTGCTTGTCGCTGTCGTCGGCGATATCGGCCAAGAGCCAGGTCGCAAAGGCCTCTTGGCGCACGGCGATGGGCGAGGTGGCCCAGCCCGTCTGCATGATGGGCAAGTAGCCCTCAACGATCTCCCGCGTCTCCGGCTCGGGCAGGCCAAAGCGGAAGGCGAGGGTTTCGCCCTCCCACAACAGACGGTCCGTGTCTTGGCCCCTCACGCGCCGGATAAAGTTCTGCGGCAGGAGCAGGTCGCCGTTGGGCTCCAGCCGGTACTTTTGCCGGCCACCCTCGCAGCCCAGCACAAAGTAGAAGCGCGACTTGGTCGGCATCTCGGCCCAGGCCCGCTCCCAGGTCTGCTCGGGCAGGTCGGCGACGCGCTGGTAGGTCGTTCTGCCGGGCTGAGCCTCCCAGCGGCTGCGGATGGCCGCCAGGCCCGGGTAGCCCTCCGCTGGGGCCACGGCCACGCCCAGGTCAGGCATATACACGACCTCACCCTCGGCGACATCGTTCAAGCAGACGGAGAAGGACATCTGCGCCTCGCTGCGCAGGGTGAGGATGGTCCGATCGTACGAGTTGCGGTCCTCGTTCCAGGCATAGCGAACGCGGGCGCGGACGCCGGCCCATGGCCCTCGCGTGCTATTGCAGTGGCACACTGGGCCAAGGGCCGTATCGCCGCCGATGCAGGAGCGCCAACTGCCGTCGGGTCCGACCGCACAGTTGCCGCCTAGGGGCTCCACGGCGAGTACGTAGCCGTTAAAGGCTTCCAGCCGGCCGTCCCAACGCTGCTCGCGGCTGGCGATGCCCCCCCATTCCAGAACGACCTCGGCCTCGCGCCATTCAGAGTCCGTATAGACCTCTACCTGGTCGACCACCGGCAGACCGGCCTCGCGGAAGAGCCGCACCTTGAGCGTGCGGCGGAAGGCGACCGGGAACGAGGCGGCCTCGGGGATGTCCTCCGCATCTAGGGGGCGGAAGGTGTACGTCCACTGCCGACCGCTGCCCGTGACCTCCACAGCCGCCTTGCGCCACTGGCCGGTGATCCAGTCATCCATGGCCAGCCAGCCCTCTTCGCCCGCGCCCACAGTAGCGTTCTTGGGCACGCGCACCCTGGGCCAACTGTGTTGCCAGTAGTGCAGCTCGGGCAAGGCATCACGGCTGACCGGCTCGGCAAAGGTGACCTCGACCCGCTGCACATCTCGCGGGTCATCCCACCAGACGGCGTGCTTCTGCCCGTCAGCGGACACACGCGCGGCGAAGGGAACGACATTCACACCACAACCCATGTTATCTCCTCCAAGTATCTCCAGGTATCGGCATTGGTCCTGCGGCTGCGCCCACGGCCGGGTCCTGAGCGAAAGCCGGCTATTTCTAGGCGGCAGCGCTAGCAGGGGCAGCCCCCGTAGCGGCGGGCGGCTCGGATCATGGCCTCTACGTTCTCCGGCGGCGTGCCGGGGGCCAGTGGGCTGCCATTGGCCACAACGAACGGACCGAATTGGGCGGCCTCCAGTTGCTCGCGGACGGCCTCCTCCACCTCCACCGGCTGGCCATAGAGCATCAACTCGGTCGTGTCGATGTTGCCATAGAGGCAGACCTTGCCCTCCAGGGCCTTGACGATCTCGACGACGTCCAGGGTAAAGGTCTTGCGGCTCTCCTCGACGAGCAGGGCATGTACCCCCGAATCGCGAATCAGCGGCAAGAGCGGGCGCACGTCGCCACAGAAGTAGACCATGGGCTCCATCCCCAACTGCGCGACCTGTTCAAAGAACCAGCAATCGGCCGGGTAGAGGATTTCCTCGTACATGCGTGGCGAGATGGTGTCGGCGCCGGCGACGTCCTCGGAGATCAGCCAGCCGTGGACGCCGACGCGGGCGAAGGCCTTGGCCCATTCCAGGGCCGCCTCGTAGCGGCGCCGCACGAGGCGCTTGACCCCCTCGGGATAGTCGTAGAGGGCCATCAAGCTCTCTTCATAGTGTTCGCTGCCGAAGGCCAGGATGCCCGGCGCGCCGACGTTGACGCAGATAAAGACGCTGTCACCGTACTCCCGCACGATCTCGGCGGCATGATCGGTGTAGCCGGCCGCGATGATACTGTCTGCGGTCGTCCCCCAGTCGGCCTCCAAGTCGCGGTCGACGGCCGCGCGCACCGCCTCGGGGGTCGAGATGTCTCGCCGGGCGCGTTCGCTGTGCTTGTGCGAGGCCAGGTTGCCGTCGGGCAGGATCTCATCGCGCGTGCCGTCGGGCGCCACCAGGTACATGCGCTCTCCCTCGCGGATGCCGCGGTAGTCGCGGCTTGGATAGCCCCCGCGCAGGCGAGGGTAGCCGCCGCTGAGGTGGAACCAATCGGGCCGGAAGCGCTCGAAAAAAGTCCGGTAGATGGGCAGCATCCCCTGGGCGTCGGTCCAACCGTCCAGCATATAGTCCTTGCCGGCGATCTCGAACTTGTAGTTGCCCCACCAGTGAGGGGCTACCGGTACGATGTCCGGTTGTTGCCCGTGGAAGGCGGCGAGCATACGTTCTCTAGAGTTCATCTGTGGTCTCCATCATCACAAAAAACATCATCGGCAGTTGGCCTCCTGCAGCGCCTCCTCCACGGCGGTGCGCAGGGTCGGGTAGGTCGCAAAACCGCACCTCACGCTGCCCAATGGCTGCCCATCGGCGTTCACGGTCAGGGCCGCCGGCACACAGCGAAGCGCATAGCGCACGACGAGCCTCTGCCCCTCTGGGCTGTCGAGCATGATCAGCGACACCTGAGCCCGCCCGGCGTATTCCTCGGCGATCTGCAGCGCCGCCGGCTTGATGTAGCGGCACTGGCTGCATACCGCCGCACGGAACACGTAGAGGTGAACGCAGCCCTCAGCAGCGTTCAGAGCCTCCACGGAGGTTTCCCTGGATGCGGGGGTAGAGCAGCCGGCCAGCAGGGCAGCCAGCAGCAGCGCGCTCAACCGCCTGCGCAGGCCGGCTACGAGCGGGCGCTGCAGGTGCTCTCCAATATGCTGGGCGGGACCAACTTTGTCCACCTCTCCTACGGCATGATGGAGCAGATGCTCCTGGCCGGCTATGAGCAGGTGCTCATCGATGAAGAGATCATCAGCGCCGCCTATCGCATTGCCAAGGGCTTTGACGTCAACGACTATACCCTCTCCACCGACCTCCTGGCGCGGATCGGGCCGCTCGGCGGGCACTTTTTGAAGGAGCGCGAAACGCGCGATTTCTACCGCAAGGACCGTTGGCTGCCCACCCTTACCAACCGCGACCCGTGGGACACGTGGCAGCTCGCCGGCGGCAAGGACATGCGCCAGGCCGCCAACGAGCGCGCGCGGGCCATCCTCGCGCAGGGCAAGCCGTGGGCCGTCTCCGAGGAGCAGGCCGCAGAGATCGAGCGGCTTGCGCAGGATGGGGTGGCTCGGGCACAAAAGCGCAAAGAGACGATGAAGTAGTATAGCGTAGGGCTGTTTCCGGCACGCACGGTGGCGCTGCCTGGGGCGGATCAGGCCCGTCGAGACCCTCCTCAAGCATCGGCCGCTGCGTGCCGGAAAGCCGGCCCACTCGGCGGGTGCCTCTGAAGGAGGGCGGCATGCTGTACTACGGCGCCGATTACTACCCCGAGGAATGGTCCCAAGAGCGCTGGGAGTACGACGCCCGGCTGATGGCCGAGGCCGGGTTCAATGTCGTGCGCCTGGCCGAGCTGTCCTGGGGCCTCCTGGAGCCGGAACCGGACCGTTTCGACTTTGGGTGGCTGGACGAGGCTATCGACCTTCTCCACCGGCACGGCATCGCCACGGTTCTCGGCACGCCCACCACAGCCGTGCCGCCGTGGCTGATGGACCTGGACCCGGAGGCCCTGCTGGTCCGCGAGGACGGCCGGCAGGAGAGCTATGGCGCCTGGGCCACCCAGTGCTACAACAGCCCGGTGTTCCGAGAGCGCTCGCGCGTGATCGTCGAGGCCATGGCGCAGCGCTATCGCGCCAACTCGGCGGTCATCGGCTGGCAGGTGGATTGCGAGTACGGCGTGTTTGATCGCGTGCGCTGCTACTGCGATCGTTGCCGGCATGCCTTCCAGGGCTGGCTGCGCCGGCGCTACGGCGACCTTGACGCGTTGCGCGCGGCCTGGGGTGCGTCCTTCTGGAGCCACACCTACAGCGACTGGAGCCAGATCCCATCGCCCCGCAAGACCAACAACCGTCACAACCCGGGCCTGGTGCTCGACTATGCCCGCTTCTGCTCCGACACCGTCGTGGGCTACCAGCAGTTGCACCTGGACATCCTGCGACGGGAAGCGCCACACCAGTTCGTGACTCATAACCTGGCCTCAGCAGGGTACACCGCCCTGGACCTCTTCAAGGTCGCCGAGCCGCTCGATGTGATCGGGTGGGACAACTATATCCCCCACACCCAGTTCGCGCAGGCGGCGCTCTCGCACGATATCGTGCGTAGCGCCAAGCGCTGCAACTACTGGATGCTGGAACAGCAATGCGGCCACCTGCACTGGCACCCCTTCTCGGCGCCGCCGGATGGGGTCGTCCGCCTGATGGCCTATCAGAGCATCGCCCATGGGGCCGACGCCATCCTCTACTTCCGCTGGCGCTCCGGCCTCATCGGCGCCGAGCAGTACCACGCCGGCATCATACCGCACGACGGGCGCCCGGGGCGCATCTACGATGAGGTCAAGGCGATGGGGCGGGAACTCCAGCGCCTAGGCCGGGCGCTGGATGGCACGACGCCAAGGGCGGAGGTGGCCTTTATCCTGAGTTACGAATCCCTCTGGGCTCTGGAGAACCAGGCGCATCACGCCGACCTGGGCAACCCCTGGCGCTACTTTGAGGATAGCTATCGCTATCTGCTGTCGCGGCATATCCCCGTCGACTTTTGCCCACCCAGCGCCGACCTGTCGGGCTACAAGCTGGTCATCGCCCCGGCGCTCTTCGTGCTTGCCGCCGAGTCTGCCGAAAACCTGGCCCGCTATGTTGAAGGGGGCGGCACGCTGCTGGCCACCGTGCGCAGCGGCCAAAAGGATGAGCATAACCGCGTCATCGATAGGCCGTTCCCTGGCTTGCTCTCATCGCTCTTCGGGGTGACGGTGCGTGAGTTCAGCTCCGAGCTGGCCGGGACGCAGCTTGCGCTGCGACTCGAGGCGGCCTGGGGAGGCGGCGAGGCCGGTGCGGACACCTGGCAGGAATGGCTCGAGCCGGCCGATGCGGAGGTGGTCGCCCGCTATCGCGGCGGCCTGTACGACGGGCGGCCGGCGGCGACCTGGCGCCCAGTCGGCCGGGGCGGCGCCATGTACCTGGGCACAATGGGCGCAGACGCGACCGGCCGCCTGCTGGGGGAACTGCTCCGGCGCGCGGGCGTGGAGCCGCCGCTGGCCGTGGAGGCGCCCGGGCAGGTCGAGGTCGCCGTAAGGCAGGGGGAGGGGCATAAGGTGCTCTTCCTGCTCAACTACTCGGGCGAGAGGCAGGTGGCGCACCTGGATGGCGGCGCGACGGATCTGTTGTCCGGCGGCGACGCTTCTGGGGCACTCGAGGTTGAGCCATATGGGGTGCGCGTGCTGAGCGTGCGCGGGTAAGATTGCGTTGTGTCGTGCTCCAAGCGGCGGCTGGTCGCCGCGCGGAGATGGGTTGTTGTCGTTCTTGGGGCTTGTCCGAATGGCGGTGGCGTGGGTTGCCCCTCGCCAGAGATCGCGGGCATGGACCCGGCGCTCGCCGCTTTGCGAATAGGCTCACGAATGGAGAAGGGGGCTCATTCATGAGTACACCGAACGAACGTGCAGTTCAACGCCGTTGGGACTGGGACTATCCGATTATCGCCCGGGCCGAGGGCATCTATCTTTGGGATACGAACGGCAAGCGCTACATCGATGGCTCGGGCGGGTCCTCGGTTGTGACGGCCATCGGCCACGGCGTGAAAGAGATTCCGGAGGCCATGTACCGGCAGGCCCAGGACTATGCTTTCTACCCGGCGCATGCCTTCTCCAACGCCAAACTGCTGGAGCTGGCCGACCTGATGGCCGAGATAGCGCCCGGCGAGCTGTGCGACAACTGCAAGGTCTGGATGACTGTCACCGGCAGCGAGGCAACCGACGACGCCGCGCGGCTGGCACGGCAGTACTGGGTCGTGAAGGGCCAGCCTTCCAAGCACATGATTATCGGCCGTTGGCAGGCCTTCCATGGCGACAACATCTTTGCTGTGAGCATGTCGGGCCTGACGGCGCGGCGGCGCATGTACACGCCCATGTTCCGAGACATGCCCAAGATCCCGCCCGCCTTTTGCTACCGCTGCTACTTCGAAAAGACCTACCCGCAGTGCGACCTGCGCTGCGCTCGAGCGCTGGAGGATGCCATCTGCCAGGCCGGGCCGGAGAACGTGGCCGCCTTTATCGCCGAGCCGGTGGTCGGCTCTGCGCTGGCGTCCTGCCCCGCTCCCGAGGGCTACTTCCAGGCGATTCGCGAGATCTGTGACCGCTACGGCGTGCTGTTCATCGTTGATGAGGTCATGACCGCCCTGGGGCGCACCGGCAAGATGTGGGGCATCGAGCATTGGGGTGTGACGCCGGACATCATCGCCATGTCTAAGGCGCTGACGGGCGGCCACTTTCCTGTGGCGGCCGTTATGGCCCGCAACGACCTCTGGGAGACCCTGCGCGGCGCCAACGCCCACTTCCGAGCCGGGCACACGCTGAACGCGAGTGCTATCGGCATGACCGCAGCGATAGAGACCATTCGCTACATCCAACGGCACAACCTGGTCGAGAACGCGCGCGCCGTGGGCGAGTACTTTTTGGAGCAGCTCCATGGCCTCCTGGCCTACCGCACTGTCGGCGACGTGCGCGGCAAAGGCATGATGGTCGGATTCGAGTTCGTGGCCGACAAGGAGACCAAGGAGCCTTTCGCGCCCGAGCGAGAGATATCGCGCCTCTTCTCCGCCCTTACCTTCGATCGCGGCCTGGTTACCTACCCCTGTGCGGGCACGGTGCGCGGCGTGGCCGGCGATACCATCCTCATGGCGCCGCCGCTGATTACCACCAAGGCGCAGATCGACGAGATCATGGCCATCCTGCACGATTCGATGCGTGCCTTCGAGGCGCAGGTGCTATAGGCGAGATGCCGTACCCAATCGGGCATAGTTGGGAAGCACGATCAGAACCTGCCCGAGATGCCAAAGGAGTGAGAATATGAAGCTCTCCTGCCTGCCCGTCTCGTTCTTTCGCGAGATCCAGACGGGCCAGATGAGCGTGGCCGAGTGGGCGCGTATGGCGGCCGGCATCGGCCTCGATGCCATCGATCTGAGCATCGCCTTCGTGCCCGATCGCTCGCCGGCGGCCGTCGCGGCCCTGCGCCGCGAGATTGAGGACGCGGGAATGAGCGTTACCATGTTGACCACCTACCCGGACTTGACCCACCCCAGCGCCGCGCAGCGCCAGCGCGAACTGGCCCTGGCCGAGGAGACGGTGCGCGTAGCGGCGGGGCTGGGTGCGCGCTTTCTACGGGTGACGGCGGGGCAGGCCCATCCCGAAACGAGCCGCGAGGCGGGTATCGCCTGGGCAGCGGAAGGGCTGACCGAGCTGGTGGCCCGTACCCGCGACCTCGGCGTGACCCTGGCCTATGAGAACCACGCCAAGCCCTTCGTCTGGCAGTACACAGACTTTTCTCAGCCGCCGGACATCTTTGTGGAGATCGTCCGCCGAACGGCCGGCAGCGGGCTGGGGGTGAATTTCGACACGGCCAACGCCACAGCCTTTGCTGATGACCCCCTGACCCTGCTGGAGCAGGTCATCGATCGGGTGGTGAGCGTCCACGCCGCCGATACGGCGGCGCATGGCGCGCTGGAGATGGTCCTCCTGGGCACGGGCCTCACGCCCTTCCCAGCCCTTTTCCGCCGCCTAAAGCAGGCGGGGTACGACGGCCCTGGGCCCGGAGCGCCACTGCAACAGAACGCAGGGGCCATGGGCTGGCTGTGTATGGAGGAGGGGGCCTTCCGCGGCGAGGAGGGCGTCCGCGCGGCGGCACGCTACATCCGCGAAACGTGGGACGCTGCGTAGAGCCGTTGTAACAATGCCTCTTAATGGCGAGGCTCTATGGAGACGGAGCGACACGGAGGAGCAGAGGACCGCAGAGGAGAGCAATTCATTCTCCCAGATCCCTCTGCGGTCCTCTGCTCCTCCGGACCCTGAGGTGCCTGGCTGGCTGGATTTGCCTGAAGAGTATTGGCCCTGGCGGAGGTAGTGATGACGAAGCGAGTGATCTTGCTGCACACGGTGGCGGGGCTGGCCGGATCCTTCGGCGACCTGGCCCGGGAGATACTGCCGGCCGGCGTCGAGGTCTGGCACATCGTGGACGAGATGCTGGCCAAGATCGCCGTCGCCGAGGGCGAGTTGACGCCCTTCATCTACCGGCGCGTGGCCGATCATGCGGCGGCGGCCGAGCAGGCCGGGGCCGCACTGCTCCAATTCACCTGTTCCTCCATCTCGCCCTGCGCCGATGCCGTCCGGCCGCTGGTTGGCATTCCGGTGCTCAAGATCGACGAGGCCATGGTCGACAGAGCGCTTGCCATGGGGCGGCGCATCGCCGTCGCCGCCACGGCCCAGACGGCACTGCGGCCGGTGGCGGCGCTCGCCCGCGAGCGGGCCCGTGAGCACGGCGTGCAGGCCGAGGTCGAGAGCGCGCTCTGCACAGGCGCCTACGAGGCCCTCTTCTCTGGCCGGCCGGAGGAGCATGATCGCATCGTCGCCGAGACGCTCACCACGCTGATGGCCCGTAACGACGTCATCCTCCTGGCCCAGGCCTCCATGGCCCGCGTGGTGGAGGCGCTGCCGGAGGGCGAGCGGCGCATCCCCATCCTCACCAGCCCGCGGCTCGGGTTGGAGCGCGCCCGCGATGTCCTCGCCGGGTTACCGTAGGGACGGATTCGCCGCCAAGGGCGCAAAGAGACACCATGCCCCCATGGGGTCTGGCGCTAACACGCCAGGGGCACGCAGGGGCATGGGGAATCTGGCGTTGCGCTGCTTCTCTCGGCCGGCATACGTGCCGCAAATGTGGAATCGCTTAGAGTCCTTTGCGGCCTGCTCTGAAAATGGGGCCGTGGTTCACCGCAGAGAACGCAGAGTGCGCTGAGACTCTGAAGGGTTTCCTCTGCGCTTTTGGCGCTCTCTGCGGTGATGCCCGTTTTCATGCGCAGTGGTGAGCGCCGCGCTCATGAACACTTGGCGGTGAATCCGTCCCTTACCCTCTGCGCCAGTGCGGAATCTAGGCTCAGGCCGTCCTGGAGATTATCTCGCCCTGCAGGTCGCCGGGCAGTTCAGCAAAGTAGGCGCTGTAGCCGCCCACACGCACGGTCAGATCCCGGTACTTCTCCGGGTTGGCGCGCGCCAATTGCAGGGTCTGCCTGTCGGCCACGTTGATCTGCATCTGCATCCCACCGCGCGAAAAGTAGCTTTCGATGAGCGATGCCAGCTTGACCGGGTCGAAGGCGCTGCGGGTCAGCATGATGTTGAGCACCACGCACGTCGGCGCCAGGGACTGGTCGACCTTGGCCAGCGAGTTCGCTATGGCCGTGGGGCCACTCCGCGCGCAACCCTGCGAGGGGCCGGCCGAATCGGCCAGGGGTTCGCTGGCGCGGCGGCCGTCGGGCGTGGCGCCCGTCAGGTGGCCATAGTCGACGTGGTAGGTAAAGACGACCGAGCCGGGCATAACCGTGCCGCCGCGCCGGCAAGGCCAACGGCGAGCCGCCCGGTAGACGGCTTCGGCGATCAGGCTGTAGGGGTGGTCCACCCTGCCGTCGTCGTTGCCGAACCTGGGGAGCCGGTTCCGGCAGCGGAGCGCCAGGGGCTCGTGGCCGGCCCAGTTGCTCCGGAGCACCTGCGTCAGCTCGGCCAGCGACAGGCTTCGCTCCTCATACACCAGCGTGCGGATGGCGGCCAGGGAATCCGCCGTATTGGTGATGCCTACGCATTCGGCCTGGGCGCCGTTGTAGGTTGCCCCGCCCTGCAGAAAGGCCACGCCCCTCTCCAGGCAGCCATGGACGAGCAGGCTGCGCAGCGGGTGGCCGCTGTGCTGCGCAAAGACCCGGTCGTTCGCATCCATGCAGCGAGCGAGCATCTCGGCGCCGTGGTCGATCTGGCGGCGCAGCGCGTCGAGCACGTCGCCAAAGCCGGCCAGGTCGCCGGGTTCGCCGGTGGGCGGGCCTATCTGCCTGCCGGTAAGCGGGTCTACTCCGTTGTTCAGGGCGAGCTCTAGGCATTTGGCGACGTTCAGTACCCCGTCGTCGCAGAGAAAATGCGATTTGCCGGGGATGACGACTTGGCTGCAACCGGCCAGCGCATAGCCACGGGCGTCGGCCGTCGGGATGCCCAACTCTTCCAGAGCCCGGACGATCACCTCGTCATTGTAGAGCGCGGGCACGCCCAGCCCGCAGGCTACCGTCTTGAGCGCGCGGGGCAGGAGCTCTGCAGGCGGCTGGGGGGAGATGCGGAGCGACAGATTGGGCTGCGGCGTGCGCAGACGGAGCGTCGTCTCCAGGCAGAGGTAGGTGAGGTCGTTGGTCGCATCCTCACCCTCACTGTCGGTGCCGCCCAGCGTGAGGTTCTGAATGCTGAATCCCTCCAGCACCTTGCACCAGACGCAGCACAGGAGGTAAGCGGCCTCCTCGCGGCTGAGCCTGCCGCTCCGGATGTCTTGCCGGTAGTAGGGCCAGAGGTACTGATCCAGGCGGCCGAGGGAGTCGCAGCCGTTCAGCACGTGGATGAGCCACGCCAGTTGCAGCGCCTCGTGGAAGCTGCGCGGCGGCTGCCAGGCGATCCAAACGCAGGCATCGGCGATGGCCAGCAGCTCCCGCCGCCTGGCGCTATCTGCCTCCCTTTCGGCCATGGACCGCGCCTGGTCGGCATGGCGGGCGATGAAGGCAGACATCGCCCGCACGGTGGCCTTCATCGCGGCGTAATAGTCCGTGTCGAGCCCCTGCGCGAAGCGGCGGCGGGCCTCGATGGCCTCGTCCAGCCCCCGCAGTCCCACCTGTAGCGGCCAGGCCATATCGAGGATGGTGTGCCCGCTGCTGTAGGTCGTGGCCGCCAGCCCGGCCTCCATAGCGGCCCATTCCTGTGGGCCCAGTTGCTCCCTCACGAGCCGGGTGGTCACATAGGCTGAGGCTTCGGCCGACGGGGGCGCATCCTGTCGCTCTTGCGGCAACCGGTCACTCCACAAGCGGATGGCGCGCAGAAAGTCATAGTCGAACGCTTCGCGGGCCTCGCGGCCCACGATCACCTCATCGGGGTAGATGATGATCTCCTGCCTGGCGCACTTGGCTTCCAGGGCCAGGGCCTCGCGCAGGAGCGGTGGCTTGCTCACGTTAGCCATGTAAGCCGTGAGATAGTGGTCCGACTCCAGGCGGGCAAAGGTCTCGCCTCGCGCACGCCGCGCTAGGCCGGCCTGCTTCAGTTCCTCCATGCGTCCGTCATCACACACGAATGGGATCAAGGTCACTCCTCTTGGGGTAGGTTGTGTTTGCATACTGGCCGCCTCGGCGGGGCCTGGAGACACCCTCTAGCGCCAGTACCCCTCAAATAGTAGGGCTTCGGAGACGCAGAGGAACACGGAGGAGCAGAGCTCCGCAGAGGCTACGCTAGAGCGACGAAACCGTTCCCTCTGTGGCCCTTTGCCGCTCTGGCTCTCTGCGTCTGACGAGGCCCCCCTATTCGACAAGCATTGCCCCTAGTAGTGCGTCAAGGTGAAACTGAGGGGTATAGTCGTCCGAGTTTGGTACGCGCGTTGTCCGTGGTGAAGCGCCAATCGATGCCAGCGTGTTCACTGTTGCGCGTGGCCTCCCAGGCGGCGCACTCTCGGGCGACATCCTGCTGGTCTGGTAGACGCCGGTCGAGACACTGGCGTGACAGCACGGACAGTTCGATCTCGGCCATGTTTAGCCAACTCCCATGCTTGGGGGTGTAGTGAAACTCGATCTTGCTCGTAATGCGACGGGCCTCGGCAGGTGGAAAGGCCTCATAGAGCGAAGCCGGCGTGTGTGTATTCAGGTTGTCCAGCACCACGCGGATGACCTGGGCATCGGCAAAGTGCTCATCAACGAGGGCCTTCATCTGTTGAGCAAAGTCCAGCTTGGTGCGCCGCTTGGTGACATCAACGTGCCGCCAAGCGGCTTTGGGCTGGATGGCGATGAACAGGTTGCAGGTGCCCTCCCGCTTGTACTCATAGTCCTCGCGTCTGGGCTTTCCGCGAACCATCGGCAGGGGCTCGCGTACATCCGTCAGCAACTGGTAAGGGCACTCATCGAAGCAAACGACCGGGCGAGTCGCGTCATAGGGCTCGGCATACAGGTCCAGAACGTCTTCCATATGCCAAACAAACTCGGAACTGACGCTGGGTATGGCCCACTGGGCCTTCAGCCAGGGCTTCAGGCCCCCCTTTTTAGCTCTTGGCGCACGGTCTCGTGCGAGAGGCTGTCGACGATCTCGAGTTCTACCATCTTGTCGGCCAGTAGATGCAGCGTCCAGCGTGCACGGCCTGCTGGCGGGTCGCTGCAGGCTAGCGCGACCAGGAAGGCACTCTGCTTGCCATCCAACTTGCGCTCTGCCCCCGGATGTGGGCGATCGTACAGTGCATCTTCGAGCCCACCCTCGGCAAAACGCTTGCGCGTGCGCTGCACCGTACTCACACCAATGTGTAGGGCCGCCGCGACGTCTTTGTCGCGCATGTCCTCATGGGCGAGCAGCAGGATGTGCGCACGGGTCACGGTACGCGCGGCTGCTCGGCCCTTCATGGTAATCTCACGGCAGAGGGCCTGTTCCTCTGCTGACAAACAAACCTTGTACTGCTTAGTTCGCATTGTTCCACACCTGATCTAGACTGGTTCAATGAGGCTATTCTAGCTCAGGTTAACATAAATGTCAACGCCACGTTGAAGCTCTACTAG
>DAOUGZ010000039.1:0-17881 GCA_034428955.1 Anaerolineae bacterium | reverse complement strand
GCCGCCGAAGGAGACCACCCCAACCATGCCCTGCGACCAGTTGATGGACGAGAGCGGCACGGTGGAGAGGTCCAGCCGGGCAAAGAGATAGCGCGCAAAGAAGGGCTGCGCGCGCCGCGCCCGCGCCGAACGCTTGCCGTCTGGGGGGAGCAGCGGGAGATAGGTCTCGATACCGCGGCTCGCCAGGTGCTCGCTCACCATGAACTCTTTGCGTGGCTTGGTTTGCAGCGTGTACCATTGGCCGGCACTATGGCCGCTAGCAACAGTCGTCGTGGCGTCCTCCCAGAATCTAGGCCCGGAAACGGGCGTCCCTTGGCCGGTGGAGCCTCGCAGGGCAGCCTGAACCGCCCCGGTCCGGCTCGACTCGTAGTGCATCGCAGAGATTCTGATGGGTGCGACTCGCCCATGCGGCGCCATGTTACTCATCAGAACTTGTGCGGCGCAGCACCAGCCGGAAACCGGCGTTTCCACTCGCATATCCAGGATGGATAAGGATAGCATACTCTATGCTGAGGAGCAAATGCTCCGGTGGGCGGCAAGGCTTTTTCACAGTTGCGGCCTGTCATGCTGAGCGGGCAAGGACTCATCCCATAAGCAGTCAACTGGCTGAAGCGAAGCATCCCCATCGCGCGCAGGGGTTCGATGCAGCGTTCGCAGAACCCGTTCAGGCCCCGCCAAGGGATGGCATAAAACTGGCTTTTTCAAAGCCCTGGGTGGGCGGGCTTGGGCCTTGACAGTTGCCCTGGGCTATGGCAGATTCCGGGCACGGCGCCTCCCGCCGGTGACGCTACTCGACATGACCCATGAGGGAGCAACATGGCCAAGACGGAAATCGCCCTGACCGGCTGCTTGCGCTTGTTGGAGCCCGGACCGGTGACCCTGGTTACGGCGCAGTATCGCGGCCAGCCGGATGTGATGGCGGCGGCCTGGGTGAGCCCCGCCAGTTATCGCCCGCCGATGGTCGTGGCGGCGATCAGCGCCCTGAACAACACGCACTATCTCATCTCGCGCAGCCAAGAGCTCACCATCAACATCCCCGGCCGGCCCCTCGCCGATCAGGTGATGCTCTGCGGCAGCTATTCGGGCCGCGACGTGGACAAGTTCGTCCGTGCGGGGCTCACGGCGGTCGACGGGCGGCGCGTGACGGTGCCCTGGGTCGACGAGTGCCTGGCCCATCTGGAGTGCGGCCTGATCGACGCGATTGACACCGGCGATCACACCCTGTTCCTGGGCGAAATAGTCGGCGCCTGGGCCGAGGAGGCCGCCTTCGACGAGGTCTGGAAGCTCGAGGAGGAGGAGCTGAGCCCCCTGCTGCACCTCGGCGCCCGGCACTTTTGCATCCCCGGCAAGCGCTTTGCCGTGCGCGAGGAAGAGGAAGAGGACTGAAGCGTACCACTTGCCCCCCATCTGCCTGTCGGCTATAATGGGGCAACGAGAAACGCGCATGCGGCGGAATGGTAGCGAAAAGAGGCTGGCGGTGTCGCCCATCTTGACGGCCAACACCCTGGATATCATCAGCCACAGCCTGGCTCAAACCCGGCGGATCGGTGCGCGCCTTGGCGCACGGGCAGAAGCCGGGGATGTTTTTTGCCTGGAAGGCGACCTCGGCAGCGGCAAGACGTCGTTCGTGCAGGGCATCGGTGAGGGGATGGGCGTGACCGGCCCTGTGGTCAGCCCTACCTTTGTGCTGCTGAACGCTTACCGCGCCGCCCCCGGCCGCCCGCCGCTCTATCACCTGGACCTCTACCGGATCTCGGGACCCCAAGAAGCCCTGGACTTTGGCCTGGAAGAATACCTCTACGGCGAAGGCGTGGTGGCTATCGAGTGGCCCGAACGGATACGCGATGTTTTGCCCCCAGAGTATCTGTGGATCTCGTTCCGCCATCTCGATGCCACCAAACGTGGGCTGGTAATGCAGCCTGAGGGCGCGCGCTACGAGGCCCTGGTGGCCGAGTTGCAGCGCGAGATATTCGGGGGGAGAGACTGATGTTACTGGCGCTAGACACGGCAACCAAGCAGGCGAGCGTGGCGCTCTATGATGAGCGCGGCGTGCGCGCCGAGACGAACTGGTGTTCAGCCAACAATCAATCGGTCGAACTGATGCCCCGGGTCATCGAGATGATGGCCCAGCAGGGAGCGCCGCCGGCAGCGTTGCGAGGGGTCGTGGTGGCCATCGGCCCCGGTTCATTTACCGGCCTGCGCATCGGCCTCAGCGTTGCCAAGGGCCTGGCCGTCGGGCGCGGCCTGGCGCTCTTTGGCATTCCGACTCTGGACGTCCTGGCGCAGGCCCTCGTGGGGCAGCGCATGCCGCTGCGCGCCGTCTTGGCCATCGGCCGCGGGCGCTATGTCGCCGCCGATTACCGGCTGGGGCGCGAGCAATGGCACCGTACCAGCAAGGACCGCCTGGTAAGCCGCGAGGGCGTGTACGAAGGAATCCGCGAACGCACGCTCTTTGCCGGCGAGATCGATGAGGAACTGCGCGATTCCATCCTGGCCGCTCTGGACTCGAATGCCGTGCTGGTGCCACAGGCCGCCCAGATGCGCCGCGCCGGCTTTCTGGCCGAGCTGGGCTGGACGCGTTTGCAGCGCGGGGAACGCGATGATCCCGCCGCGCTGGCGCCGGTCTATATGCACAGCCGGCCCGCGCCAGAGCCTGCCCCGGTAGAGGCGGCGTGAGGCGTCGAGTCAAACGCCATGCGTCAAGGAGATGCGCGAGTCGAGACTGACGACGGATAGCGCTTCACGTCCGACGCATGACGTTTGACGCTCCACCCCCGCTCGAACTTTGATATGAGAGTTGGCGTATGTTTTATGTAGAGACGATGCGGCAGTCCGATGTATCGACCGTGGCGTCGATCGAGCGCATGGTGTTCACGTTGCCCTGGTCGTCGAACGCCTTTGGTTATGAGCTGCGTTCGAACCCCATGTCCCACTACTTTGTGGCGCGCACGCGGCGGGTGCCGGACGGCGCGAGCGAGGAGGGGCTCGACCCCTCTATCATCGGCTATGGCGGCTTTTGGATGATGCTCGACGAAGCGCACGTCTGTACCCTGGGCGTGCATCCGAACTGGCGACGCCACGGGGCCGGCGAGCTGTTACTCGCCTCGATGATCGAGAAAGCAGTCGCGCTGAACGCAAACGTCGTCACACTGGAGGTGCGCGTTTCGAACATGCCGGCTCAGCGCCTCTACGAAAAGTACGGCTTCCGGCCGGTGGGGGTGCGCAAGGGCTATTATTCGGACAACCACGAAGATGCCCTGATCATGACCACCGACCCCATCGGCTCGGCGCCCTATCAGAGCCGCTACAACCGCCTGCAGCGCATGCTCCGGCAGCGGCTGCTCGCCGACTTGCCCGAGCCGAGCGCAGAGTCCTGATGGAACAGCCGCTGATCCTGGTCACGAATGATGATGGCATCCAGGCACCCGGCCTGGTCGCCGTCGCTCAGGCCCTGCGCGAGGTGGGCGAGGTGGTGGTCGTGGCGCCGGAGCGGAACTGGTCGGCTGTGGGGCACACCAAGACGATGCACAAGCCGCTCCGCGCCAGCGAGGTTCATTTCGGCGACGGCGTCAGTGCCTATCAGGCTTCCGGCTCGCCCTCCGATTGTGTGGCCCTGGCCCTCCTGGGGCTGGTGACGCGGCGGGCCGATCTCGTGGTCTCGGGGATCAACAACGGCGCCAATGTCGGCACCGATATCCTCTATTCGGGCACTTTTGCCGCCGCCGCCGAGGCGACGATCTTTGGCGTGCCGGCCTTTGCCGTCTCGTTGGACATTGCCGCATTCGGCAACTATCGCCCGGCCGCGCGTTTCGCCGCGCAGCTCGCGCAGCGCATGCTGGCGATGCCCGCCGGGGAGCGCCCCCTGCTGCTGAACGTCAATGTGCCGGATGTACCGGAGGACGAGGTGCGCGGCGTCGAGGTTACGCGCCTGGGCGAGCGCATCTATCAGGATGCCCTGGTCGAGCGCCTGGACCCTCGCGGGCGCCGCTACTTTTGGATCGGCGGCGACGTTCCCAGTGGGGTGGCCGAGGAGGGAACGGACATCGGCGCGTTGGCGGCCGGCCGCATCTCGCTAACGCCCATCCGCCTGGACCTGACCGATCGAGAGCGCATGGAGAGCTTGCGCGAGTGGACGGTGGACAGTAGACAGTCTACTGCCCGCTGACCACTCGCCCGCTGTCTACCGCCCACATCAAGGAGGACTGCAATGCAAAAGGTATCGTATCTGGGCTGGCCGAACTGCTACCGGCTGGCGAACGACCGGGTGGAACTCATCGCTACGACCGATGTGGGGCCGCGGATTATCCACCTCAGCGTGCCCGGCGGCGAGAACCTGATGGCCGTCTTTGAAGAACAGGCCGGGCTGACCGGCGGCGATGAGTGGCGCATCTACGGTGGGCACCGCCTCTGGCACTCGCCGGAAGCCAAGCCCCGCTCCTACTACCCGGATAACCAGCCGCTCGAGGCGGTCATCGACGATGAGACGCTGCGGCTTGTCCCCCCGTTGGAGACGACGACCGGCATCCAGAAGCAGATCGACGTCCGGCTCATCGGCGACGAGGCGCACGTTGAGGTGCGGCACACACTGGAGAACCAGGGCCTCTGGCCGGTGGAGCTGGCGCCCTGGGCGCTCACCGTGCTGAACCTGAACGGCGTGGCCATCGTGCCCCAGTCGGACTGGCAAACGGAGGAAAACCTCCTGCCCAACCGCAACCTGACCCTCTGGCCCTACAGCGACATGCGCGACACGCGCGTCCAATGGGGCACGCGTTATGTCCTGTTGCGCCAGAACCCCGCCATCGAGCCGCCCTTCAAGGTGGGGCTGAACGCCACCGAGGGCTGGACGGCCTATCACCGCAACGGCCAGCTCCTGGTCAAGTGCTTCGACTATGAGCCGGACGCGATCTATCCGGACGGCAACTGCTCGGTAGAGACCTACACCAACAACCGCTTCCTGGAACTGGAGACGTTGGGCCCGCTGACCCTGCTCGAGCCGGGCGATATGGTGGAGCATGTGGAGCACTGGTTCCTCTTTAGCGAGGTGGAGCCGGTCGCCACTGAGGATGACGTGGAGCGTGTCGTGCGCCCGCTGGCCGAGCAGGCCTTGCGCAAGCTATACGCCTAGCCCAGGTGCCGCAACCCGCTGCGGCTACTCGACGACGCGCACGCGGCCAAGCACCACGTGGTCATCGCCGGGCGTTCCATCCGCGCCCACAAGGCGCAGGCGCTCGCCGCTGCCCGGCCGGTAGAGCCCTGCCCACAGTTCATAGTCGCCGGGCGGCGCGGCGGGGTCGATGGCCAGCGCGTGCCGGTCGAGAATGAGCTGGCCCGGCAGCCAATGGCTGGTCGGGTACAGGGCACCCACCGGCGGGCCATCGTGTTGCCCCCAGAGCGGCCCGTTGGTCTTGGGGTTGTGAGCGCTGCCCACCAACTGGGTGAACACCGTATAGTCCTCGCTCACCGGCCCCTTGGCCTCCCAAAAGAGGTCGAGGGGCATTTCTGTGCCCGCTTTCACCTCATAGAGGCCATCAGGCGACGCCGGCTGCAGGTCAAAGCCGCGCAGGGTGATGCCCTGCTCAAAGGCGGCCTGCAAGGGCCGGGTCACCCGTTCGGCCGGCGGCCGGCCCGCCGGCGCCAGGATGCGCGGCCCGGGCAGCGAGATTATCTGCCCGGCCTGGCCCGGCGCTGCCCAGCGCAACTCGAAGCGGGTATGCCCGCCGCGGCACCAGGGCCAGGCAGTATACTGCACGGCAGCCCGGCCTGCGTCATCGCCGCTGGCCGGCCACTCCTGGGTCACGGAGTAGAGCAGTTCGCCGTCGCTCTGCAGCCAGCGCATCTCTACGGTGAGCGGAGCCCGGCTTGCATAGTAGACGCCCAGATGGACCCGATCCCCCGGTTTGCACTCCCTGGCCGGCAGGTCGTAGCCCATGATCTCCAGGCCGCTTTGCTGCAGGTGCAAAGGCCGCTGCGGGGCGACCCGGCTGCGCGGAACGAGCAGGCCGGCGGCCGAGTTGTCGTAGAGGATGAGCGCGTTGTAACCCATGGGGTAGGTCAGCGCCCGCTCATAGTGCCGGTCGAGCCAGGGCAAGGCGAGCCCGTCCGGGTCCTGGATGCCCGGCTCGACGATTGCTACCCAGAAACGGCTGCGGCCGGCGGTCGCTTCCTCCAGTTGCCGGGTGATGTTCTCGCCCGTGAAACGGTCATCTCTAGGGAGCCGGAGCACAGGCCCCCGCCTCTCCACCGGCACGAGCCGCTCATAGTAGTAGCCGAACTCGGGGTAGCGGTTCCCCGAGATGAGCAGCACGGCATCCTCGGGCCGGGCATGGGCACCCAGCATGCGCGCCATGGTCTCCATTTCATCGCGCAGGTAGCGATCCTGATAGTGACCCGGCACGAACGCCAGGGTCAGCCCCAGGCAGGCGGCCAACGCCGCACCGCCCAGCAACGGCACACGGCGCGCCAGGCGCACCACCGACCAGGCCAGGAAGACGGCAAAGGCCGGCGCAAAGAGCACCAGATAGCGCGCCTCCACGCGCGGCGTGTAGAACAGGCTGCGCGGGCGGGTGAGGATAAAGACCAGCGCGGGCAGAGAGGCCACCGCCGCCGTCAGCAGCAGTGCCGCCTGCGCACCGGGCAAGCCGGGCTCGGGCCGGCGCCGCGGCCAGGCCAGGGTAGCCAGGCCGGCCAGGAGGGTCAGCCCGAAGGGGAGTGCGTAGAGGAGGTAGCGCTGCACATCGGTCGAGACGCCGATGGTCAGCAGGATGCTGTAGAGGCTGAGCAACTGGCGAAAGCTAAAGGGCTGGGCTACCGACCAGGTGTTCATCCGCGGCAGGGCCAGAGCCAGCCAGGGAACCAGCAGCAGGAGCACGCTCACCTGCGCGGCCGACCACAGGCCCAGGGTGCGCCAACGCCGCGGCCGGGGCGTGCGCGCCAGCGCCACGAGCGCATAGAGGTTGGCCACCAATGGGGCCAGGCCGGCCATGTAGAGGGTGTACAGGCCGGCTGTGGCCCCCAGCACATAGCCCAGCAGCCAGCGCAGGTTGGGGTGCGCACGCTCGGCCTCGAACCAGCGCACAGCCGCGTAGAGGGTAACGGTCGCCGCCAGGGTGGCCAGGATGTACATGCGCATTTCCTGCGACCACCAGATGTGAAAGCGCGCCAGCGCCAGGAAGAGGGCACTCACCAGCCCTACCCGCCGCCCCCCGAGCCGCTTCCCCAGCGCATAGACCACAGCCACGGTCAGCACGCCCCAGATGACGGAGATGAACCGCGCAGCGAACTCGCTCTCGCCCACGAGGCGCACCCAGGGCCACAGATGCCAGAAATAGAGCGGCGGGTGCACATCCTGCGCCGTCCAGAGGGTGGTCCCCCAAAAGCTCTTGCGCACGGCCCAGATGGCCAGGCCCTCATCCCACCAGATGTTGCTGTCGCCCAGGCGATAGACACGCAGCGCAAAGGCCACGAGCAAAGCCGCCGGCAGCGCCCAACGCGAGCCCACGAGCGACGCCGCAGCATCACGAAGGGCCATGCCATAGCCGGCCCCTGTGCGCCCCTTGTGTCCTTCGTGCCCTGTGTGGTTCATCCGTACTCCCCTCGTCCGGCTGCAAGCCTATCCGGAAGACAGCCGGGGCAGCTCCCATGCCGCCCGGATCGCGGGCGTGGGAGCCCGCTCTGCTGCTTTCGGACAGGCTCCGCGCAAGCGCTATCCGTCAGCAGCTTGCTTGGCGCGCTCGCGCAGGGCGGTGACCACCAGGTGCTCCAGCACCAGGTGCAGGTCCTCGATCTGCTCCATGCACTCACAGGGCACGACAATGGCCAGGTCCACCAGCGGCTTGAGGCGCCCGCCGGCAAAGCCGGTCATGCCCACAGTAACGGCGCCCCGCTCGCGCGCCATCTCGACCGCCCGCAACACATTCGGCGAGTTGCCGCTGCCGCTGATGGCGATCACCAGGTCGCCCGGCTGCAGCAGGCAATCGAGCTGGCCGCAGAAGAGGTTATCGTAGGCCGTGTCGTTGGCCCAGGCGGTCATCAGGGCCGCGTTGTCGGTCAGCGACAGGGCACGAAAGCTGGGCACGCCGGGAACCACCGTGTTCTTGGCCAGATCACAGCAAAAGTGCGAGGCCGTAGCCGCACTTCCGCCGTTGCCCAGGAGGAAGACCTGCCGGCCCTCCAGCCGCGCCTCGTGCAGCATCTCGATAAACCGCTGCACGTCATCCAGAGGCAGGCGCCGCATCGTCTCGGCCAGATCGGCCAGATAACGCCTTGCCAGATCACTCACGATTCTCTCCTATCGCCAGGTTGTGTTTGCATACTAGCAGAGGCGGCTCCCACCCTTGCCCGGAGCGTAGCGGAGGGGCCCGCCGGTAGCCCGACGTGCAAGCCGCTTGGGCGAGGCAAAGCCCAAAGGAATCGCTTCATCCGGCAGACCGGCAGCGTGGGAGCCGCCTCTGCTGGATTTGAAAACACGCCCTGCAGCCTGACGGGGGGAACAACTCCCGTCAATGCTGGGCCACAGCCGGGCACCTCTCAATGGCGGCTGTTCAGAATCACCTTGCTGCCGTCGCGCTCCAGGTTGCAGGGCAGTTCGGAGAGGTCGCTCAGTGCCGCCCGCACGGCATCCTGGCGCTCGATGGGGACATAGAGGAGCAAAAAGCCCCCGCCGCCGGCGCCGGCGATCTTGCCGCCCAGGGCCCCGGCGCGGCGGGCGCGCTCGTAGATGCTGTCGATGCCGGGGTTGGTGATGCCGGAAGCGAGGCAGCGTTTGAGCAGCCAGCCCTCGTGGAGCAGGTAGCCCAGGCCATCCGGGTCGCCGCGCTCGAGGCAACGGCGCCCCTCCCAGGCCAGCGCCTTTAGATTGCGCAGCACCGAGACCTGCCCGGGCGTGCGCTCGACCTGCTCGCGCAAGATCGAGGACGCCTCGCGCGTCGTCCCGGTGAAGAAGAGCATGAGGCTCTGCGCCAGCCGCCGCTGGGTATCCGCATCCAGAACGAGGCGCTCCACGTCCACCGTGTCGTCCTCGTGGAAGCGGATGAATCGCAGCCCGCCGTGGGCCACAATGTACTGATCCTGCTTGCCGATGGGCCTGCCCAGGGCCTCGATCTCAATCTGGCAGGCCTGAGCAGCCAGGTCAGCCGGCGCTCGCGGCTCGCCCAGGTAGGTGTACAGCGCATTCAGGCAGCCCACCGTCACCGTGCTCGATGAGCCCAGGCCGGATCCTTCCGATGGGATGTCGCCCATCGTCGAGAGTTCGATCTGCCGGTCGATGCCCGCCCGGCGCATGCTCTCGCGCAC
This sequence comes from Anaerolineae bacterium, assembly GCA_034428955.1. GTDB lineage: Bacteria > Chloroflexota > Anaerolineae > SpSt-313 > SpSt-313 > DAOUGZ01. The sequence goes on along the minus strand of DAOUGZ010000039.1, from coordinate 8,590 downwards.
CAGTTCGTGCTGCAGGTCGTCCAACCGCTCGACCAGCTCGGTGCGCGTATAGCCCACGCGGATTCGGCGGTCGAAGCGCTTCTTGACGATGACATAGATATACTTGTCAATGGCGGTGCTGAGGACACAACCTTCCTCGCGCCGGTAGAACTCGCAGAAATCCGTGCCGCCCCCCAGGAAACTCACCCTCAGAGGAGTCTGCACAACGATCATGCACGCATCCTGTCGAGACCCCACGCCTCCGAAAAAAGGGCCAGGGCACTCCCCCAACAGGTCCCTCGCCCCGGCCCGAACCGGCTGCCGGTCGACGTGGGATCGTATTTGGCGTGCAGTTTACCTCAAGCGACACTCTTCTGGCAAACACATCTTCTCGCCATGACGGCTTGGCCTGCTCGTGCGGCGCTCAGATCTTTTCAAACTTGTAACCGATGCCGCGCACCGTATGCAGGTAACGGGGATTGGAGGGTTCCGGCTCGATCTTGGTGCGCAGACGCCGGACGTAGACGGCAATCTGGTTCGAGTATCCCTCGTACTCATAGCCCCAGGCGTTGGCGAGGAGGTAATCGTGGCTCAGCACGCGGCCGGCGTTGCGCATGAGGACGTGCAACAGCCGGAACTCGATGGGAGTGAGTTCGATCTCCATTCCATCGCTGCGGAAAACCTTGTTGCCGACGGGATCAAGGCTCAGATCGCCGACGGTAATGCGGTTCTGCACGTCGTCGTAGACATAGAGTTCGCTGCGCCGCAGAACGGCCTTGACCCGCGCCAAGAGCTCGGAGGGCTCGAAGGGCTTGGCCAGGTAATCGTCGGCGCCCACCTCCAGGCCGAGCACCTTGTCGGCCGTTTCGCCCTTGGCAGAGAGCATGATGATCGGGGTATCCATCGTCTGGCGGATGCGCCGCGTGACCTCCAGCCCGTCGATATGCGGCAGCATCACGTCTAGGACCACCAGGTCCGGCGCTTCCGTCTGGACCTTTTCCACGGCAGCCCGGCCGTTGTCCGCTGTGATGACCTCATAGCCCTCCTCGCGGAGTAGAAACGCCGTCATCTTGACGCTGGGCGGATCGTCATCTACTACCAGGATGCGCATGTGCCACCTTCCTTGCCCCGAGTACTAGCCGCTTCAACCGTCAGGCATGGCAAGTATACTACGGCCCCGCCAAGCCGCCAAAGGTAGGTCTCTTCTTCGCGGGGATAACCCGCGCTACGCCTCGCGCGCCAGTCGCATCCTACCCCATCACGTGGCCACAACAGTCTGCCCCAAGAGAGTTGGACCCCAGCCTGACATGGGGGGCCGGGTACGGATACACCGGCCTACGCTGCTCACGCCGGAAATACACCTAGAATCTGGGATGTATCTCCGCCCAACGGGTGCAGTTCACTTCGGGGCGAAAGGGGAGTCCCGCGCGAGCGCAGTCACAACCAAGTCACGCTAGTCGAAGTGTCGAGCGAGCTCGGGACGTGTTGCAGAAAACGCCAAGCTGCGCCGGTCCTCAGCTCGCTCAACAGGTCCCGTCCGTGCGGTTTGGCCGCAACTGCGCTCGCGGAGGACTCCTCTCCACGCATGATCTGCCCCCGAAGTGAACTGCGCCTGCCCAAAGCGGCCGGTTGCCTGCGCCGCCCTCTAACGCTATAATCAGCCGGTGTCGTTTTCGAGGGGAGGCCGGGATTGGAGATAACCGTACTAGGCTCGGGGGGCGCCTTTCGCGTGCCGCATCTGAGCTGCCATTGCCCAACCTGTGAGGCAGCGCGCTACGACCCGCAGCTCCGCCGCACAACGACAAGCCTCTGGCTCCACGGCCGGGCCAGCATCCTCCTCGACGCCGGGCCGGACCTGTACCAGCAGGCACTGCGCGAGGGCATAGACCGTATCGACGCGATCTTTATCACCCACGCGCATCGCGACCATATGCTGGGGATCGAATGCCTGGAGCCGATCGTGCGCATCGGCCAGGCTCACCAACCCGTGCGCATCTTTGGCCCGGAAGACCTCGTCCGTGCGGTGCAGGGGCAGTTCGGCTACATGCTCGAACTCGGGTTCATCGAGGTCAGGCCGCTCGCGCCCGGCGCGCCCTGCCAATACGCCGGCTACCGCCTTACGCCGTTCCTCGTCGATCACAATCGCGTGGTGACCACCTTTGGCTATCGCGTCGAGGACGGGGTGAATAGCATCGTCTACCTGCCGGATATCAAGGGCCTGCCCGGCGGCCAACCCTTGGCCACAGCGCCCCTACCGCCGGCCATGGCCGGCGCCGACCTCCTTTTCATCGACGCCACCTTTGACGACAACGGCTGGAAGGGAGCCGGGCACATCACCTGGCAGCAGGCTGTCGCCCTGGGCGAGCGCAGCGGCGCCGGGCGCACGGTGCTCGTTCACTTTGGCCATGGTGTGGACCTTTCAGCCATCCGGCAACGGGCCGGCAACCATCTGGTGGAAGGATACGATGGGCAACGCTTCAGCCTCTAAGGTATCGGTCATTGCCACCGTCTACAATGAAGGGGCGGCGATCGAAGAACTGCTCGCCAGCCTGGCCGCCCAAACCCGCCCGCCCGACGAGGTGATCATCGTCGACGGCGGCTCGCAGGACGATACGCTGGCCCGCCTGCGCCGGGCCGAAGCCGCGGGCCGGCTGCCGCTGCGCGTCCTCGAGCGGCCGGGGGCCAACATCTCGGCCGGGCGCAATGCGGCCATCGCCGCCGCCCGCGGGCCGGTCATCGCCGGCTGCGATGCCGGTGTGCGCCTGGACCCAGGCTGGCTGGCGGCGCTCACTGCGCCCTTCAACAAACCCGCGCCGCCGGATGTGGTCAGCGGCTTTTTCGCCCCCGACCCGCGCTCCGTCTTTGAGGTCGCCCTGGCCGCCACCACCCTGCCGGCGCGGCGCGACATCAACCCCGAGCGCTTTTTGCCCTCCAGCCGCTCCATCGCCTACCGCAAGGCGGCCTGGGAGGCGGTCGGCGGCTACCCGGAGTGGCTGGACTATTGCGAGGACCTCATCTTTGACCTGCGGCTGCGCCAAGCCGGCCTGCGTTTTGCCTTCGCCCCCGACGCGCTGGCCTACTTCCGGCCGCGCAGCAGCCTGCGCGCCTTTTGCCGCCAATACTACCGCTATGCCCGCGGCGACGGCAAAGCGGACCTCTGGCGCCTGCGGCACGCCATTCGCTACGGCACTTATCTTGTGGCCCTCCCCGCCCTGCTGGCGCTGAGCATCTGGGCCAGCCCTTGGTGGGCGCTGGGGCTCGGCCTGGGGGCAATCGCCATGTTCCGCACCCCCTACCGGCGCCTTTTGGATCTGTGGGGGGGACTATCGCCCATGCAGCGCCTGGCGGCCATCGCCTGGGTGCCGCTCATACGCGTTGCCGGCGACGTGGCCAAGATGGTGGGATATCCGGTGGGGTGCGTGTGGAGATACCGGACGTCACGCGTGACGTTTGACGTTTGACGCATGGCTTGGAGATGTGCATGACCGACTCTAAACTCCGTGTCTGCATCGACTATACCCCCGTCGCCTACTGCGGCACCGGCCTGGGGCGCTATGCCGAGCGCCTGGGCCGCCACCTCCTGGCGCGCGACGACGTGGAGACGCGCTTCTTCGCGGCCACCCCCGCCGAGGATCGCCTGCCCGCCTATGCGGCGGCGCGCCTGCAAAAGCGCTGGCCCTGGAACACCCGCCGCTGGCGCCTCTGGGTGCTGCTGGCCCAGTTGGCGCGTTTGCCCTTCGACCGGCACTTTGCGGGCACAGACGTGGTGCACTGCACCGAACACCTGCTCGTGCCGCTCAGGCGCACCCCGTCCGTGCTGACCGTGCATGACGTCGTCTACCTCACCCATCCGGAGTGGCACCTGCCCTGGAACCACCGCTTCCTGAGCCTGGCCATGCCCATCTTTGCCCGGCGGGCCCAGGCCATCATCGCCGTCTCCGAATTCACCGGGCGCGAGGTCGTCTCGCTCCTGCATGCCGACCCGGCCAAGGTGCACGTCATCCATGAGGGGGTAGACGAACGCTTCCGGCCGGTCCGCGACCCGCAGGCCCTGGCCCAGGTGCGCGCCCGCTACGGCCTGCAGCAGCCGTACATCCTCTTTGTCGGCGCCATCGAGCCGCGCAAGAACCTGCCGCTCCTCCTGCGCGCCTTTGCCCATCTCTGCCGGCAAGAGCCGGCGTTCGCGCACCAGTTGGTCATCGCCGGCGGCAAGGGCTGGCTCTACGACGAGGTCTTTTCCACAGCGGAGCAACTGGGCCTGGGCGACCGGCTGGTCTTCCCCGGGCGCATCCCCGACGAGGACCTGCCGGCCCTCTACAGCGGCGCCGACATCCACGCCCACCCCGCCCACTTTGAGGGCTTTGGCCTGCCGCCCCTGGAGGCCATGGCCTGCGGCACGCCCGTCATCGCCTCCGACGCCACCTCCCTCCCCGAAGTCGTCGGCAGCGCCGGCCTCCTCGTCCCCCCACACGACGAGGGCGCCTGGGTTCAAGCCCTGCGCCGCCTCAGCACCGACCGCTCCCTGCGCGAACGCCTGGCCGGCGAGGGGCTGGAGCGCGCCCGGCGCTTTACCTGGGAAGAGACCGCCCGGCGGACGGCAGAGGTGTACCGGCAGGTAGCAGCAGCGACAAGAGCTCGCTGAGAAATCGCGCCGCTGCGCCCGGCGAACCGGGGATAAAGTCGTCGGTGCATTTCCGGCTCGCGCCATACGCACTGGGTTAGCCCATGCAAAGCCGAGCCGGGTACCGAAACCCGGCCTGACATCATGGGCTGGCCGTAAGGAACCCGAATGGGGCTCCACACAGAGTGTAGGCCGGTGTTTCCATACCCGGCCCCCTGTACCACGCCTTACCTCCGCAATGAGCACATTCTGCTGCGGCGACTCTGGGATACAGATCGTGGGCGGCCGTCAGCAACCAATGGTGCCTCCCTGAAGCCGAATGGGGCGCGGAAGAGTCCCCCTCCTGCAGGTTCCGCGCCAACCATCGCCGGCAGCCGATTTCGTCACCTGCGGGAGGTTGCATCCCCCCTATGTAGTGACTGCTTCAGCAGTTTGCTCTCCAAGAGTGGATTGTGGATGCGAGGCACGAACGGCTGAAAGCTGTTACTACATAGGGGCCGCTGCCCTATGCCGCCACGCCGCTCCGATAGTAGGGCGACGGCACGGTGGGATAGGCCCTGTACACGTGGCGATAGACCTCCAGCGATATGGCTTTGACCTCATCTTCGCCGTACAGCCCAACCGGCAGGCCCGTCTCGTCGCTGTACAAAAAGTCCCAGATGGCAAGGCGCACGGCGTCGCGGGTGGCCTCCTTATCTCGCCAGTGGTCGACGCGGAGCTTTTCCCTCTTCAGTGTCTCCAACAGCCCAACGGCGACCGCCTTGATCCGCCTGATCTCGCCGGCGCTGAGGTCGGGCTTGCTCAGGAGGTCATAGATGGCCAGGGACTCTTCGTCGAGGCCCTCGCGAACGGCGCGGTTGCCCTCCTCGTCGAGCCCCCGGACAAAGCACAACAGCGCCTCGAAGGTCTTTTCGATCATGGCCCGGTCCTTCTCGCGGTTGTACTCGGCCACGATCTCTTCGTAGCGGCGCTGGTAATCCGTGCGCAGGGGGTTCTGCTCCAGCATGCGCTGCAACCGGTACTCGATGGCCTGGCGGAGGTTCTGGACGGTCGTGTTCTTGGCCTTGCTGCGCGCAAACTCGGCCCTCAGCCGCTCAAAGTCGATCTTGCTGATGTCGTAGGATATGCGGTCGTCGTCGGCCGTGGCGCCGGGAAGCGTCTCGATGGCCCCATCGACCACCTGGTGCAGTTGCCGCAGGATGCGGCCGATATCGGTCTGGTTGCGATCCTGCTGCAGGCTGTTGTAGACGACGCTGAGCGCACTGCACTCGGAGCGGTAGGCGTTGGCCCCTTCGATGTTGATGCAGGCCCTGAAGCGGCTCAAGACCTCCCGGCACATGACCTCAAAGCGCTTGCGCGTCTCGTCGTTCTCGTTGGCCGCCTCCTTGGCGGCGAGGATGGCGGCGTTGCGGGCAAAGCCCGTCTTGGTCACGATGTCGTCGAGGGACGCGCCCCGCTCGGTGAGGAACTCCCGGACCAGGCGGATAGCTTCCTCCAGGCCGGCCAGCAGTTCCTCCTCGGGCCGGGCCGGCTCGATTCCCTCCCCGCCCGCAGGCGGCACGGCCCAGGTCAGCAGCGCCTGGCGCAGGTTCTTCAGGATGCCGCAATAGTCGACGATCAGGCCGTTCTTCTTGCCCTCGTTGACCCGGTTGGCGCGGGCGATGGCCTGCATCAGCGTATGCGCCTTGAGGGGCTTGTCCAGGTACAGGGTCGACAGGCTCGGCACATCGAAACCGGTCAGCCACATGGCGCAGACGATGGCGATGCGGAAGGGGTGCTCTTCCGCCTTGAACGCCTCGTCGAGGGCCATGCGCTGCATGTTGTGGTACTGGGGCTTGTTACGCATCGCCTCGGGCAGTTCGATGCCCCCCTTGATCAGCTTGCGGTGTGGCTTGATGTCGAGGCCCCAGTTACGGAAGCGGGCGACCTCGCCCTGCTCCTCGCTGACAACGACGGCGATGCGCGCCTGCCGCATCCACTCGATCTGCCGCTGGCGGAGAACCATCTCCGGATCGTCTGCGTCCGGCCTGTACTTGTGCACCAGTTCGTCGATGCGCCGCTGCCAGTAGGCCGTAACCAGGTTGTACATGCGCACGCAGGTGACCTTGTCGATGCAGACCAGCATGGCCTTGCCGCTCTCCCAGGCCTTGGAGTAGTGGGCGACCAGGTCCCTGGCGACTTGGTCCAAGCGCTTGCCCGCCGTGAGGATGTGGTAATCGCGCTGTAGCTCCCTCTCCAGCCGCTCGGCGACGTCGATATCCTCAATCTCCAACTCTTCGAGCTTGGCGGCGATGCGCTCGTTCAGTTCATCGGTGCTGAGGCCCAGCTTGTCCCCACGGGCATCATAGTACAGGGGCAGGGTGGCCTGGTCCTCGACGGCGCGCTGAAAGTCATAGGTGGAGACGTACTCGCCAAACACGCGCCGGGTGATCTCGTCGTCTTTGAAGAGTGGCGTGCCGGTAAAGCCGATGTAGGCGGCGTTGGGCAGGGCATCGCGCATGTTCAGCGCCAGCGTGCCGTACTGGGTGCGGTGCGCTTCGTCGGTGATGACGATGATGTCGTCGCGCAGGGTATAGCCCTTTCTGGGGTTCACACTCTGGTTGAACTTTTGGATCAGCGTAAAGATACAGGCCTTGTGCTCGGCCAAAAGCCGGCGCAGGTGCCGCCTCGAACCGGCGCGGCAGGGGTCGCGGTCGTTATCCACCACGCCGCAGCCGGCAAAGGTCTTGTAGATCTGCGTGTCCAGGTCCTCGCGGTCGGTCAGGATGAGGAAGGTGAAATTGCCGCCGAGCTTGCGGTGGACCTTGCGCGTGAGCATGACCATGGAGTAGCTCTTGCCGCCGCCCTGCGTGTGCCAGAACACCCCGAGCTTGCCCTGGCGCGACTTTCTCTCCTTCACCGCTTCGATAGCGCGGTTGACGCCGAGGAACTGGTGGTTGCGGGCCAGGATCTTGCGCGTTTTGCCGGTAGAGTCGTCAAAGAGGATGAAATTCTCGACAATATCCATCAGGTTGCCCTTGTCGCAGACGCCCTTGAGCAGGGTCTCCATATCCACCACGCCGAGCTCTTCCTCGGCCAGGCGCTTCCACTCGTGGAAATGCTCGTAGCGGCTGGTGATGGTGCCCAGCCTGGCCTCGATGCCGTTGGCCAGGACGATAAAGGCGTTGTGATGAAAAACGTGCGGGACGGTGTCCGTATAGTCCGCCAGGTTGCCCTCGTAGGCGACCCGCAAGTCCTTGCTGACCGTCTTCAGCTCCATGAACACCAACGGCAGGCCGTTGACGAACCCGACAATATCGGCGCGGCGGCGATACAGGTCCCCGCGCACCCAGAATTCGCGCACGCAGAGAAAGTGGTTCTTCGTGGCCTCGTCAAAGTTAAAGACCCGCAGGCGCTGCCGGACCAGCTCGCCCTTGTCGTTGCGGAAGGTGACCTGCACCCCATCCCGGAGCAGGTTGTACTTTTCCCGGTTCGTGGCCAGAAGCGTCTGCGATGCCGTCGTCTGCACGATCTGCCTGACGGCGTCGTCGTAGGCGCTATCGGGCAGGCCCGGGTTGAACTCGACGAGCTTGCTCCGCAGGTAGCGCACCAGCACCACCTCACGGTCCGAGTTGCGCCCCAGCGTGCCGTTGGGGCCGAACGTTTCCGTGTTGTAGGCATAGACCGAGTCCCAGCCGAGCTGCTGCTCCAGATACTCGGCGGTGGGCTGCTGAACGAGGGTGTCTTCGGTGTATCCCGCTGGTGTCATAGCATAACCCCTGCCTGATAGCCCTGCATTCATCCTTGTGCGGCCGCAGTGCGCGGCCTAAGTAGGTCGCAGAAAGTTCTTTGCACATTTAGCAAGCGCATTTAACAAAGACGGAGCTGGCGGGTAAACTAGTGGACACCACATCTCGCTAGGAACCCGCCATGCTCCGTACAAGGCTGGATGATACTCAATACTCAAATCGGCGTATTGAGTATCACCCAGTCTTGTACGTTGCATGGCGC
>DAOUGZ010000038.1:0-71408 GCA_034428955.1 Anaerolineae bacterium | reverse complement strand
CCCGACCACCGGGCCGCCGCCTCGGCCGCGCTCGACGCCGTCTTTCCCTCAGCGGAGACGCGCTACATCTTTCCCGAACTCCTGGCGGCCGGGTTCGAGCCGCACTGCGTGCAGGCCGTCTATATCCACGGCTCGCCGGAGCCCAACCTCTATATCGACATCTCGTCGGTGCTGGAGGTCAAGGCCAAGGCGCTGGCTGCCCACAAGAGCCAACTGGGCGACGCGCCGACCATCGACTGGGTGCGCAGCATGGCCCAGGAAGAGGGCCGTCAGGCGGGCCTGGCCGCCGCCGAGTGCTACCGGCGGATTGTCGTCAACGGCGATTAGCCCCAATGCCTGTCAGATAGTGGCACCACAAATCCAGATCACACTGCTCCCCTGTAGACGCAGAGAGCCACGGAGGAAGAGGGTCGCAGAGAGATCGGAAGAGTCCTTCCAGATCAGCCTCTGCGGTTCTCTGTCCCTCCGCGGCTCTCTACGTCTACAAAGCCCCACTATCATCTGAACAGCACTGGAATTGGCCCTACGCCTGTGGCGGCCTCTCGATCGGCCCAACCCGGTCCCAGTCGGCAATGTCGGCGCCGGGCACCTCAGCCAACACGGCCATCCCAAAGGTCAGGATGCGCGTGCCCTCCTCCAGGTGCCCGCCGATGGCCTGCTGCCGGCCGGCCAGGGTGATGTGGGCATGCACGCGCCCTTCAATGACCATGCCGCTCAGGGCCAGGATGTCGTAGGGGGCTTCTTCCTGGGTGAACACGTCGTGGATGGCGCCACCCGGCGTCTCTACGACGTGCACATGGTAGCGATCCACCGATCCCACCCCGCTGAGGATAAGCCCGTAGCGCAGCCCATGTTCCTCAGCCGCCGTCCGCACGGCCTGCACGATATCCTCGCCCGGGTCCAGCCGCACCAGCACCAAGCGCCGGCATTCACTCACCTGTGTCAGCATCCCGTATTCCCGCGCCCCTCACTCGAACTGGCGGTAATACGCCTCCACCATCTCATAGTCCACCGTCTCGTCGGGCGTCATGCCCAGGCGCTCGTAGAGGCGGCGCCGGCCGCGCATATCGGCGAGCAGGATGGCGCGGGCGTGCACCGCCACCTCCTCGGCAACCTCCTGCGGCACGACGATGATGCCGTCATCGTCGCAGCCCACCATATCGCCCGGGCGCACCTGAGCGCCGCCGCAGCCGATGCGCGTCTGCAGCTCCACCAGCTCGATACGTCCGGGGATGATCGTCCGCCCCCGCGCGCGAGCGCAGATAGGCGTCTTTTGCAGGGCGACCTCGGCGGTATCGCGGCAGTAGCCGTCGGTCACGATGCCCACGGCCCCAGCGGCTATCGCGCCCAGGCTGTTGTTCGAGCCCCAGTAGCCCACCTCGCCCGTGCCGCCCGTATCCGTGACCAGCACATGGCCGGGGCGGATCAGGCCGTCGAGGCTGGGGACAGGCCTCTCTTTGAACCAGATGCTGTGGGCATCCACAATCTCCTGGGTCGAGTTCAGCTTCCACATCGGCCGGTTGGCCGGCACGCAGCGCATGGTGAGGGCCACGCCCCAGAACTTTACCCCCAGCCACAGCGGGCGAATCTCGGGCCACATCAGCCCCACATTGAAATAGCCGATGCCGTCCAGCGCATCGCAAACGTCAACAACACGCAGATACTTGTACAGCTTGCGCAATTCGAAGGGGTCTTTACCGTTACCAGCTTGTGACGTGCTCACCTATCTCAGCCTCCTCGCCATGCTTCCTTGGTTCCCTCGCTAACCGGCCTCGCGCACTCGCCTCGCCACGGCCAGCGTCCGCCGCGCCAGGTCCGAGATGCGGTTGTCATAGTACCCGGCCACAATCGAGGTCAGCCGGTCGTTCAGCGGCTCGATCCAGCGCCCGGGCAGGCGCCGCGCCCCGAGCATCGCACCGAGGATCGAGCCCGCCGTCGCGCCGTTGCAGTCGGTATCAAAACCGCCCATCACGGCGATAGAGATCGTCTTGCCCAGGTCCATCTCGCCGTAGAGCAGGCCCAGCAGCACGATCACCGCGTTGTTGATGGTATGCACACCGTGATAGTGCCCGTACTTGCCCATCAGCGCATCCCAGGCCTCGCCCCAGGTGCCGTACTTGCGGCTCGCGTCGATAGTATCGCGCACCGCCTCGGCCAGCCGCGAGCGCGCCGGGATCTCGGCCAGGCCCGCCTGCAAGACGGCAGCGAGGTCATCCGAGACCAACGCAACCGCCAGCATGGCTGCCACCCACATCTCACCGTAGGCGCCGTTCTTGATGTGCGAAACGGCGGCATCGCGGTAGGCGAACTCGGCCGCCTTCTCCGGCCAGCCGGGGGCAGCATAGCCAAAGGCATCGGCGCGGATCTGGGCGCCGATCCACTCCCGGTACGGATTGCGGTACGTCGCAGACTGGGGCGGGCGCAGCCCGTTGACCAGGTTGCGGTAGGCCTCCCGCTCGGCCGTGTAGACCAGATGGTAGGGCAGGCCGGCCAGCCAGGCACTGGCTACATCGTCGCTGGTAAAGCCCGGCCCGAAACGCTCCAAGTAGCTCAGGCCCAGGATCGTATAGTCCATATCATCGTCGCGGGCCATGTAGCGGATGTATCCCCGCGCCGTCTCGCGATAGTTGTCGTGCAGGGCCAGGCCCTCGGGGAAGGGGTCGAGAACGGGGAAATAATCATTCAGGGGATAGCTCTCGGCAGCCCGCAGATACTCCTCGATGCGCTCGCGGCTCCAACTCTCCACCGGCTTGCCCAGCGAACAGCCGGCGCAGCGCCCCAGCCAAGCGCCGTGGATGCGGTCCAGCAGCGCGTCGTCGAGGGTCAGGTCCACCTTGCGCACGCCGGCAGGCCGGGCGGCGCGGATCCCATCGAGACTCGTCGGCTCGCTGTAGGGGGAATCCCGCTCCGGAGCCAGGTTGTCCAATGCCGCGTACAGAGCCTCGGCGCTCTCCATATCGCCGGGCAAGAGGCCGGCCACCTCGGCATCAAAGCCCGTTACGTCGCAGCCCTCCTCGCGCCGCTGGGTGACCTCGGCCTGCAGCAGATGCTTCAGCGTTTGGAAATCCACGTCCTCTCCTCCTCAATGCGCGACGAGATAGCTATGACCGCGAGAACGCTTCCGCCGGCCCATACGGCGCCAGGCCGACGGTGATGTAGGGATTGATGGCCGTATCATCCTCGGAATAGGCAAAGCGCCACAGCCGCCGGCACATCGCGCGCTTGATCCCCTCATAGGCCGGGTCATTGGCCAGGTTGTGCATCTCGTGCGGGTCGTTCTTCAGGTCATAGAGTTCATCCAGGTCAAAGCCGTTGAACACATACTTCCACTCGCGGGTCATTACCGAGCGCTGCGTGTAGTAGAGCTCGACCCCATTGCACTGGGTGTGGATCTCGTCGCGCCAGTCTGCCGGCCGCTCACCGCGCAGGAACGGCAGGAGGCTCGCCCCCGCAAAGTGCCGCTCGCGGGCCAGGCCGGCCGCGTCCAGGAAGGTCGGCGCGAAATCCGCCAGCGAGACGAAATCCTCCACCTGTCGGCCCGGCTCGCGCACGGTCGCCGGCCAGCGCACGACGGCCGGAACCCGGTAAGCCCCCTGGAAGCAGGGGATGCCCTTGGCGAAGAGACCATGCTCGCCACAGTAGTCGCCGTGGTCGCTGCAGTAGAGGACGAGGGTGTTCTCGGCCTGCCCGGTCCGCTCGAGGGCCTGCAGGATGCGGCCAAAGAGATCGTCCAGGTAGGAGCAATAGGCCCAAAAGTGGCGAATGCCCTCGCGGATCTCACGCGGCGAGAGTTGGCCGAACACCTGCTCGCGCATGCGCCGGTAGACGGCCGGCTTGTCCGCCAACTCGTCGCCAAAGCTGACGGGCAGCGGCACGTCCTCAGGATCGTAGAGATCGAGGTAACGCTGCGGCACCAGGTAGGGGTCGTGCGGGCCGATCAAGCCGGCGTAGAGCACCCACGGTTCTGCCCCTGCGGCCAGTTCCGGCAACAACTCGACTGCGCGCGCCGTCACGACCTCATCGTGCGTCTCGCCCGCCTCTTCGCGCGTGCCGTACAGGCGGTAGGTGCCGTACCCGGGCCGCAAGATCTCGGCTTCGCCTCGCTCGGTTGGCTCCGGCTCCTGCGCCAACCGGCGATAGTGGTCCCAGGTCACCCCGTGCTGCGCTCCGGCCGCGGCACTGACATACTCCTCCACCCAGCCGCGATCCCTGGGCGATTCCTCCACGCTCACATGCCACTTGCCGCAAAAGTGCAGGCGATAACCGGCCTCGGCCAAGTCCTCGCTCCACAGGTGGACGCCTTCCTTCACGCCCCTGCTCAGCGCCTGGCAGTTGCAGATATTGTTCCAGACGCCGTGGCCGGAGGGGTACAGCCCGGTGAAGAAGGTGGCCCGCGAAGGGCAACAGTGGGGTGAGGGACAGAAGGTATTGGTGAAGCTAACACCCTGGCGGGCAAAGCGGTCCAGGTGGGGCGTCTGCGCCAGGTGGCCGGGCAGGGCCGTGTCTGCCCGCTGGTGGTCGGTCATGACGATGAGGATGTTGGGTTGCTTCATGTCAACAGCCCCTACGGCCGCCAGTTCCTCAGTGCCGGGAATTCCTTGATCCGCTCCTCGGGCCAGCCGAGCATGTGACATTTTTCCCAGATGTAGTAGCAATAGTTATCCCACGTTACCTGGCCGGGGCAGCGGTGGTCAACATGGGGGATAAAGCCCCCCTCCGCCACTGCAGGCTCGAGGCGCTTGAGCTCCTTGAGGATAGCCTCACGCCCCTCGTGCAGCATGAACTTGTTGAACCCGCCGCGAATGAGCAGCTCGCGCCCATACTCTTTCTTCAGGGCGACCGGGTCATTCCCCGGGTTGACTTCCAGCGGGAACATGCAGTTCAGCCCAACCTCGAGCCAGAGGGGGATGAGCTTGAGAATGTTGCCGTCGCAGTCGGTCCAGATGACGTCGACGCCGTGCTGGCGCAGCAGGCGCATCACGGGCTTCATGTGAGGCATGATCCGCTCGGCAAAGAAGCGTGGATTGAGGATGGGGCCGCTGTTGTAGCAGATATCCTCCCAGCCACTGGCCGCATCGAACCGGCCGCGCTCCAGAATGGGGGGCAAGAGCTTGAGAGCCATGCCGGCCAGATGAGCGACCATCTCCTCCAACAGGTCCGGATCGTCGACCGACATGTAGGCCAGGTTCTCAAAGCCCACCCAGTCACGGATCCAGCCGATAAAGGATCCAAAGCCGACCGCCACCGGGTTGGTGGTCGTGCGGGTCATCTCTTCGCCGGCCCGCAGCGCGTCTTCAGAGATGGTCCGGCAGGGATGGTCCGGGTCCAGGAACTCGTCGCGGAAAGCCTCCCAGGTGGCCCGGTCGCGGATGGGGAACTCTAGGAAGTGGGGGATGGTGTGCGTTCCCACGATCTGCTCTTCGCGCAAAACGCCCAGGCCGTCGCGCAGCGTGATCTTGGTCTCGGTGCGCTCCAGAATCTGCGTCTCGCGTAAGGGCATGGTGCCAATGGCCGGGCCAAAGCCCTCGAACTGCTCAATGCCGAAATACTCCTCCACGAGCCGGTCGGGGATGTGGCCGTCCGCCCGGCGGAAGGATGGGGGGAGATGGCCCTGGGCGATCCAGTCTTCCTTGAGTTCGTCCCAATAGCCAAACTCGAGGTGAGAGACATAGTCGACGTGCTGAAAGTGCATCGTCCGGTCAAAGCGCTCGCGGGGCGTTAGATCGACAGCAAAGCGATCCGCTCCCTGGCGGATATCGGCCATGGTTCTCCTTTCGCTGAGGCGACAGAAGGTCCGTGCTCAATAGACAGCCCTTACGCAGTCGGACCGTCCCGCAGGTTCCACGGCCCATTCTGTTGGCGGAATCGCTACCTCCAAGGTGGATCCGCCGTCGCTGCAACCTCTTGAACCTGCGGGAGGGGGCCACCGCGTAAGGACTATCAACAGAGGTGTAGACGTGCACACAGTCAGTATTATAACCGTGAACGGGGTGTATCGCCAAGCTGTCGGCAGCTTCTGAGGAGAGCGCCTAACCACAAATAACACGAACGGACACGAACACTGTATGGCTCAACCCATTCGTGATCATTCGTGTTATTCGTGGTTCGCTATTCGGAGCGAGTGTCACTCGGCAACGGGGGCCAGCAGCCGCGGCAGTTCAGCCACGGTGGGGAGAACCGCATCCGCAAGCGCTCCCAGGCGCTCCGAAACGGCAAACCCACCCGTCACGCCGATACAGGCCGCCACACCGGCTGCCCGGCCCATCATCAGGTCTGCCGGGCTATCGCCGACGACGATGACCTCTTCCGGCGAGCAACCGAGGCGCTCGCAGGCGGCGTGCACCATGTCTGGGGCAGGTTTGCCGTGCATCACATCGTCAGTGCCGATTATGGCCACAAAGTCGTCCGCGACACCCAGGGCGTCCAGAGTGGCCTCAGCGCGCCCCCGCCGGTCGCCCGTGGCGATGGCCAGGCGGATCCCCAGCGCGCGAAAAGCCGCCAGCGCATCGGCCACACCCGGAAGCAACTGCGGACCGGTAGGCCACTCATCCACCATTATGGCATTATCATCGACGGCGGCCTGGCGCGTGGGCTGTCTGGCGCTTTCGGCCTCATCCTCCGATGCCTCCGCTTCTCCATTCCCGCAGCCGGACCTTGCCTGACAATTGCCTCCCTGCTTATGGCAACTCTCAGGCGCCGCCCCCTGCAGTGGGCCTACGGACGCATCGGCAGCAGCCCGCAACGCCCTCATACGGGTCAAACGGGATTGCAGCCCTGTGGGGTCAACTAGCGTCCCATCCTTGTCAAAGATCACTGCTCTACAAGCTACTGCCCGCCCGGGCAATACCAGGTGTACCCGCCTTGCGGGTCCGCCGACCATCAACTCACACATTACAATAACTCATCCTCATCTCAGTTTGCATGGCGTTGGGCTGGCCAAATAACCAGCCGGCGCTACCTACATTTTAGTCGAAAACTGTTTTGGATTCCATACGTTCTGCGCCATAGAAGTGACAAGATGAGGACATATAGAGGCCGTCTTTCGGCCATTTCTCTCATCATCACGAACCAAAGGACTGGTGCTCCGTCCGGGCGATGATTTCGTCCTGTAGCGCCCTGCCCAGGTCACAGAAGTAGTCACTATAGCCGGCCACGCGCACAATCAGGTCGCGGTACTGCTCGGGGTCCGCCTGCGCAGCGCGCAGTGTGGCCGCATCTACGACGTTGAACTGGATGTGATGCCCATCGAGCTGAAAGTAGCTGCGGATGAGCTGTACCAGCTTGTCCAGATCCTCATCACTCTGCAGCAACTGTGGCGTGAGTTTCTGGTTCAGCAGCGTGCCGCCCGTCCGCAGATGATCCATCTTGGCCACCGAGCGAAGGACCGCTGTCGGGCCCGAGCGGTCGGCTCCCTGCACGGGGGACACCCCTTCAGACACGGGCTTGCCGGCCTGCCGCCCATCGGGCGTGGCACCAAGCACCGAGCCAAAGTATACATGCACCGTCGTCGGCAGGAGGTCGATATGGTACTCGCCCCCGCGCGTATTCTTGCGTCCATCGACGGCGCTGTAGTAGGCCTCGAACACCTCTTTCATGACATCGTCGGCATAATCGTCATCGTTGCCGTAGCGAGGCGTCTTGTTCAGGAGCATCTGGCGCAGCGGCTCGCGCCCGGCAAAGTCGGCGCGCAGCGCATCGAGCAACTCGGCCATGGTCACGTCCTTGCGGTCGTAGACGTGATACCGGAGCGCCGTCAGCGCATCGGTCATGGTGCCCAACCCCACACCCTGAATGTAGGACGTGTTGTAGCGCGCGCCGCCGTCATGGTAATCCTTGCCTTTGGCGATGCAATCGCTGATGATCAGCGAGAGGAAGGGCACCGGCATGTAGGCGGCATAGAGCCGCTCGATAACGTTGTTACCCCGGACCTTGATATCCACAAAGTGCAAGAGCTGCCGCCGGAAAGCCGCCAAGAGTTCGTCAAAGGATTGCCAACCTGCCGGATCGCCCGTCTCCAGCCCGATCCGCCGCCCTGTGCGCGGGTCAACGCCGTTGTTCAGGGTGATCTCGAGGATCTTGGGCATATTCAGGTAACCCGTCAGGGTATAGTTCTCCTTGCCGAACGCACCCGTTTCCACGCAGCCGCTCGTGCCGCCCTGGCGCGCGTCGACGATGGACTTGCCCACGCGCAGCATCTCTTGCACGACCAGGTCGTTGTTGAAGACCGATGGCTGGCCAAAGCCGGTGCGGATGATCTTGGCAGCACGCTTGATAAATCGGTCCGGGTTCTTTTTGCTCACCTGGATGGAGGTGCTCGGCTGCAAGAGCCGCATCTCCTCAATCACATCCAGGAGCAAGTAGGTCACCTCGTTGACCCCATCCGAGCCGTCCGGCCTTACCCCGCCCAGGTTGATCTGGGCAAAATCGGTATACGTACCGCTCTCCGCCGCGGTGACGCCTACCTTGGGCGGGGCTGGCTGGTTGTTGAACTTGCACCAGAAGCACTGCAACAGTTCCTCAGCCTGCTCACGGGTAAGCGAGCCTTGCTCCAAGCCCTGCCGATAGAAGGGGTAGAGGTGCTGGTCCAGCTTGCCCGGGTTGAAGGCATCCCAGGGATTCAGCTCGGTAGTCACACCAAGGTGGACGAACCAGTAATACTGCAAGGCCTCCCAAAAGTCACGGGGAGCGTGGGCCGGCACATGCGAGCAGACCTCAGCAATGCGCTCGAGTTCCTGCCGGCGCTGCGCGCCCGCCTCAGCCCGCGCCAGCTCGCGCGCCTTTTCCGCGTGCCGCTCGGCAAAGCGGACAAGCGCCCCGGCGCAGATGCGCATGGCCTTGAGTTGCTCCTGGCGTGCATAGGCCTCAGGGTCATCCTGGTAATCCAGGGCGGCCAGGGCCTCGTCGATATCGCGCTGAAAGTCCAGCATGCCCTTGTGGTATATCTTGTCATCCAGCACCGTATGCCCGGGCGAGCGCTGCTCCATGAACTCGGTAAACACCCCCGCCTCGTAGGCGGCTTTCCAGTCGTCCGTCATCTCGCGGAAGATGAGTTCACGCATCGTCTTGCCGCGCCAGAAGGGGATGACGCGCTCTTGGTAGACCTGCCGGGCCTCGGCGCTGACTTTGAAGGAGGTCTTTTCCCGCGAGTCCAGGATGTCCAGATCCTCGAGCGTGTGACAGCACAGCTCCGGATAGGTCGGTGAGGCCTTGGGGGCAGGTCCCTTCTCCCCCACGATCAACTCGCCGTCGCCGATATAGATCGTCTTGTGCTCCATCAAGTACTGGAAGGCCAACGCACGGCGCACCGGCGCAGACATCAGCTCGGTATGCTCCTGATAGAACGCCGTCATCAGCTCGGCGCGCTCCGGCGAAAGCGTCGGCACCGCGTCCAAGCTCTGCTGCCTCAGCCGCGCAACGCGTTCACTCATTGCCATGATATCGACCTCCATCAGTTCCGCTACTCAGCCAGATAGGGCAACTCGGCCGGCTCGTTGCGCATGAGAGCCTCGACGTCATCCAGTTCGAGCGGCGCGTCGGCGGTCAGTACGTCGATGCCGCTTTCGCTGACGACCACCGTGTCCTCAACGCGAATGTAGAGCTTTTCCTCCGGAATCCACATCTGCGGGTCGATAGTAAACACCGTGCCGGGCACGAACGGGCGATGGAAGTAGCCGCCGTCATCGTGCACCGACATGCCGACGGGGTGCGACAGATGGCCGCGAAAGTCGAGGGTGCGACGGGCACCCTCCCGGTGAGCCTCGTTGGAGAACTCCCAACGCTCCCAGACCTGGCGCATCTCCTCGGCAGCCTCGGCCAGCACCTGGTCCGGCGTGACCCCTGGGCGAACCTTGGGCAGGATTGTCTTGTGATACTCGACCATAAAGCCGTACAGCTCGCGCTGCCAGGGAGCATACGTGCCGTTGACCGGCCACATGCGCCCAATGTCGCTGGTATAGTAGCTGCACTCAGGCGCGACATCCATGAGCACCAGGTCACCGTCCTGCATCGCGCCGGTACCGAGAAAGTAGTGAACATGCCAGATGTTCTCCCCACGGGCGATGATGGGCCGGTACCCCTCGCCCTGGGCGCCGTTCACAGCATAGATATAGTTGGCCAGCGCGCCCAATTGGTATTCATAGACGCCCGGGCGCGTCACACGCATCGCCTCGCGCACCGCCAGGGCCGCTAGGCGGCTGGCCTCGCGAATCACGGCGACCTCACGCGGGCTCTTGACCGAGCGCATCGCGTCGAGGATGGGCGTCAGGTCACGCACCTCGACGCGGGGAATGCGCGAGCGCAAAAGGCCGATCAGGCGCTGCTCGCGCGCCGGCTGGCCGTCCCAGGGATCCTGCGCCACAGCCTTGTTCGCCAGGTAGAGGTCGTGGCGCGTCTCAGCGCGCAGTTCGGCCGGCGCGTGTGGTGTGTAGATGACCTTGGCCTCAGCCAGATGCTCCGAGAGCGCGCTGAGGGGATGGACCGCATCTACGCCGGTGATCGCCTTCACCAACTCGCTATCCTCGGCCCCCGGCGCCGCCCCCTCGCCCAACTGTGCTTTGCCGCGATAGGGCAGGTAGAGAGCTGCCTTGCCTTCGTTGCCGTCCAGCAGCAGGTACGACTGGGGGGTTTCGAGGCCGCAGCAGTAGTAGAACTCGTTCGTCTGGCGAAAGACTACATAGCCACGCGGCGTCGGCGCCGCCTGCAAAAGGGCCAGGCTATCGCCGATGGCCTCCAGAATCCTCTCGCGGCGAGCCACAAACTCTTCGGCAGGGAACGCCCGACGACACTTTGTTCCAGCGCATTCGCTCTCCATCCTCTGGCACCTTTCCTGGGTCAATCGCACAAGAGACCAGGTCTCGGCCGGAGCATCGTCGCGCCAAGACCTGGTCTCGTTTTCGGCATCCTCGCTTGGGTTCATCACCGGCATCGCCATCGCGCAGCCTGCCTCGCCTCCACTCTTTCCAACACGGCGCCCAGGCAAAAGTGACGCTGCGCAAAGGCCAGGGCGGCAGGCAGGGCTGTGGCTGCGCAAACGGTCCTCCACAAGTGCAGAGTATACATCACATTGCGGAGTGTCGCCAAACCCGCGAGCAGGTCAAAGCTCACATTGCCGCAGATGTAGGGCTCCGCCCATAGCCACCTTATGGTTGCGAGCTACTGTCGAGACAACCCCCTCATTCTGGGCATAAACCTCCCGCAGGTTCCGTCCCGGCAGGTTTCGCGCCAGGATCGAGACAGTCGCCATGGCGAAACCTGCGGGAGGTTGACCCCACAAACACTTCCTAGCTTGGGCGCCGATAGTCCACAAAGACCTGATACTCGCCCCGGATGCCCCCCTGGTTGACAAAGGGCAGCAGCACAACCTCCCTCTCCTCCTGCACCGGCAGCGCCGCATTGGCCTGCGTCGTAGCGAAGAGGGGAGCGCGCGCTCGCAGATGGCCGGACACCCGTAGAGCGGGCCCCACGATGCCCTCCGGCGCCGGCTCCTCGCGAACGCTCACATCAGGGCGGCTGGGGTCGAGGTGCAGCACCACATCCTCGGGGTATTGGCCGCGGCGATGGTGGAAGACGAGCGGGTCCGCCTGAGCGTCCTGAAAGTAGGCATATACCAGCGGGCCCCGCACGAGCGCGAGCACATCGTCATTGGCCCGACACTCGCCGCGCATCGTCCAGGAGAGGCGCACGCTGTCGCCCGGCTGCCACTCGCGCTCGACGACGGCAAAGTCGCCGGCCTGCGCGGCCTGCCCCTCGCCCCCGGTCACCTGCACCGTGGCATCGCCTGCATAGGGCGGGATGCGCAGATGCAACGGGAAGCGTGCCGGCCGCTCCGGGTCGACATGGATGGTGACCGTGCCATCCGATGGGAATCGAGTCTCCTGTCGCAGACGGACAGCCGGCAGCCCGGCAGCCCGGAGTGTGGCTTCGCTCTCCGTATAGAGCAGAACGGCGGGCGCACCCTCACGGATCCCATAGAGGTACACCGGCATGCGGCCGGCGATGCGGTGGCCCGCCGCATTGCAGCAGTTGGGGCTTTGCGGCTCACGCGCTCGCCCGTTCAGCGGCGTAAAGTAACTCCAGTTCGAGCCGTCGGCCAGTTGCGCCGCCAGGAAGTGGTTGAACAGGTCTCGCTCGATCTCGGCGGCGTAGCGCGCCTCGCCGGTCCACGCCAGGGCCTGGTCGAGCAGCAGGATCCACGTATGCTGGGGGCACACCTCGATCTCGTTGCGCGGATGGTAGTAGCGCCGCGGCACGTACCGCTCGAGCGAGCTCATGCCGCCGGTGAAAAAGACCCATTCCTCAGCCAGCCGGTCCACACAGCCCAGTACAACGTCGCGGTACTCGCCCTTGCCGGTGGCACGATAAAGGGCCGCCAAGCCCAAGAGTGTCATGTGGAACGTATGGGCGTGCATGTTCTCGCGCAGCTCCCACACGTCCTTCTCACCCGCCGCAAACTGCTGCATGGCGGTGTAGCTGCAGGTATGCACGGACTCGGGGTAACGATCCAACCATTCGTCCCATTTCGCCAGGGTCTTTTCGCCCCAGTCGATGTAGCGGCCATCGCCGCTCTGCAGGCCCAGCAGGACGATCGGCTCCAGGATGAGGGTACCTTCGCCTCCGTCGTGGCCATTACCCGGAAAGCGCCCGGCCAGCGGGAACTGCCCAGGCTCCACCCCCCAGGTGCGGAGGATATAGTCGCCCAGCTTTTGCGCCGTCTGGAGAGCCTCGCGGCTCTCCAGAAGCTCGGCGCACACCAACAGGCCGTGGAGCACATAGTACATCTCGTAGAGCTCCATGCCCCGCACCGGATTGCGGTGGATGCGGCGGGTGATGCCGAGGTAGCCGTCCTCCTCCTGGCTGCAAGCGAGGCGGTGGATGATCTCCTCAACGCGCCGCAGGAGCTCCTCATCGTGGGCGATCAGCGCGGTATAGGCGGAGGCATCCAGCCATTTGCCGATCTGCTCACCCAGCCAGAACCAATCGTCGTGCTGCTTGCGCTCGTGAAGGCGAATGAACTGCTCGGACAGCGCCCAGTCCTTCAGGCGCGTCGTCCGGTTGGCGTGGAAACGCTGCCCCAGAAAGCCTCCAACCGTATGAACGTCGCCAGGCTCAACCGTAGAGATAACGCATTCCTTCCTGCTCAACGGAGCACCTCCAAACCCCAGACAAGGGAGGCCCCATACCGGGGCGATGCGAAGCGTGAAGCCCGGTCATTAGCGCGGAGAATATTGCTCTCCGACAGGCTGCTGGCCGCTACGCCTGCCGCACCGGAAAGTAGACGGTATAGCGTTCGTCCGTCACCTCATACAGCGAGACAAAGCGCAGGCCACGCTCCTGGCCGGCGGCACGATAGGCATAGTGCCAGCGGCGCCAATGGCTCACGTTATCTGGGGCGAGCATCTCATCGGGCCGCTCGGCGTCGCCCACCAGCGTCCGTTCTTCGTCGCACAGCCCGGCCAAGACGATCGGCCCGAACATAAAGGCCACCATATCCGGAGCGTCGGGCAGGGCGCACGTGGCCAGCCGGCGCGGGAACTCGACGTGCACACGCCCATCCTGCCAGGCTTGGCCCAACGAGACCAGGCGAGGGGACCCCGCGGGCGCCGTCTGCCGTTGGCCGTTCACCTCAATCACCGCGTCGCCGCTCAGCCACCAGGGCAGGCGCAGCTTGAGGTCGAACTCGAGCGGCTGCTCGGCAGTCACGCGCAGGTCGAAGGCCAGGCCGCCCGTCTGTCGCCCCCAGGAGCGTTGCGGGTCCTCACTCAGCGTGACCGTAACCGGCGTGCCCTTCCACTCCCAAGAGAGTTCGCTGGGTATCACCTGCGTGACCACCAGGCCCTCGTCGTCCTCATAGTAGACGTTATCCGCATACATGGCCTGCGCCTGGACGAGAGTCCCGTGGCAGCACCAAAAGTCGTCCGTCGGCGTGCCCCACTTCTTGAGCGCACCGGCCGAGAGCGGCAGATAGTAGGCGACCATCCCGGTCTCGGGGTTCTGCTGGGCCAGAATGCCGTTGTAGAGGTTCCGCTCCCAGTAGTCTGCGTAGGTCAGGTCCCCCGTCCAGCGCAGCAGGTATTCCGCCAGGCGCATCATGTTATAGACGACACAGTGCTCCTGATTCGTCTCGCCCCGGTAGGCCGCGAACTGGAAGGGAGGCGTCCACGACTCCTCGTAGGTCTGCCCGCCGGTGGCGAAATAGCCCCGCTCCGTGACGGCACAGCGCCAGTAGGCCTCGGCAATCGCCCGCCAGCGCTCTTCGCCGGTGACCTCCCAGGCGCGCGCAGCCCCATGGACCTCTGGGATGGTCGTGTTGGCATGCTTGCTCGTCAGAGGGTCCTCGCCGGCCAGCAGCCGCTCAAAGAGCCGCGGCCGGTCGTAACGCCGCATCAGCTCGAGGTGCTCCTTATCGCCGGTGATGCCGTAGAGATTGGCCCAGACTTCCAGCATGCCGCCGGTCTCGACGTCCAGGATGTCATCCAGTTGCGCGCGGGTGAACTGACCCGTCCAGCGGTGGAACCAGCGCGCCCAGCGGACGAGAACGTCGAGGGCCTGCTCGTTCTGACCCAGTGTGGCCATATCGCAGAGGCCCATGAGCGTCTTGTGCAGGGTATAGTGGGGCGCCCACACCCGCTTGCCGCGCGCCACCCAGTCCAGATACTGCGCTGGGATCGATCCGGCCCATTCGCCCCCGTTCTCCTTCTGGCAGCGCGCCAACTCGGAGACGATATAGTCCGCCTTCCCCTTCACCTCCGCGTCGCCCGTGTTGGCATAGATCAGCGCCGCGGCGGAAAGCCAATGCCCCAAAAAGTGGCCACGCAACTGGCAGGTCGGCGATTCCCAACCCCAGTGGATGCCCTCCGGCTCCTTGGGCGGTGCCCACAGGCCGGCCTCCAGGTAAAAGTCCTGCAGCAGGTTCTCGGTCTTGAGGCTCAGCATATAGCGCCGACTGAGTTCGGACCGATGGCTGAACATACTCGGTAGCAGTCGGACCCGGCCGTGGCCGGCCGGCCTAAGGCAGTGTTTCACGATGCTCTTCCTTTCAGGATGTCCATACGGGGAATAATGCGCTATCCCTTCAGGCCGGTCAGAACAACTCCTTGGACAAAGTAGCGTTGTGCCAGGAAAAAGACGATGATGATCGGCAAGGTCATGGTCGTCGACGCAGCCATCAGGAGGTCCCAGCGAGTATACATTACGCTGCGAAAGGTCGCCAGGCCGACGGATACGGTGAACTTTTCCGGCGAGTTCAGGTACAGAAGCGGCCCCATAAAGTCGTTCCAGGCGTTGATAAAGGTGAAAATCGCCACCGTGGTCAGCGCCGGCTTGGCCAGAGGCATCATGATGCGGCCATAGATCGAGAACTCGTTGCAGCCGTCGATGCGCGCCGCATCGGCCAGGTCCTCTGGGATGGAGCGGAAGAACTGGCGCAGCAAAAAGATGTTGAAGGCGCCACCGCCAAAAAAGACCGGCACGGTGAGGGGCAGGAACGTATCGATCCACTCCAGCCGGCTAAAGATGACAAAGCTCGGCACCATCAGCACCACGCCGGGCACCATCATCGTCCCCAGAACGATGGCAAACCAGAGATCGCGACCGGGGAAGCGGACGCGCGCAAACCCATAGGCGCAGAACGAGGAACTCAGCACGATGGCGACTTCGTTCAGGATCACGATGAGCAGCGTGTTCCTGAGGTAGATGTGGAACGGCTTGTAGGTCAAAGCGTCCTTATAGTTGGCCCAGCGCACCGGATTCGGGACTAGTTGGGGCGGGAACTCGAAGACTCGCTGCTCCAGCTTGAGCGAGCTACTCACCATCCAGATCAGGGGTAGCATCATCAGCACGGCCCCGATGACCAGCACAATCCACGTCAGGGCACGCCACCACTGGATGTGCCACGCCCGCTTCGCCGGCCTCACTGCAGGTGCCCCTTGTGCCACCAGGTCATTGCTCTGTACTGCCACACTACACCTCCTAGCCGGCCTCTTCGTAGTACACCTGGCTGCCCAAGCCCTTGAACACTAACAGCGTCAGTGCCATGATGATGAAGAACAGCGCCCATGCCAGAGTAGCCGCGTACCCCATGCTCAGGTACTCGAATGCGTTGCGGTACAGGTAGAGCACATAGAACAGCGTGGCGTTCTGAGGGCCGCCATTGGTAATCAGATACCCGGCCGTAAAGATCTGGAAGGTGCCGATGATGCCCATTACCAGGTTGAAAAAGATGACCGGCGACATGAGCGGTATCGTCACGTGCCGCAGCCGCGACCACCGCCCCGCGCCGTCGATCTCGGCAGCTTCGTAAAAGACCTGCGGGATGCCCTGCAAGCCGGCCAGGTAGATGACCATACCGCCGCCCAAGCCCCAGAGGCTCATCAGGATCAGAGCCGGCAGCGCCCAGCGAGGCTCCTGCAGCCAGCGTATCTTGGCGAAGCCGATGGAGCGAATCAGCGCATTCAGCAGCCCGAATTCCGAGTTCAGAATCCAGGCCCAGAGGACCGAGTTCGCGACCGCTGGGACGATGCTGGGCAGGTAGTATATCGTGCGGAAAACGGTGATGCCTTTGACCTTGCTGTTCATCAGTAGCGCCAAGAGAAAGCCCATGACCAGGCTCAGCGGCACCGAGATAACGGTATAGTTGGACGTGACCTTGAGCGCCTGCCAAAACAGCTTGTCCTCGAACATCCGCCGGACATTGGCCAAGCCCACAAACCTCGCCGGGCTGATCATATTCCAATCCTGGAAGAGCAGCCAGACGGCCGTGAGAGCGGGGATCAAGAACCAGAAGAGGAATCCCAGCATGAACGGAGCGATAAAGATATAGCCAACGACCGTGCGCCTTCCCGCCGGCTTGCTCAGCCAGCGGCTTGCCACGCTCATCTGAACCCTCCTATACGACTAGACCCTGACCAGACGTACTGTTCGGCCTGCCCAGTCAGGCTGAGCCATCGGCGCAGGCCCCCTCGTTCGGGATCCTGCGCCGATGGGCATCGAGCCGGTTAGCTGCGAGCGAGCTCTTGCTCGAGGATCGTATTGGCCTCGGGCACCGCTTGCCCCAATGCCTCAGCGGCCGTCTGGTCGCCGATCCAGATAGCATCAAGGGCCGGTGTAAGAACGGCGTTGACCTTGGAGTATCCCGGCGGCATATAGAGGACCTTGCCGCACTCCGGCACGTACTTGGTTACGATCTTCTCATAGCCCTCGGGATGGACGCCCTCGGTCGGGCTGGTGCGCAGGGTCATCCACTTCTTGAGCCCTTCCTTAGTCATGAGGTCCATCTGGCTGGGCAACCACAGGCCCATGCGGAGGAACTGGAGCTGGTAGAACTCGGTGGCCAAGAAGCGCACCCACTTCCAGGCGGCCTCCGGCTCTTTGCTGCCGGCAAAGGCCGAATGGAGGTGTGCCTGCATATCGGTCGCGGGCGCCGTCATCTTGGGCAGCACGGCCGTGCCGAGGGTGGCCTCGATCTTGTGCATCCAGGCCAGGGCCCAAGAGCCGTCAACAGCCATGGCCAGCTTGCCGCTCTCCAGCATCTGGGTGTTGTCCATGCCCAGCTCCTCAAAAACAGTCGACTGGGGCATGACCTGGTGCACCAGCATCAGATCGGCTATAGCCTGCAGCGCCTCCACAGAGGCCGGTTGATCCAATGCCAGCAGGCTGGTGTCGCGGTCGATCCACTGCCCGCCGTTGACCTGAACCGCCGAATGCAGGCAGTTCGACGTCTTTGGCCAGTCGACGGCCCAGCGGTCGACGCTGTTGATGTCAAAGCCGCTCTCGCCGGGGTGCCGGCCGCTCGTGTCCACGGTCAACTGCCTGCCCACCTCGATGAACTCGTCCCAGGTCCAGGCCTCGTCGGGGTCGTTGCTCGGCGGCTCGATGCCGGCCTCTTCAAAGACATCGGCATTGTAGTAAAAGTGGGGAGCCACCCAGCAAGAGCCGATGCCGTACCAACGTCCGTCGTACGTACAGCGCTCCGTCTCCTGCGGCTCGATGAAATAGTCCTTCGCCCCGACGACCGGGTCACCCTTGATCATATCTGTGATATCGAGCAACAGGCCATCGCGAGCATAAGTTGTGTACTCACCACTGCTGACAAAGGCCGTGTCCGGCGGCGCACCGCTCGCGACCATAGCCAGCATCTTTTCAACATACCGGTCCGGCGTGTGCAGCCACGTCACCTTGATGCCCGGATTCTCCTCCTGGAACACCTCGATTGCTGCGCGGACTCCCTCGTCTTCCTCGGTCCCGCCCCAGCCCATGAAGCTGATCGTCACTTCCTTGGCGGGCGCGGCCGTAGCCTGCGGCTGCGCAGGCTCGCCGGCGGCAGTAGGTGCCGCCGATCCATCATCGGAGGGCGCCGGCTGCTTCGGCGCGCAGGCCGCCAGGGTAACGGCAGCTACCGACGCACCGGCCGTGAGCAGGAACTCTCTACGACATAGCCTCCCGTCAGACATCGGTCCTTCCTCCTTGCACTGCTGCGTGCACATCTGCACTGTGATCTTGCGGTATGGCCAGGCGCCAGCCTACCGCATCACACTACGCACCCACGTACTGGGGCGCCCACACGAGCACTCTTCACCTGCTTCTAGAGATCGCGATATGCAGGGCCCCGCCACAGGGCCGCGCGAGGCCCTGCAAATGAAGGGAAAGGTCTCAGCCTATGCTGAGGCATGCTTCTTGAGAATCTCGTTGCACTCGGGCACTGCTTTGTTCATCGCTTCCTCAACCGTCACACTCCCGATCCACATTGCGTCGATCTGTGGCGTGAGGATAGCGTTGGCCTCAGGGAAGCCCGGCGGCCAGTAGAAAACGTGGCCATACTTGGGCACATACTCTGTCACGATCTGGTCATAGCCGGGTGGATGCACACCCTCGGTAGCGCTCTTGCGCTCAGTGTACCACTTTTTCATCCCTTCTTCGGTCATCAGCGCCGTCTGGTTCGGTAGCCAAAGTCCCATGCGCAGGAAGATGAGCTGGTAGAACTCGGTGGCCAGGAAGCTCAGCCAAGCGTATGCGGCTTCCGGCTCCTTGGTGGCAGCCAGGGCAGAATGGATGTGTGCCGTCATCGAGGTAGCTGGGACCTTCATCTTGGGCAGGACTGCCGTCCCCAGTGTCGGCTCAATCTTGTGCAACCAAGCCAGCGCCCACGCGCCCTCGACATGCATCGCGAGCCTGGCGCTCTCAAGCATCTGGGCCTCGCTCATACCCAACTGCTCGAACACGCTAGTAAAGGGAGCCACCTTCTCCTTCAACGTCAGATCGACTACTCTTTGCATCGCCTCGATGGACTCAGGGCTATCGAGGGCAAGCAGATTCGTCTCCGGATCAAAGTAGTGGCCTCCGTTGGTCTCAACGGCCGCTTGCAGGTTCTGGTAGTAGCTGGACCAATCACAACCCCACGCCTGAATGTCGTCGGGGTCGAAACCGGCATCACCAGGATGTCTACCCTTGCTGTCTTTGGTGAACTGCCTGGCCACCTCAACGAAATGGTCCCAGTCCCATGCCTTCTCAGGGTCATTGCTTGGCGGCTCTATGCCCGCTTCGTCAAACATGTCCGCGTTGTAGTACATAAAGGGCGCCACCCAGCAGGAACCAAAGCCATACCACTTGCCGTTCCATGTGCAGCGCTGTTCCTCCTGGGGCTCAATAAAGTAGCCGGGGGCACTGAGCACGGGGTCACTGACGAACATGTCGGTGATATCGAGCAGGAGACCCTCATCCGCAAAAGTCTGATAGTCCTGAGCCCGCACGAACGCAGTATCGGGGGGCGTGCCCGCAGCAACCATAGCCATGAATTTCTCGCTGTATCGGTCGGGCGTGTGCAGCCAGGTCACCTTCCTGCCGGGGTTCTGCTCCTGGTAAGCGTCGATGGCAGCGCGAACCCCGTTGTCCTCTTCAGGGTCACCCCAGCCCATGAAGCTGATGGTCACTTCTTTCGCAGGCGCGATCGTGGCCTGGGGCTGCGAGGGCTCAGAGGCCGTCGTTGGCGTCGTCTGGCCCGTGTCCGGGGGCGCTGGCTGCTTCGGCGTGCAGGCCGCCAGGGCAACGGCAGCTACCGACGCGCCGGCAGTCAGCAAGAACTCCCTACGACATACCTTTCCGTCAGACATCGGTCCTTCCTCCTTGCACTCCTGCGTGCACACCTGCACTCTCCGAACTCGTATCGCCGGGTGCCTCAAACCTGGCAGTCGCGCACCTGCGCGCCTACGCGAGCACTCGATTCACCAGCCTCTGTGGCCCTGCAACCTCCCTTCTCGCCAGCCCCACGAACGATGGCTGCTCGCCGCCGGGCGCCGAGCTCCTTCGCGCGGTTGCCTCACTGGGGCATGTCGTGTAGAATGAGCGCGAGGCAAGCTCTCCTTTTCACTCATTATAGGTTAGCCAAAGCTATGGCACTAGGTCTTTTCTGACGCCCTACTGCCAAGTTTTGCCAGCCCGAGATGGCAGGGCACACACATGCCTGGGATCGATTCACCATCCGGTGACCTCGTGCGACAGGTGCGCAGCGCTCTTGCGCATCTGTACGATTATGCCTACCTGCAGAACCATCCCCTGGCGGCGCTGATCGATGCCGAGCAGAGTCTCGACCAGGTAACGCGGGCCCAGGCACTGCGCCGCCTCCTGCTGGACTGCATAGAAGTCCTGCGCCCCCAGGAGCTCGAGTCTGCGCCCTCCGATGCGGCCCGTGCCCATGCCATCCTGACCTACCGCTATGTGGACAGCCTGCCCATGTGCGAAATCGCCGAGCGACGCGGCCTGAGTGAGCGGCAGGCCTATCGCGAGTTGGAGAAGGGCGTGGAAGCGGTGGCCAGCCTCCTGCAGGACCGGATGGGCGAAGCCGGCGCGGCAGGCGAGGATGTAGCCGAGGACAGGCAGGCTCAGGCGAGTGCGCTGCAGGCCGCCGAGGCCGAGGTCGCACGCCTCCGGCAGGCCGTCAAGGCGGACTCGCTGGACGTGCGGGATACGATACGGGGCATCCTGGACCTGCTGGCTCCCATCTGCAAGCGAGCAGGCTCGGAGATACGCATCATCTCCCCTGAGCTGTGGCCGCTCGTGCTGGCCGACCGTGTCATGCTCCGCCAGGCTCTGTTGAGCCTCTTCACCTATGCCCTGAACGCGACGACGCAAGGGTGCATCGAGGTTTCGGCCACCTCCGGCCAAGAGCACCTGAGCATCACGTTGCGCGCACACCACACTCCCATCGAAGGCGTTCCCTTGCCCTCAGCGCCGACGGAGGAAGCGCACATGGGCCTTTCTGTGGCCAGGGCGCTCCTGGAAGCGCAAGGGGGAGCGCTGGTGACGGAGTCGGAGGGTAGCCACTGGCTGGCGCGCGTCCGGCTGCCGACCACCCGCGGCGTAACGGTCCTGGTTGTCGACGACAATCAGGACCTGGTAGCCCTGCTGCGGCGCTACCTCGCCGGCCACGACATCACTGTCGTCGGAGCCACTAGTGGCGAGCAAGCTCTGCGCCTGGCCGTGGAGCTCCAGCCCCAGATCGTTACACTCGACGTCATGATGCCCAACCAGGATGGCTGGGAGGTCTTGCAGCGGCTGAGAAACGAGCCCGCCACCGCGGGCATCCCCGTGGTGATCTGCTCCGTCCTCCGCGAGCGCGAGCTGGCCACGGCGATGGGCGCCAGCGACTATATCACCAAGCCGGTCAGCCAAGAGGAACTCCTGGACGTCTTTCGTCGCTGGTTGGGTCCACTGGTGGGTCGACTGCCCCCTGCCGGGTGACCACCGGCAGCAGAGCCTGGATGACCTCCACCACCTGCCCCGGCGCAAAGCCCTGGCCGCGCGTCAGGTAAAAGTCCCCCTGCAGCGGCGCCGTCTCGTCCTCAACCCCCCGCGCAGACATGATGATGACGGGTATGCCCGACAGGGTCTCGTCGCTTCTGATCTCAACCAGCAGGTCGTAGCCGCTCACCTCGGGCATCAGAAGGTCCAGCAGCACCACATCGGGCCGCCTGGCGCGGAGCAGCGCCAAGCCCTCCTCACCGCCGGAGGCCTCCAGGATGGTCATGGTCGCATCGTGGGCTTTGAGCACCCGCGTGACCAAGCGTACGAAACTCGGATCGTCGTCGACGACCAGCACCGTCTGCGGAGCATACGGCAGGCGCGCGAGACTGGCCAGAAGTTGCTCTCGCGTCACCGGTTTGGTCAGGTACTCGAGAGCGCCCAGAGCCTGGGCCAGCCGGCGCAGCCCAGGTAAGGGGCAACTCAGCACCGGCACCCTGGCAGGTACAGGCGACCGGGCGGCAATCTCGGTCCATCGGGCAGCCCAACTGCCGTCCATGATCACCGCTGCCGGCAGCGCCTCCCCGATTAGCGTACAGGCACTCTCGACAGTATCGGCCGCGATGAACTGATAGCCTTCGGCGTAGCGACGCAAGAGCCCAGCAACGCGCGTATCATCGTGCAGCACCAGCACCCAGGGCTGCCCTTCCTGGCCCGGCACCGATGCGTCGGGCTTGAGCAAGGCCAGCGGAACATCCAGACCGCTCCCCGGCACGGGCAGCGTGAAGGACACCGTGGTGCCCTGGCCCAGAGTGCTCTCGATCGCCATCGTCCCACCGTGTAGCTCTACGAACCGCTTGCTTACTGCCAACCCCAGCCCGCTTCCCTCCCGCGCCTGGCCATCGTGGAGCTGGCTAAAGGCCTCAAAGGCCCGGCCGACCCGTTCCTGGGGAATCCCCTGCCCGGAATCCTCAACCGTCACCCATACTTGCTGCCCGTCGAGCCAGGTGCGGAGGCAGATCCAGCCCTGGTCGGTGAAACGCGTAGCATTCGTCAGCAGGTTCAGCAGGACCTGGCGGATGCGTGTCCGGTCCAGGCGTAAGCGCGGCAGGTCCTCGGGCACGTCCACCTCCAGCCGCAGGCCCTTGGCCTCTGCCAGGCCCCGTACGATCCCAACCGCCTCGTGGACAATCTCCTCCAGCTCGGCCGGCTCTCGCTCCAGCGACAGGCGCCCCGATTCGACCTGCGAGAGATCCAGGACATCGTTGATCAGCTCCCCCAGGTGTCGCGCACTGCGATAGATGGCCATCACATCGCCCCGGTATTCGCTGGGCAGAGGCGTACCCTTGTAGCTCTCCGGCGCCGTAGCGATCATCTCGCTAAAGCCGACGATCAGGTTGAGAGGCGTACGCAGCTCATGGCTGACGTTGGCCACGAACTCGGCCTTGAAGCGGTAGGCCCGCTCCGCCGCCTCACGGGCAAACATCAGTGCCTCGTTGGTCCGCTCCAGGCGAGCATAGGCTTCATCAAGGCTCTTTAGCATGCTGCGCACCTCGGCCCGGCGCGCGCGAGCATCCTGAGCACTCTTCTGCGCCTGCTGGGTCATGCTGAGTGCCCAATGTAGCGCTGTGAACAGCCGGCGCGAGCTGAGCCAGGCCGCCAACGCTGAAAGGAGGATGAAGGTGAGAGAGGTCACCAGGTCCCCAGCCGTCATCTGCCCACTGCTCAGGCCGATGAGCAGGGCACTCACGGCGCTGACCCCCGCCACTCCCCACATGACGCCGGCGTTGGTAAGCATGGCCGTGATCAGGACGACCAGAGCGTAGAGGTTGAGCACGGAGGGGATAGTGAAACACCAAGCGAGCAGCGTGGCCACGCCCAGCAGCCCCGCAACATAGGCGCCGACGGCCAGACGCAGATGCCTCTGATAGAGCATGTAGCACCCGGCCACCGCCAGGCCGATCAGCGCCAGAGCGGCATAGGCATGGCTGAGATGCTGCCCGAGTACGACAATCTCGACCGCCAGCCAGATCCAGGACACCGCTACAGTGACCGGCAAGAGAATCTGCAGGGACTCGCGGATGAGATCCTCCATGACCACGGCTGTGTCGGCATCACGAGCGGGTAGTATGGTCCTAGAAACCATAGCAGTGTGCCCTCCCAGGACGCAGAACTCGGCGATGCCCGCAGGCAATCCGCCTTCCAGCCGACCCTTCCGCTGCCCGATGCCGTTCTCGGCCACAAAGCGCGCTTCCCGGCATTCCGGTCACAGCCAGCGGATACATGGCGGGCATTCTGGCCGCAGACGGCATACCGGGTGCAACGTCCCAGGATTGGATGGGCCGGACGATCACCAACCGCGTGCGCACTTGCAGGAATCAGCGCGATTGTTGGAGGGATTATAGTGGATTCTTGAGGTGGCCCCAAGCTGCGGGTCTGCCCAGAGCCTCGGCAGCATGTTGTGGCCCCTTGCCCAACCTGCGCCTCTCGCTCTCCGGGCAGACCCCTCGGCTTCCGGGTTTACCGCACATCCAGCTCAACGGCCGTGACGGACGCGGCGGGGAACTCCCAGGCCCCATCGGATGGCAGGTTGTGTACGGCAGGGGCGAACTGCTCGTCCGTGGTTGGATCTATCTCGGTCATCGGGTCGGCCGCAATCTGGAAGGCACGGCCGCCCATCATCTCCATGCCGGCCACGGCGATGCGCGCCCTGACCGGCATCGTGCGCTGGGTGTTCACAGCGTGGATATAGATGCGCCCCCCCGAGCGGCTGGCGGTCACATCCAAGCCGGCCGGCGAGTGGGTCACAGCAAGCTCTGCCTGCCCCGTATGCCGGCCAAAGAGGGACATCACCCGCCCCACCGGCAGCATGTACGGCCGGCCCTTGGGAACCGGTATCATGAGCGCGTTGTTCGTCCAGCGCGTCCCGAAAAAGTCTGCCAGGGTGGCGATCTTGAGCAGATCGCCGTTCCTTTCATGCACGTTGAGCACGCGGGCGTTGGCGACGCCGGCGGCCCAGGTCAGCAGCACATCGCAGCGGTGGCGGCCGGGCAGGCTGAAGTGGCTTTCGGTGAGGGCCAGGCCCACCGGATAGCCCGCCACGGCCTCGCGCATCTCCTGCAGCTTGGCCTCAGCAGACTTGTGGGCGCTCATGAGATGCTCCCAGGTGCGGGCAGGGTCCACGCGCCACTCGTTCCAGCGGAGGGGCGAATCCTCCAGTGTGGAGCCGAAATGATGGTGAAAGGCGATGTACTGCAGCTCCTCGCCCGCCGTCTCGAGCATCGTGGGCGCCCAGCCGCTGTCGCCCCAGCCGATCAGGTGGATGCTCGGGTCGGCCTGGCGCATGGCCCGGGCAAAGGCGAGGGTACGCTGCGCGGCCGTTCGGCAGTCGCAGCCCCGGGCATCGTAAGAGGTCTCGTTGCCGATCTGCCAGAGGCGGACGTCGAACGGCTCTTCCGCCCCATGCGCACGGCGGGCCGGGTTGGCCGGATTGTTGCAATAGTCCACCCACTCGGCCGCCTCCTGTGGCCCAGCGGCGCGCACGCCGCCGCGCGCCGGATGTGCCCAGTGCTGGCGGCCATCGGCCTCAAAGTTGACGGCCAGCAGCGGAGCAGCCCCCACCTGGCGGCAGAAATCGATGAACTCGTGAGTGCCGACCTCGTTCGTCTCAACGCCGCCCCAGAGGAGGTTGAGCATGGGCCGGCGCTGCTCGCGCGGGCCGACACCCTCCTGCCAACGGTAGTAGGAGGTCAGGCAACCACCCGGCCAACGGATGAGGGGCGGGGCCAGCTCTCGCGCGACCTGCAGCACATCCTCACGCCAGACGCCGCGCTCAAAGTCCCAGGCCGCCTCCACCGATGAGTCGGTGGTGCCCAGCGGCTCCATGAACTGCATATAGAGATAGGGCGACAGCTCGAACATGGGCTCAGGCCGGATACGCAGAGTATCAACCGAGCCGCCATACTCAGCTTCAGACATTTCACCTCCTAATGTGCCTCACGTAACCTCTGCCTAGGCAGCCTGGTTTCGGTTGCCTGTGGAGTCTAGCCCTCATTGATGACCCCTGCAAAACATCGGTGGGTTACATTGGGCCCCCGTTGACGGAAACTTGCATAGCAAACGGAAGCGGAGTAGAATAGGCGGAGCTTCCGGTTACTCGCCGCCTCTGCCGTGGCCACATCGGCTCGAGGGCGAGGTGCCGGGCTCTGCGGCGCCACGTTGAGTTGAGCCGCACTAGTGGCTAACCGTATTGATGTTGATGGCCTGCATCTCGTGGTTCTCGTCAAATGGCGCGGGCCATCAGAATCTCTGCGGGCCACTAATGGCCTGTACCATGTAGGCGAGGTGATACTATGCCCACGTACGAGTACGAATGCGATACCTGTGGCATCCATTTTGAGCGATGGCAGCGCATTACCGATGATCCCCTGCAAAAGTGTCCCGAATGTGAGGGACCGATCCACCGGGTTCCGTTTCCGGTAGGTATTGTCTTCAAGGGCTCCGGGTTCTATTGCACGGACCATCGCAGCTCGGGGAACAATATCGCCGTGCCCAAAGAGAAGCACAGCGAGAGCAAAGACAAGGGCGAATCTGAGAGCAAGACTGAGGGAGCAGGGAAGAGCGAAGGCGCCAAGAGCGAGGGTAAAGCTGAGAAGTAAGGCGGGCTTCGCCCCCTGCGGGGCAGCCAGACGCACACCAGGCGGCGCAGTCAAAGCGCCGACAAACGAAAGAGACAAGAGTACCATTCTGCGGCTCTTGTCTCTTTTACTGCCGGGTTATCTACCGTTCATACGAACGGACACTCAAATCTGAAAGCCGCTGGTAGCCACCACGATCTTGCGGCAGTAATCCTGCACCAGGGTGAGCAGTTTCCTCTCCAGCTTGTGCCAATCCTTGCCGGCGAGGATGCGCTCCATCGTCTCCAAGTCCGCCGCCGTGCCGCCCGCATGGACCTGCGGCCCCTCACCATAGATGGTGAGCCACGCGTCGGTCGGCTGGATCCCCAGGCGCATTATCGTGGGCGCGAACTCTTGGGTGAGGAACTCGATATACTCCTGTTCCTTACCGGGGCGAATGTTCCAGGTCATCAACAACTTGACCATGCCTTGGGCGCCTCTCCCTGTGTTATGAGCGCGTCTATTTCCACTGCTGACTATACCAGATTCGGCGCTCGGGCGCAAACGCCGGGATCAATGGGCAATGGACAGCCACTGTCAACTGTCCACTATCTACTGTTACCATAGCCGGAGGCATCACCATGAGAGCTATTCTACAGCGAGCCCAGCACGGGGCAGTCCTGATCGATGGTCGCCCGGTGGGGCAGATCGAGCAGGGGCTGGTCATTCTTGTGGGCGTCACCCACACCGACGGGTCCGCCGAGGCCGTCCGTCTGGCCGAAAAGGTAGCCAACCTGCGCATCTTTGAGGATGCAAACGGCAAGATGAACCTTTCCCTGCTGGATACGGGCGAAGGTGCACTGGTCATTTCCCAGTTCACGCTCTATGCCAACGCCAGGCGCGGGCGGCGCCCCGACTTTATGGCCGCGGCGCCGCCAGCCATCGCCGAGCCGCTCGTGGAGCGGTTTGTCGATGCGCTGCGCGCCGCCGGCGTGGGCCAGGTAGAGACGGGCGTCTTTGGCGCGCATATGCTCGTCCAGATCGCCAACGATGGCCCAGTGACCATTATTCTGGATACAGCCGAACTCTGACCTCTACCCCGGATCAGCGAAGGGTGTGCGTCTCATTGAGCCGCGGTACGCGCACATCCAACCCAAGCTCGCGCAACGCCTCGGCCAGGCTCGCAGACGACTCCTCTTCGCCGTGCACCAGGAACACCCGGCGCAGCCGGTCGCCACGTATGGCGCGGACCCAGGCCAGCAGGCCCTCCCGATCGGCATGGGCGCTGTAGCCGTTGATGACCTCCACCTGCGCCCGCAGGGGGTACATTTCGCCAAAGATGGGCACCTGAGCCCGGCGCTCCTGGATCTTGCGCCCCAACGTGTGTTCGGCCTGATAGCCGACCAGGAGCACTGTATTGCGCGGGTCGGTGATGTTGTTCTTGAGATGGTGCAGGATGCGCCCGGCCTCAGCCATCCCCGAAGCGCTGATGATAATGGCCGGCTCATCGAGGGTATTGAGCGCCTTGGACTGGTCCGCCGAGCGGGTGTAGCTCAGGCGCCTGAAGCCAAAGGGGTCACCGTTGTCTTCCAGGAACCCTGCCGTTTCATCGTCGTAGCACTCGGGGTGCAGCCGAAAGATCTCGGTGACGTTGATCGCCAGGGGCGAGTCGACAAAGATGGGCAGTTCCGGAATACGCCGTTGCTCCAACAGCAGGCGCAACTGGTAGACCAGGGTCTGCGTGCGCCCAACGGCAAAGGCGGGCACGATGAGTTTGCCGCCACGGCGGCACGTTTCGTTGACGATCTGCTCCAGCCTGGCCTGGGCGTCCTCAGGCGCCTCGTGAGTGCGGCTTCCATAGGTGCTCTCGAGGATGAGCACGTCGATATCACCGATGATAGAGGGATCGCGCACGATAGGGCGCCCGCGAGCGCCCAGATCGCCGCTATAGGCCAGACGTAGGCGATGCCCGCTCTCCTCAAGGTCAAGGACGGTGATGGCCGAGCCCAGGATGTGGCCGGCATCATAGAAGGTGGCCCGTACGCCTGGGGCCGCCACGAAACGCCGCCCATAGCCCAGGCCGACAAAGCCCTGCAGGCTGTCGGTGGCATCGGCGATCGTGTAGAGGGGCTCCACGGGGGGCTCACCGCGCCGCCGCCGCTTCTTGTTCACGTACTCGGCATCCTGCCCCTGGATGTAGGCAGAATCGCGCAGCATCGCCGCGCAGAGGTCACGAGTAGCAGAGGTCGTATAGATGCTGCCGGCAAAACCCTGCTTGGTCAGCGAGGGAATATTGCCGCTGTGGTCAATGTGCGCGTGGGAAAGCAAAAGTACATCGATATCGCTGGGGTTGAACGGGAAATGCCGGTTCCGCTCATAGCTCTGCCAGCGACGGCCCTGGAACAGGCCGCAGTCGAGAAGCACGTTGGCGCCGCCAATCTCCAGGCGATGCATGGAGCCGGTCACGGTGCCCGCGGCGCCGTGGAATGTGAGGTTCACAGAGGCCTCCCGGGGGTAGATGAACACACTGCCGATAGACCTATTCATTATGCCCCAGCCGTGGGCTACGGTCAACTGGCGCCCCAGGGCATTGTCCGGGGTCAAGGTTGGGCAGCGCAACCATTCGCCTCGCAGGATGTTAACGATAGTTGACGACATGCATAAGGAGGGCAAAATGAGCGACCCAAGACCACGGGGCATGTACTTTGAGGAGATGGAAGAGGGCCTGGAGATGACCAGCCCGGGCCGGACGGTGACCGAGACCGATATCGTCCTCTTCTCCGGGCTCTCGGGCGACTATAATCAACTGCACACCGATGCCGAATACGCCCGCGACACCCCCTTTGGCCAGCGCATCGCCCACGGTCTGCTGGGGCTCTCCATCGCCTCTGGCCTGGCCAGCCGCCTGGGGTTCATCGAGGGCACGGCCATCGCCTTCATGGGCCTAGACTGGAAGTTCAAGGCGCCGGTGCTCATCGGCGATACCATCGCCGTCACGGCGCGCATTCTGCGCAAGCGTCCGATGCGGCGCCTGGGCGGCGGCGTCGTGGCCATCAGCATGACCGTCCGGAACCAGCGCGGGGAGACTACCCAGGAAGGGGAGTGGACCGTTCTCATCAGGAGCCGGCCCCAAGATTAATGAACTATCATCAACTGCCGGCCGCTTTTCATCGTGTCTTAATCCAAGTTTACTATAATCAATGCCAATGGCGCCCGGTTCTCTGGCGCATGATGAGAGCAGGCTGCACAGGAGCCCAAGGAGCGAAACCCGATGTCCGCCAAGATCCTGGTTGTCGACGACGAAATTGACCTTGCCAACATGCTGCAGAGCGGATTGAGGCGGGCCGGTTATGATGTGATGATCGCCTACGATGGCACACAAGCCCTGCATCTGACAGCGGACCAGACTCCGGACATTGCCATCCTCGATATCGTCATGCCGGGGATGGACGGGTTCCAGCTTTGCCGGGCCCTGCGGGCGCGGTTGGAGGATACGTTGCCGGTCATCTTTTTGACCGCGCGCGACCAACTCACCGATGTGGTCGTGGGCCTCGATGCCGGCGCCGACGACTATGTCACCAAGCCCTTCGCTTTCCCCGAATTGGAGGCTCGCCTACGCAGCGTGCTCCGTCGCTGCAACTATCGGCCGGAGACGGCGGACCATGGGCTGCGTCCGCTGGTCGTGAACCAGTGGACGCTCGACCCGCGTACTTTTGAACTCAACATGGGCGGGCGCGCCGTTCGCCTAACGCCGATAGAGACCGATCTCCTGGGCTATTTTATGCAGAACCATGGCAAGGCCTTCTCCGCACGCCAGCTCCTATCGGATGTATGGGGCTACAAGCCGGGTACCGGTGGCCCCGCACTCGTTCGCGTCACCATCCGCAACCTCCGGCAAAAGATCGAAAGGAATGCCGTGCAACCCCGTTACCTGCGCACCCTGCGCCGGCGGGGTTACGTGTTGAACGTTCAGTAGCGCCACACTACCGGCTGGAGCGTAGATTGCCAAAGCCGGTTGCACGCCACCGCAGCGCTTGCTGCTTGGGCGATCACCACACCGGTTGATAGCAGTGGGTCCATCTCCTTCGCTCCAGGGCCTTTTCCGGGCGACCTTGTGTCACTCCCGGCGGACTCTGCGAGCGCCCCACCGTGGTGAACGCCGGCCCCCAGCGCCCCACGCGATGGCAACCCTCTCCGCGGTCCCTGCGACCACTCGATAGCCGCTCTGCGCTCGCCCATCTCGCAATTGACAAAGACTCTGCTTGCAGCTAATATCGGGCAGGGCGTCGGCTATGCTCGCTTCCAGAAGACGGTTGGAGCGCTGTCGCCCCAGTAGATGGTCATTATCGGATGTGCGCCCGTGTCGGGCCGGCGGATTAGGCCCTGTGCTGCAGGGTTCCGGCCCATGCGGATGTGCACATGTTCCTTGCCCAGGGAGGCAACATGAGAGCAACACTTCGAACTGCCTGCGGTGCGTTGGCGCTGAGCACCCTGATCCTGTTGGCCGGATGCCAGCAGCCAGCAGCCACGCCCCCCCCGCCGACCGGTCAGGTCGAAGAAGCAGAAACGACGGCAACCACAGAGCCGTCCGTGGAAGCGACGACCCCAGCAGAAGCCGAGCCCACTGTCTCCGGCAGCGATGCGCCGTTGTCGCCAACGGCCGCTTCCTCCGCCGCCAGCGGTGATGCGGCCGCCAGTGGTGATGCAGCCGCGAGTGGCGATGCGGCCGCCAGCGGCGAAATCTCGCTCCTAAGCCCCTCACGCGTGCAGCAAACGGCCACGGTCGGTGGCATCCTCGGTTTCGGCCTCATCGCCGGGGTGCTCGTTATCCCCACGCAGCCGAGATGGCTCAAGCGAACGCGCAGATAGCGGCACGTTGCTGCCGTCGCTTGGTGGCAGCAGGTGGGCTGATCGTGGCCCTCCTGCTGCCGCTTTGCCTCAACCCCTTTGCAGCGCGCCCCTTCGAGCCGGTCAAGGTTCCCTTCTTCATTTCCGTTGTCGCCGCCATGTCCCTGGCTCGCCTCACTCGCCTGATGCTGGAGCGGCGCAGGGGAAGCGCCGCCTTTCCGGTCGCCAAAGGGAGCGTCAGCCCCTCTGCAGCCGGCCCCTTGGTGTGGTGCATCCTGCTCTACCTGGGGGTACTGGCTGCTGCGACGATCGGCTCCGTGGACCCGCAGCGGAGCCTCTTTGGCCAGCAGCATAGCCCACATGGCCTACTGACTGCTCTAAGTCTGGTTGCTTTCTGTCTGCTGATCTACGAAGCCGCTCAAGAGCCACATTACCCCCAACAGTTGACCGGCACCCTGCTCCTCGGCAGCATGCCTGTGATCACCTACGGTCTCGCCCAGTATATCGGCCGTGACCCCTTCGACTGGACGCTCAGAGGGGTCAGCCCGGTATTCTCCACTATGGGGAACACCATCTATCTGGGCGCGTACCTGGCGATGGTGGCCCCCTTCTCCTTGTTACGGATAGCCACTGCGGGGGAGCGGAGCGAGCGGCTGCGCTACGGACTGGTAGCGGCATTGCAGGTGCTGTGCCTCCTGCTCACACGTGCCCGCAGTGCCTTGCTGGCCCTGATGGCCGGCGGTTTGCTTTTTTTGGGGTATTGGGCATGGCGAGGGCAGCGCCGCGCGCTGCTGCTGGGGCTCCTCGCCGCCGTGCTGTTGGGTGGGGTTCTGTTTGTCGCCATCAGCATCGAGCCCCGCGTGCCCGGGCAGGCTGCGACCGGCCCGACGCCCCAATTCCGCACGTATACACTGAATGAGCGGCACTATATCTGGAGTGGAACGGTAGCTGCGATCAAGGAGCGATGGCTTCTCGGCTACGGTCCTGAGACTTTTGCGCCGGTCTTTGCGGCCCACAGCCCACCCGAGCTGGACAACTATCTCCCATCCAACGAATTCGTCGATGACCCGCACAACATCCTCCTCGAGCACCTCGTCTCGGCCGGCATTCCGGGCCTGCTGGCCTTTGCGGCCCTGGTCGTGGCCTTTTTCCGGACCGTCGCCCGCGCCCTTGTACGCAGGCCGGCGCACCCCCAGGGAGATCTCCTGGCGGCTATCGCTGCGTCGGTGCTCGCCTTCCTCGTCTATGCCCAGTTCAACCCAGACGTCATTGTCCTCTCTGCCCTCTTCTGGCTGGACCTGGCCCTGGCCGCGGCATTGATCGTCGCGCCGCCCCGGCCCGTGCACAATTGACAGAAGTGCAGCAACCGGCTAACATAGGCTCGGTGAGTGAGCCACCGGCACGGGCTCACGGCTAGTCATGGCATGGTATCCCGTCAGCGTGGCGGCGCCTCCAGGTCCCTTTACCCCTGCACGCGGCGCGTGCCATGTCCAACCTCCGGAACTGGGAGTAGCATTTATGTCCATAAACACCACCCGCATCGCCGTCGACACCCTGCAGTCCTTCATGGTCGA
The DNA here is from genome assembly GCA_034428955.1 of Anaerolineae bacterium. GTDB lineage: Bacteria > Chloroflexota > Anaerolineae > SpSt-313 > SpSt-313 > DAOUGZ01. Next base: position 38,641 of record DAOUGZ010000038.1, on the reverse strand, counting down.
TGTCTTCTTGGCCCTGGGCGTCCCGCCCGATGACGCCCGCATCACGGCCGAAATCCTCATCACCTCCGACCTCTTTGGTATCGAGTCTCACGGTGTCGGCCGGCTCAAGATGTACTATGACCGCATCAAGAGCGGCATCCAGCAACCCGAAACCCGGCTGGAGGTCATCAAAGACACTCCCACTACAGCCGTCGTAGATGGCGGGCTGGGCATGGGGCAGGTCATCGCCTACCGCTCGATGCGCATGGCCATAGACAAAGCTCGCCAGTACGGCATGGGCTCGGTCGCCGTGCGCAACTCGAGCCACTTTGGCATTGCCGGGTACTATCCGCTGATGGCCACCTGCGAGGGCATGGTGGGCATGACCGTCACCAACGCCCGCCCATCCATCGCCCCGACTTTTGCCGTTCAACCCATGCTGGGCACGAACCCTATTGCCTTCGGCGCGCCCACGGATGAGCCGTTCCCCTTCCTGTACGACGCCGCCACATCCATCACCCAGCGTGGCAAGATCGAGGTGCTGGATCGCGCCGAAAAGCCCACACCGGCCGGCTGGGTGGTCAGGGAGGATGGCACGACGGCGACCGACAGCCCCGAGATCCTCAAGGGCCTCACGCGCAAGACGGCGGCGCTCCTGCCGTTGGGAGGTGCGGGCTCTGAGATGGGCGGCCACAAGGGCTATGGTCTGGCCACCATCGTCGAAATCCTCTCGGCGGCCTTCCAGGGCGGCGCCTTCCTGAGCGCCCTGACCGATGTCGCTCCGGACGGCAAGCCTCAGCCTCTGCGGCTGGGCCACTTTTTCATGGCTATTGACGTCGAGCACTTTACCTCGCTCGACGAGTTCAAGCGTGCGACGGGTGAAATCATGCGCCAGCTCCGCGCGGCGCGCAAAGCGCCCGGCGAGGAGCGCATCTACACCGCCGGCGAGAAGGAATACTATAACACCGAGCACATCCGTGCAGTCGGTGTCGAGGTCAACCCCAACCTGCAAAAGAACCTCAAGATCATGCAGCAGGAACTCGGCCTCACCCAATACGATCTGGGCTTTTAGGGCGCGTTTTCAGACCCAGCCAGGGCGACCCCCGCACTGCCGGGAGTACGGCCTGCAAGCCCCGCAGGCGAGGCGAAAGCCCAGTAAGGGGTGACGCAACGAGATAGCCGGCTCCAGCCCAGGTGGCGACGGATCGCAAAGGCGCTATGACTCTACCCTCGAAGCGTGCTATAATAGCCGCTGGCTTGTGGTAAAGGGGGTGGCACGTTGCCTCTGGGGCTTTTTTGGCGCCGGCCATATGAAGAGATCGCTCGCATCCGACAGATCGCCGAAATCCTGCTCAAGAACGGGCTCGGCTTTCTGGTGGAACGCTTAGAGCTTGGCCGATTCCTTCCTCCCTGGCGACGTCGCGCTGTGGAGGCTGACCGCCGTATCGAACGCCTCTCGCTACCGGAGCGGGCCCGCCGTACCCTCGAGGAACTCGGCCCAACCTACATCAAGCTTGGGCAGGTGTTCAGCACGCGGCCCGACCTCGTGCCCCCCGAATATATTGCTCAACTGAGCCGCCTGCTGGACAAGGCCACACCGGTTCCGCCGCAAGAGGTACGCGCTCAACTGGAGGCCGAGCTGGGTGCGGCCGTCGAGGACGTTTTTGCCGAGTTCACCTGGGAGCCGATTGCTGCGGCGTCCATCGGCCAGGTCCACCGGGCCGTGCTCCAGGATGGCCAGCGAGTTGTCGTCAAGGTCCAGCGCCCGGGGGTGGACCGGATCGTCGAGGCCGACCTGGATATCCTTCTGCGCCAGATCCGTTTCGTCGAGGGCCGTTCGTCCGCATTCCGGGAATACCACCTATCGGAATTGCTCCTCGAGTTCGCACGCGCGCTCCGCGAAGAGCTGGACTATACCATTGAGGGGCGCAACGCGGACCGGCTCCGCAAGAACCTGGCCGATGACCCGAGGGCCTGGGTGCCGCGTATCCACTGGGCGCACACTACCCATCGTGTCATCACAATGGAAGATCTCGGCGGCACAAAAGTGTCCGAGGTGGAGCGCCTACGGGCCGAGGGGCGAGACCTGCAAGCCGTCGCCAACCTGATCGTCGAACTCTATCTGAAGCAGGTCTTTGAGGATGGGTTCTTCCACGGCGATCCCCACCCAGCAAACATTCTTGTGTGCGGCGAGCGGATCGGCTTTGTGGATTTCGGCATGGTCGGGCACCTCTCCCAGGTCAGCAAGGCCAATCTGCGCGACCTGCTCTGGGCGCTCGTCGCCCAGGATGTCGAAGAGATGATCTACACCATCCGGCGGATGGGTGCGATCAGCGGCCAGAGTGATGTGCGGGGGCTGAGTCGCGATTTGGAACGCCTCCTGTGGCGCTATTACGGTCTGGTCCTCGAAGAGGTGCCGATCAGCGAATTCCTGGGCGAGGTCCTTGCCACCGCTCTGCGCCATCGGGTGCGCCTGCCGGCCGAGATGGCGGTGTTGGCGCGGACTGTGCTGGTGTTGGAGGGGGTTGCCCAGAGCCTGGACCCAAGTTTCCAGTTGGTGGATGCCGCACAGCCGTTCGTGGCCGCGATTGCGCGCGAGCGCTTTTCGCCGGCCCACCTGGCCAAGCAAGGCCTGCGAACCTTGCGCCAGGTAGAGCGCCTGGCCCAGGATATGCCGCCACGGCTGAGTAGCATCACGGCGCAGATCGAGGAGGGCCGTCTGACCGTGGGCCTCGATGTGCGCCGCCTGGAGAGGATTCTGGCCAAGCTCGACGTCCTGGCCAACCGACTGGCATTCAGCATCGTCGTCGCGGCGTTGATCGTCGGCTCGGCGTTGGTCATCATGGGGGGCGAACGAGCAGCCATGTTCCGCCTGCCTATTGTGGACATCGCTCTACCCGTGCCGCAGATCGGCTTTATCCTTGCCGGCTTGATGGCCGCCTGGCTCATGTTCAGCATCATCCGTTCACGGGGAGTGTAGATTAATGAAGAGCAAATCGCAGGAACCCAAAGCCCAGCCACAGGAGGACACGGCCCCTCCGGAATGGCAAGTCTCGGTGCGCCGTGTCACCAAAGATGATGGCCGTTACCTCATCTTTTACGATTTTGCCCCTGTGGCTGAAACCATCGCAGAGGTGGCAAAGGAGGTTGAGGAATGAAGGTCCTCGTCACGGGCGGTGCCGGGTTCATCGGCTCCCACATCGTCGATGCCTTTGTTGCCGCCGGCCATGAGGTATCCGTAGTCGATGACCTATCCACCGGCAAGCGAGAGCAGGTCAACCCCGCGGCGCGTTTCCATCAGGTTGATATCCGCGACGAGGAGGCCCTCGACCGCATCTTGGCCGAGGAGAAACCCGAGATCGTCTCGCACCAGGCCGCACGGGCCAACGTACGCGAATCGCTGGAAAAGCCGGTGCTCTACGCGGACATTAACGTGCTCGGCTCCCTCCGGCTGCTGGAAGCCGCCCGCAAGCACGGCGTGCGCAAGATCATCTATGCTTCGACGGGTGGGGCAGCCTACGGCGAACCCCAGTACCTGCCGGTAGACGAGAAGCACCCCGTCAACCCGCTGGACCCCTACGGCGCCAGCAAGCACCATGTGGAGCACTATCTCTTCCTGTACCGCAAGAACTGGGGGCTGGACTATACCACCCTGCGCTATCCGAACGTCTACGGCCCCCGGCAGGACCCGCTAGGCGAGGCCGGCGTTGTAGCCATCTTTACGGGCAAGATGCTCACCGGTGGCCATCCGATGATCAACGGCACGGGCGAGCAGGAGCGCGATTTCGTGTACGTCGGAGACATCGCCCAAGCCAACGTTCTGGCGCTCACCCGCGGCGACGGCGCCCTCGTCAACATCGGCAGCGGCGTTGGGACTTCGGTCAACCAGGTTTTTTCCGCCCTGAAGCAGGCCACCGGCTACCAGGGACCCGAGTTGCACGGCCCGGCCAAGCAGGGCGAGGTGTTCAAAATCTATCTGGATGCCTCAGCAGCGCGCGAGGTGTTGGGCTGGCAGCCCACTGTGCCCCTGCAAGAAGGCATTGATCGTACCGTCGAGTACTTTCGTAGCCGAATGTAATATGGGCTACCGGCCATTGGCTATCGGTCATTGGCTATCAGCTATCGATCCTCTCAGTAGGCAGTTGACCGCAAATGCCATGTCCCTGCCCACTGTCTACTATGCTCATTGCCGACCGACGGAAAACTGCAGGCCAATAGCCGATGACCGACAGCCGATAGCCGATATGTGAGGTCACATCCATGTCTGAAATGCGTTGGAATCCGTTGCTCGAGGAGTGGGTGGTCACAGCAACCCACCGGCAGGAACGTACCTTCTTCCCGCCACCGGACTATTGCCCGCTGTGCCCCACCAAGCCGGGCGGTTTTCCCACGGAAATCCCGGCCTCCGATTTCGAGATTGTGGTCTTTGAAAACAAGTTCCCGTCCTTTCGCCGTAACGCGCCGCCGCCCGAGATCGAGAGCTATGACCTGCTGGAAGCAGCCCCGGCGGAGGGAGTCTGCGAGGTCGTTGTCTACACGCCGGAGCACACCGGAACGCTGACCGAGCAGCCTGTCGAGATGATCGACCGCTTGATCTGGGTCTGGACCGACCGCACGAAAGAGCTGGGCTCGCGCCCCGAAGTGCAGTACGTGTTGGTGTTTGAGAACAAGGGCCAGGAGATCGGCGTGACCCTCTCGCATCCCCATGGGCAGATCTATGCCTTTCCTTTCACGCCTCCCATCCCGGCTCGCGAGGTAGCCGCCCACAAGCGCCACATGGAGCGCACCGGGCGCTGCCTGCTCTGCGATGTGCTGGCCGCAGAGCACACTCACAACCAGCGGATCACGGTCGAGAACGATGACTTTACCGCCGTCGTTCCCTTCTATGCCCGCTTTCCCTACGAGGTACACGTTCTGGCCCGTCGCCACCTGCAGATGCTGACCGACCTGACGCGCCAAGAGCGCTGGTCGCTGGCCCAACTGCTCAAGACGGTCATGCAGCAATACGACAGCCTGTACGGCTTCCCCCTGGGCTATATGATGGTCCTGCACCAGGCGCCCGTCGATGGCGAGCCGCACCCGTCATACCATTTCCACATCGAGTTCTACCCGCTGCGCCGCTCAGCAGACAAGCTCAAGTATCGCGCGTCCTGCGAGTCCGGCGCCGGTACGTTTATCACTGACGGCCTGGCCGAGGATTGGGCGGCCCGCCTGCGTGGGGAGAGCGATGGCCAGTGACCCGCAGGGCCGCCTCCGGATCGCCATCAACGCCGCCTTTTGGGGTCAGGAGACGGCCGGAAGCGGCCAGTACCTGCATCACCTGGTTGATGCCCTGGCCACTATGGAGAATGGGCCGGAGATCGCTCTGTGCGGCCCACCGGAGCTGAGAGCGTCGCGCCCCCTGCCCAAAGGCGTCACCTGGCAGGATGCCCCGGTGCCGGGGGCGATAGGCGCGAATTCCAACCCGGGAAAGGTCTGGTTCGAACAGGTCGCCTTCCCACGCGCCGCCCGCGCCGTGGCCGCCTCGGCCGCCCACGTGCCCTATTTCGCGTCGCCGCTGGCGCCTGGGGTCCCCACCCTAGTCACCGTGCACGACCTCATCCCCCTGCTCTTGCCGGCGTATCGCACCTCGGCGCTGGTGCGCACCTACATGGCCATGGTCGCGCGTTCGGCGCGCCGGGCTGCGCTGGTGCTGACCGATGCTCAGGCCACCTGCGAAGATATCGTCCGCCATCTCGGCGTGCTTGCGCACAGGGTACGAGCCATCCCTCTGGCCACCGCGCCCATCTACCGTCCGGTTGAGAATCGCGAGGCGCTGGCGGCCCTCCGCGCCCAGCACAACCTCCCAGCGGATTACTTGCTGTATCTCGGCGGCTTTGACCAGCGGCGCAACCTCGGGACCCTCTTCCGCGCATTGGCCGCAGCCCGGCGGGCTGAGCCTGGGCTGCCTCCATTGGTGCTGGCCGGAGTCCTGCCGGCAGCGGACACGGTGCTGACCCCTGACCCTCGGCGCCTGGCTGCCGAAGCGGGGCTAAGCGAGGGCTTGCACTTCCTGGGGCGCGTGGACGAAGGCGACAAACCGGCGCTGTATAGCGGAGCGTTGGCTTTTCTCTTCCCGTCGCGCTATGAGGGCTTTGGCCTGACGGTATTAGAGGCCCTGGCCTGCGGCACCCCGGTCATCTGCGCCAACGCTACGTCACTGCCCGAGGTGGGCGGCCCGGGCGCGTTACTCGTCGAGGCCGACGATGTGGCCGGTTGGGCACAGGCCATCGTGCAAATAGTGGGCAACCCAGATCTGCGCAGCCGCCTTCGCGCGGCGGGCCTTGCACACGCCGCCGGCTTTTCGTGGGCACGCACGGCATCCGAGACACTCCTGGCCTACCAGGAGATTGCGCGTGGCAAGGCTGCTCGTTCCCAAGCCGGAGGTCATTCCCCGCAATGATCCCCTGGTTCGAGCACTTGCGCAGGCGGTTGCGGCTGCTGCCCCGGCAACGTAACCTGCACACCATCCTGTTCGCCGAGACGGTCGCTCTCCTGGGCTTTGGCCCCTCTATCCCCTTCCCATCGCCGTGGCCCTACAAACTCGTAAACTCGCCGAGGCCCGCAAAGCCACCCCATAACGGGCGGGTATTACCTTGCCTGGTCTGGCCCAATGGGGTGACGCCATGGTAACAGCCAGGCTTTGTGTCCTGCAAGACGAACACTATCGTGAGATGAGGCGGATATGGCCTACACGTTTCGCCGTCTGATTCGGCGTCTGCGCCGGCTGCGCCTGGAGCCCTGGCAGCGGACCCTCTATACCATCCTCGGCGCCGAGACCATTGCTATCCTGGGGTTCAGCATCTCGAACCCGTTCCTGGCCTTTTACATCCAAGAGTTAGGTGTAACGGAGCTGAAAGAGGTTGCCTTCTGGGTGGGGCTCATCAACTCGGCAGCCCCCATCATGATGGCCCTCTCCGCCCCAATCTGGGGGCTCCTCGCCGACCGTCGAGGCCGCAAACTGATGCTCGTCCGGGCGATGTTTGGGGGCAGCTTGATGCTGGCACTCTCAGCCGCTGTGGCCAACGTGCCACAACTGGCCCTGCTACGCATCGTGCAGGGGGCGCTCACGGGTACCGTGGCCGCCGCTGTGACTCTGGTTGCTACGTCGGTGCCTCGCGAGCAGTGCGGCTTTGCTCTGGGCCTGCTGCAGAGCGCCATTTTCCTCAGCAACTCATTGGGGCCTTCGATAGGCGGGGTGATCGGCGGCGCCTTGGGCTACCGTACGGCGTTCCTGGGGTCGGCCGTCCTGCTCCTCATCGCCGGGCTGCTGGTCGTGCGCCTGGTCCACGAGGATTTCAAACCGGCTACTGAAAAACAGAAAGGTAATCCTCTGCTGCTGACCCTGCGCACTATCAATGGCCAGCCGGTCCTCCTGGCCATGGTTGCGCTCCAGATGCTGAACAACCTGGCCAACTCTGTCAGCAGCCCAACCTTGCCGCTCTATGTACAGACCCTGGTCGCCAGTGGTCGGGAGGCGTCGACAGCCACCGGCATCATCCTCGGGGCTACTGCTATGGCCAATGCTGTGGCCGCGGTAATCGTCGGTCGTTCAGCAGGCCGCTTTGGCCAGCGGCGCCTGCTCCTCACCTGCCTGGCCCTGGCTTCGCTCGTCTGCTTCCCGCAGATGCTGGCCCGCAATCCGACGCAACTCCTCTTCCTTCGCCTGCTGATGGGGTTTGCCATGGGCGCCGTGTCGCCCATCGCCAATGCCGTCATCGCCGAGAACTCGCCCGAGGGTCACCAAGGAGGCATCTATGGCATGAGCACCAGCCTCAATGCCTTGGGCACTGCGGTGGGCCCAATGTTGGGGACGCTGATTGTCACTCAGTGGAGCATCGGCGGCGTCTTCCCAGTCACCGGCATACTGCTAGCGATGGTCATCGTGGTTGTGGCCGTCATGTCTCGCGGGATGGATGCCCCGCGCACGGCGCGGCGGCGCAGGCTTTCCCGCTAGCCACATCGACCTGCCTCGCAGCATCAGGAAGGAGCTTCGGTTGGCGGATTCACTTCTCATTCTGGCGCTTGTCGCTGGGGGATGACACTGGAGCAAACGCTGATCCTGGCTTTGATCGCAACACCCTTACTTGTGCTGGCGCGCGATGCCTACAACCGGCGGCGACGGCGCGCCGAGGTCCTGCTGGCCCTCGGCGTTGCCGCCGCCATCGTCGCCAATATCGTCATCACGCTGAGCCTGAGCAACTGAAGGCGCCCGCGCTCGGCATCAGGCCAGTTCGTCGCGGTGGGCATAGTTGCGGGCATAGTACTCTTGATACCGCTCGCCCTCTTTGATCGGCCGCCACCACGACGGGTTCTCAGCATACCAGCGCACGGTCTTTTCCAGCGCCTGGGCAAAGGTATTCCGCGGCTTCCAGCCCAGGGCGCGTATCTTGCTGCAATCGAGGGCATAGCGCCGGTCGTGCCCGGGCCGGTCGGTGACGTGCTGAATCAGCGAATAGGGCTTGCCCAGAAGGTCCAACAGCAGATGGGCCATATCCAGATTCGCTGTCTCAACTTCGCTGCCGATGTTATAGACCTCGCCCGGCAGGCCCCGATGCAGCACGACGTCGATGCCCTCACAGTGATCGAGCACGTATTGATAGTCGCGCACCTGCCGGCCATCGCCATAGATCGGCAGAGGCTGGTCGTCGATGGCGTTGGTGACAAAGAGAGGCACGGCCTTCTCAGGGTACTGGTAGGGGCCGATGTTGTTTGCTCCACGCGTAATAGTCACCGGCAGGCCAAAGCTCGTAAAGTAGGACTGCACCAGGAGGTCACCCCCTGCCTTGCTCGCCGAGTAGGGACTGCGCGCCTCCAGTGGGTCGTCCTCCAACGACCGCCCCTCCAGCTTGGCGCCATAGACCTCGTCGGTGCTCACCTGATGGTAGCGCTGCACCTTGTGCTTGCGCGCTGCTTCCAGGAGCACATAGGTGCCGAAAACGTCGGTCATGATAAAGCTGCCGGGCTCCAAGAGCGAGCGGTCCACATGCGTCTCGGCGGCAAAGTTGACGATGCAGTCAATGCCCTCCTCGCACATCGTCCGGTCCACCGTGGCCGCGTCGGCGATATCCCCGTGGACGAAACGAAAGCGCGCATCATCCTGGAGGTCCTTGAGGTTCTCCAGGTTGCCGGCGTAGGTCAGCTTGTCGTAGACGACAACCCGATAGTCCGGATACTTGCCGAGTATGTAGCGAGCAAAGTTGGAGCCGATAAAGCCGGCGCCGCCGGTGATGAGCAGGTTCTTCACGTGACCTCCTCCCTGCTTGGGGGCAAGGTTTTTGGCGGGCAAGAGCAATTGTCCTGCTCTAGATCCCCGCGATAGCATTCCTGAGCTTGAGCCAGGCCTTCTGCGGTTGGGCGTAGCGTCGCCAGAAGCGGCGTACCCCGCGTCGGATCCGGTTAGCCGGCGTGCGCCGCTGCGACTCGGCCAACGCCCACTTGAGGAACTCGGGGTCATGCCCCTTGATCTTGACCTCCGTCGGGTTACGCCGGTAGCTGTCGTGGTCGGCGATCAGCGAGAGGTCGTGCTCTTGACAGTAGTCAAAGAGGTCGCTGCCGGGATGGGGGGTGTAAAAGGCCGGGCTGTAATAGTCCGGATCGATCTCCTTCAGCATGCGGATGGTGGCCCGCATCTCGTCTTCGGTTTCGGTAGGCAGGCCGAGCATATAGTTGGCCCAGATAGCGATACCATACTTGCGGCAGATTTCGGCCGCCTTCAAGTTCTGCCAGACCTTGGTCCCCTTGCGGATAAAGCGCAGCACCCGGTCGGACCCACTCTCAAAGCCGATCAGATAGCCCCTCAGGCCGGCCTGGGCCATCAAGGCGACCATATCCTCGTTCTTGACGATGATATCGGCGCGGCTCTGGCAGAAAAAGGGCTGGGTAAAGCCCGCCTCGCGATAGGCGCGGCAGAAAGCGATCACCCACTCGCGGTCTTCGGTCAGGCAGTCATCGTGGAACATGAAAGAGTTAAAGTGGAACTTGGCCTGCAGGGATGCGAGTTCGGCCAGCACATTGGGTACGCTGCGCCGGCGCACCTTGCAGCCAAAGATGTGCCGTTCGGCGGGCTGGCAGTAGCTGCAGTTGTACATGCAGCCGCGCCCGGCGATAATCGTCACAAAGGGCGGCGGCAGCTCGGGGACGAAAGGTGCCTCGGGCGAGTCGAGGTCATAGCCCCAGCGACGCCATTCGTTCAGGAACAACTCATGGTCGGCAAAGGGCACCTCGTCGAGGTCAGGGTGGACGGAGGGTACAACCCGCTCCACCGTTTCGCCACGCATCCACTTGCCTATCGCCTCCGGGAAGGTGACCTCGCCTTCCCCCAGGAAGATATGGTCCACGAGGGGGCTGTCTTGCACCTCCTGCGGCAGGATAGTGGGGTGCGCCCCCCCAACGCAGGTGCGAATGGCCGGGTCAACCTCGCGAACAATTGCCAGGCTGCGCATGCCCGGATTATAGTCGACGCTCATCATGCTCACGGCGACGATGTCCGGCCGGCGGCACTCCACCTCGCTGCGCAGAGTCTCCCAGTTGGGCAGCGCCCGCAGGTCGATCAGGTCCACTTCCGCCCCAACTTGCCGCGCACACGCCGCCAGGATCGCCAATCCGTGCGCTATCCATCCCGAATCCATACCCTGGCCCAGGCTATTGAAGCCCTTGCCCCCGATGCCGGGGTAGATAAAGGTTACTTTCATGAAAGCTCTCCCTCTGGTCGCAGCCCACTAGCGGCGTGCCATATATCGCCGCTGGCCGCAACTTGCCTTCACCTACCGCATTATAGGAGAATCGGGCCTATGCGGCAAAGTGCAGGCGCTAGCGCCGTGCCTGCCGCAGCAGCGAGTTGAGCGCCTGGGGCGGGGAGCCTCAAAGCGGGCTCTTCCGGCCCATGCGGCACAGTGATGCACCAGACGCATGCAACCGCCGCGCGGCTGGCCTGCCGGGGGCGCCTGCGGTATAATATCTCTACCGCGCGTGGCCCGTGTTTCTCACGCTACTTCAATCTGCCATGACGCAGCGCCATTTGCGGAGAGGAGTTTTGCTTATGTTGATCGTAGGAATCTCGGGCAGCCCCCGCACCGGCGGCAACACGGCTTACGCTGTGCGCCGTGCCCTGACTGTCATCGCCGGCGAGGGCATCGAGACGGAGTATATCAGCCTAGCCAGCAAGCGAATCGGCTTTTGCACCGGTTGCTGGAGCTGTCGTGCCACACATGCTTGCGTTGTTGATGATGACATGCGGGCCATCTGCGAGGCCCTGCGTCGCTGCGATGGGCTCATCCTCGGCTCTCCGGTGTATATGGGCCAGGTAACCGGCCAGCTCAAGGCCATGATGGACCGCACGGTGGTCTTTCGGGTTGGCGGCGTGTTCGAGCTGAGCGGCAAAGTGGGGGCGGGGATCGCCTGCGGGGGCTTTCGCAACGGTGGGCAAGAGTTAGTGTTGCAGAGCATGCACACCTTCTTTCTACAGCAAGACATGTACGCCATCTCCGACGGGCCACCGTTCAGCCACTCGGGCGCGGCCATCGCCGGCGTGGCCGAGCAGGATGAACTGGGCCTGCACACCGTCGACAATGTCGCCCGCCGGCTCGCCACCGCAGTCAAGCGCCTGCGCCGTTGAACTCGGGCCTATTCCCAGGCAGCAGGCCGCGCTTGTGCATCCGAGCCGTCCGGTGCATCCCGTTGCAGCCAACCCTGCCCAAAGCGCCCCCGAGATGGTGCACGATATCACTGCCGGCCACGACGGCGCCAGACCAGGCGCAGCAGCGCAAAGCTGAGGATCACCGGCAGCCAGGCATTCAGGCCGCGAAAGGCCAGCGTGACCACCAGTGCACTGGCGGCCGGCACGCCGAGCGAGGTGTACACGATCGTCATAATGCCCTCAACCAGCCCGAGGTCAAACGGGATAATAGAGATGACAGAGAAGGCATAGCCCAGAGAAAAGCCGGCGGCCAGCGCGCCGGCCGTGGGCGGCCGGTCGAAAGCCAGGAAGATGAGATAGAGGCTGACCAGGTTGGCCAGGTGTACGGCCAGGGCCAGGGCCAGGGTGCGCGCCACCTTGCGGGGATGGCGGGCAATGGCGATCGCCGCACCCGTGGATTCGGCGGCGTTCTTCCTGGCCCAGTCCTCCGGCAGCAGAGGCGGGCGTCTGAGCCGGGTCGCGAGCCGGTTGGCGGTCCGTTGGAATGCGCGCAAGAGATGGCGCAGCCGGCCGGGCTGCCACATGGCCAGAAACAGGACGCCGGTCAGCCCGGCCGTGTACAAGAGAAAGATCAGGGCGCCAACCATCTGGTAGGGCTGCAGAGCGCCGCGCAAGCGCAAATAGACCAAGCCGGTCACGAGCAGAGGAACCGCACCCGTCAGGCCGGCCACCCACACCAAGAGCACCCCCTCCGCCGCCCGAGCCGTCGGCTGTTCGCGCCGGGCCGCATCCTCAATCAGCACGGCAGCGGAAGTGAGGCCACCTGTCGGGGTGATCGTCCCCGCCAGAATCGAGGCAAAGAGCACGGGAATCAACTCCGGCACCCGGCTGGCAACCCCAACGGTGGCAAAGCCCGCCTGGTAGAGGGCCGCATAGAGCGTATAGTACCCGCCCTGCAGCAGGGCGGCAGCCAGAATCCACGGCCAGCGCCCATGCGCCAGCGTCGCCACGAACTGCTGCAAGGCGACAAAGCGCGTCACCACGAGCACGATAACGCCGAGCATCAGAATCCACAGCAGCCAGCGGCGCCGCAGCGGTCTGAGCCAGGAAAGCCGGCAGCGAAAGCCGCACATGGCATGAGGATGTTCGGGGCGCATTGACCCTCTCTACCCACCGGCGCCACGTGTTCAGAGGTAATCGCCATAGCAAGGCCAAGTCTCTGAACAGGCGCCCGAGTCGGCCAAGTTACGTTGACAACAGCAATATCGCGGCCAGCATGGCGCCAGGGCCGTACCCGCAACATGCAGATCATGCAATTGTTCACCGTCCATTTGCAAATCCGGCCGGCCTGGGTTAACATATACGCTCCTGGCGCCAGGGCCGCATTGGCCCAGGGGCCGGAAGCTGATTATGAACCAGGAGAGTGATTGCGTTTGCTTAGGCAACTGATACACAACGGCGTGGTGATTCCAGACACGCCGCTACCGAACAACCTGATACTGACCATCCGTGGCCAGGCTGTGCCACTGACCCGGGAGCAGGCCGAAATGGCGCTGGCCTGGGCGCGAAAGCAGGGCACAGAGTACGTCGCAGACCCAGTCTTTGTGCGCAACTTCCTGGCTGATTTCAGCGCCGCCCTGGGCATTGAGCCTCCTCTCAAGCTGGAGGAGGTGGACTTTGGGCCGGCTATCGCTATCGTCGCGGCCGAGCGCGCCGCGCGCGAACGCCTGACCAAAGAAGAGCGCAAGGCCCTGGCCGCCGAACGCAAGGCGGCCCGTGAAGCGCTGCGCGAAAAGTATGGGCACGCTATCGTCGATGGTGAAGAGACCGAACTCGGCACCTACCTCGTGGAGCCGTCGAGCATCTTTATGGGCCGGGGCCAGCACCCGCTGCGCGGGCGCTGGAAGGAGGGCCCGAAACAGCGGGACATTACCCTCAACCTCAGCCCGGACGCGCCGCGCCCCGAGGGCAACTGGGCCGAGATCGTGTGGGAGCCGGATTCGATGTGGGTCGCCCGCTGGAAGGACAAACTCTCCGGCAAGACCAAGTACATCTGGCTCGGCGACACGGCGACGATCAAGCAGCGTAAGGAAGCGCACAAGTTCGACAAGGCGACCCGTCTGGAGGAGAACCTCGAAGCGGTGCGCCAAGCTATCCAGAACGGGCTGCGCGACGAGGACCCGCGGCGGCGCATGGTAGCCACGGCCTGCTATCTGATTGACAAGCTGTGTCTGCGCGTCGGTGACGAGAAGGACCCCGAAGAGGCAGACACAGTCGGCGCGACGACCCTGCGCCCCGAGCACGTCACCCTGCACGAAGACGGCACTGTCGAGTTCCGCTTCCTGGGCAAGGATTCGGTCCTCTGGCACAAAAAGGTAGCGCTGCCGGCAACGGTGTGCGAAACCCTGGCCGAGCTGGTGGCCAATGCGCGCCCCAGCAGCAACGGGCGAAGCGCTGCCGGCGACAAGCCGCAGCTCTTCCCGGATATCAGCAGCCGCGACGTCAACGCCTTTTTGGGCGAGGTGCAGAAGGGCCTGACGGCCAAGGTCTTCCGTACCTGCCACGCCACCAAGGCCGTGAAGGATAGCCTGCGCGAATCCGGCGTATCCCTGGAGGATCCGGAGTACAAAAAGCGCGAGGCGGTCACCCGGGCCAATCTGGCTGCCGCCAAGCTCTGCAACCACTACAAGAAGGCGCCGGCGAACTGGCCCGAGCGCCAGGCCAGGGTCAAGGAGCGGCGCGAGGTGCTCCGGGCGCGCCTGCAGGCGCGAAAGGACCAGGTTGGCGAGGCGCAGGAGGCGCTGGCCGAGGTGCGCCGGCAGGTGGCCGAAAAGATCGAGGCCGCCAAGACGGACAAGGCTCGCGAGCGTGCCAAGGCCTCGGGCAAGAAAAAGATCGCTCGCGCCCGGAAAAAGGTAGAGACGGCGCGCACGCGGCTGGAAAAGGCCAAGGCGGCGCTGGCGCGCTATGAGAGCAAGACGATCCTGGCCTCCAAAGCGCGCACCTGGAACCTGGGCACGAGCCTGAAATCGTACATCGACCCGCGCGCCTACTATTGCTGGGGCCGTGGTGTGGGGTACGACGTCCTGAGTGCCTACTATCCCAAGACGCTGCAAAAGAAATTCGCCTGGGTGCGGGCCGAGGATGACGAGGCTGCGGAGGCTGAGGAGCAGCAGGCCTCCGCGGAGCCGCAAAAGCCGGTGGCCGAGGGCGCCGGCCGGTAGACCCTGCTATCATCGGGGTGCCTGCCTTGAAGCAGCGGGCACCTTTCTCACTCTGAAATCACACACACAAGCGCCCCCGAGATCGTAGACCTCGGGGGCGCTGTTATCACAGGTCAGGCCCTGTGTTCGCCGGCGCTCGTGGCGCCCAATCAAGCGGACTTTACTTTGATCTGCCGCGGCTTGACTTCCTCAGCCTTGGGGATGGTGAGGGTCAGCACGCCCTTATCGAAGGTAGCCTCCGCCTTGTCCGCCTGCACCGGCACATTGATCTGCAACTGCCGGTAGAAGGGGCCAAAGCGGCGCTCCTGCAAGAGATAGCTCACATTCTCCAGAGGCGGCTTGATCTCACCGCGAATGGTCAGGGTGTCTCCCTCGATCGTGATCTGCACATCGTCGGGGTCGACGCCCGGGATGCTGACCATGAGTACCAACTCATTTTCGGTGCCGTAAGCGTCCACGGGGAGCGAGTAGGCACGTTCGCCCGCGCCGCTCGGCCGCACACCGCGCACAAAGCTATCCTCAAAGAGCCGGTCCATGGCATCACGCAAGGTCATCATCTCGCCAAAAGGCTCCCATCGAGAGATGCTCATCGCTATTCCTCCTCGCACTGGTAACGCAACCTACAAGACCAAAGGCGGCTGGGGCGGCGTGGCCGATGCCCCGCGCCGCCCCAGGCCTGCCGTTACTGGCTCTTTACCTCAATGCGCTTCGGCCTCGCCGCCTCGGCCACAGGCAGGGTCAGGGTCAGTATGCCGTTCTCATAGCGGGCATCCGCCTTGCTGGAATCCACGGGCGTGGGCAGCGGAAGCGTTCGGCTAAAGGCGCCGAAGCGGCGTTCGCGCCGGATGACGTTCTCTTCCTTGACTTCCTTCTCCTGCTTCGTTTCGCCCTTGATCGTCAGGGTATCGCCCACAATCGAGATGTCGATATCCTCGGGCTTGACCCCAGGCACCTGCGCCTTGACCACCACGTTGCCGTCTTCCTGGTAGATATCCACCGGCATCGTAGCGCCGGCCGGCCCAGCGAGAAGGCGGCCCGGCCGCACAAAGCTCTCCTCAAACAACCGGTCCATGGCGTCTCGCAGGGTCATCAAATCGCTAAAAGGCTCCCAACGGGTGATACTCATCGCCGTACCTCCTGTTGTTAACGCATCGGCAAGCGCACTTGCCTTGCCCTCTTGCCTATGTGCGCCCCTATTATAACAGTGCACTATTTGCTTGTCAATACTTTTTAGGCATGTTTCATGAGGATATATCTTAATTCTTCACTCAATGAGCTTGACAATGATAGGCTCAAGGTTTATACTAGGGGTGTTCCAGGAGGCGGTGGCGGTCCATATCCACCGCCCCAACACAGCGTGGTTGGGCACAACAAAAACGGATGTGGTAGAACTCGTGACAGAACATGACACTCGCTACTCTAGTCGATACCATCGCGGCGGTACGCCTTCGGAGGAGGAGCCGCAGCCCCAGGAGCAAGCCCTGCGCAACGAACTGGAAAAGACGCGACGCGAGGCGGCAGAGAACCGTGATCTCTACCTTCGCACCCTCGCCGAGGCGGAAAACACGCGCAGGCGCATGCAGCGCCTCTATGACGACCGCCTGGCCGAAGCCAAGCGCGACCTGCTGCGCAAGGTCATCGCCGTGGCGGACAACTTGGAACGGGCGCTGGCTCACCAACAAGCCCGCGAAGGGTTGGTTGAGGGAATCCGGCTGACCTACCGCCAACTCCAGCAAGTCCTGGCTAGCGAAGGCGTCGAGCCAATTCAGGCACTGGGGCAGCCGTTCGACCCGGCAGAACACGAAGCGGTTGCCATGGTTGAAGGGCCGGAGCCGGCCGGCACGGTGGTTACGGAGGAACTGCGCGGCTACCGGCAAGGCAGCCACCTGCTGCGGCCGGCGCACGTGCACGTTGTGACTGGCGAGCCAGACTAGCTTCTGGCTATGGCCCCCGGGAGATGGAAAAGCATGGAGTACAAGGACTATTACAAGATCCTGGGCGTAGAGCGCAACGCCAGTGAGAAGGATATCAAACGCGCCTACCGGCAACTGGCGCGCAAGTACCATCCCGACGTAAACCCAGGCGACCAGCAGGCCCAGGAACGCTTCAAGGAGATCAACGAGGCCTACGAGGTGCTCCGTGACCCCAAGAAGCGCCGCAAATACGACGAACTGGGCGCCTACTATCAGCAGTACCGACGCAGTGGCGGCCGCCCCGGCGACTTTGATTGGAGCCAGTGGGCTGCCGGCCCCGGTGGCGGGCGCGTGCACGTCGAGTACGCGGACCTGGGTGACCTGTTCGGCGGTGGTGGTGGCGGCTTTTCGGACTTTTTCCAGAGTATATTCGGCGGCATGGGGGCCGGCCCCAGCGGCGCCTGGCCGGGTGGCGCGGGGGCGGCTATGCGCAGGCGTGACTATGAGCAGCCCGTGCAGGTGACGCTCGAAGAGGCTTTTGCCGGCACCACTCGCCGGCTACGGACCGAAAGCCGCACCCTCGAGGTCAAGATCCCGCCCGGAGTCCGTACCGGCTCGCGCGTGCGCATATCCGGTGAAGGAGGCCCTTCTCGGGGCGGCGCACCGCGTGGCGACCTGTACTTGGTCGTCGAGCTACTGCCCCATTCACGCTTCAAGCTGGAAGGTGACGACCTGCGCACCGAGGTGCCCGTAGACGTCTACACAGCTGTCCTGGGTGGCGAGGTGGCGGTCCCGACGCTCAAAGGCCAGGTGATGCTCAAGATACCGCCCGAGACGCAAGGTGGGCAGGTGTTCCGCCTGCGCGGGCAAGGCATGCCACGCCTCGGCGCCCCCAATACGCGAGGCGATCTCTATGTCGAAACACGGATCGAAGTACCGCAACGGTTATCTGAGAAGGAGAGGGATCTCTACCAGCAATTGGCCCAGATCCGCAAGCACTAGTGCTGCGCCGCAAAGTTCTGATGAGTAACATGGCGTCGCATGGGGCGAGGCGCACCCATCAGAATCTCGGCGGTGCACTACCAGGTTGCGTTTGCATACTAGCCGGGGCGGCGTGGGAGTCACCTTGGCTGGGTTGCAGACACGCCCTGGTTACAGGTGCGGCACTGGGCGCTGAAGGAGTCTCTGATGAGAGCTAGAGTGCCGTTCTTGGTCGTCAGCGGTCTGCTCGCCGTAGTGCTTACGGGCTGTTGCTCCGGCGGGCAGTTACAGAGCGCCGGCTGGCTTCCACGTTCAGCGCGGGCGCCGACGGCCTCACCGACAATATTGCCCAAAGCCGAGGAACTGGCCGTTCCGCTCAGCTCCGGCGGCTTTGCCGAAGCACCGAGCCAGGAACAGCAGTTGATCGACCTGTACCAGCGGGTCAGCCCGGCCGTTGTGAATGTGCGCGTAACCAAGCGCTCCGAGGGCAGCTTTCGCTTCCAGCCGGAGCAGGGCAGCCCTCCTGACGAGTACGTTCGTGGGCAGGGCTCCGGCTTTGTCATAGACCGCGAAGGGCACATTGTAACCAACAACCACGTTGTGGAGGGAGCCGAAGAGGTGCTTGTCGCCTTCCCCGACAGCAGCCAGGCCTGGGCCAAAGTCGTTGGCGCCGATCCCGACAGTGACCTGGCCGTGATCAAGATCGACCGCCTGCCCTCGGAGGATATCCTCCCGCTGGAAATCGGCGATTCGGACCGGGTCCAGGTTGGGCAGACGGCCATCGCCATCGGCAACCCCTTCGGCCTGCAAGGTACCCTAACCACGGGCATCATCAGCGCCGTGGGCCGCACCCTGCCGCTGGGGCGCGAGTCGGTCACCCTCAGCGGGCGTTTCTCCATCCCACGCATGCTGCAGACCGATGCTGCCATCAATCCGGGCAACTCGGGCGGGCCTCTGCTGGACCTGCAGGGCCGCGTGGTGGGGATCAACACGGCCATCAACGCTCGCGAGGGCGTGAACTCGGGCGTAGGCTTTGCCGTGCCCGCCAATCTCATCCGGCGCATCGTGCCGCAACTGATCGACAAGGGCCGCTACAGCTACCCCTGGCTGGGCATCACGGGGCGCGACGTGGGCCCGGATGTCGCCGAAGCCATGCGCTTGCCGAGCCAGTACGGAGCGCTCGTCGTCGGGGTCGCCAAGGGCAGCCCGGCCGAGCGAGCCGGCCTGCGCGGCAGCGACCGCAGCGTCACTGTGCACGACTCGACCCTACAGGTCGGCGGTGATGTGCTTATGGCGGTTGACGGCATAGAGATACGCCGCTTTGACGATCTCTTGGTGTACCTGATCGAAAAGGTCTCCGTAGGCCAGCGGATCAGCCTGACCGTCTGGCGCAACGGCAAACCGCAAACGGTAGAGGTCACACTCATAGAGCGCCCGCAGGATTGATGCCTGCTGTGCCTTCCATTGGCGTGGCCGGGTAATCGATACAGTCCGGGCAGCCCTGAGCCCCAGGCTACAGATGGGGAAGACCTGCCCGCCAGAGTGTGCAGGCAACGAACTCTTAACGGTAAGAATCGAGAGGATATGCTTATGGCAGCCAGATCATCGAGACGGCCCGAACAGGATGAGTCGATGCGCGACGAGCCCTGCTATGTGATCAGCATCGCAGCCAAACTCGTCGAACTCCATCCTCAGACGCTCCGCTACTACGAGCGCCTGGGCCTGGTCTCCCCATCGCGCTCCAAGGGCAACGTCCGCCTGTACTCTCTCCGCGACATCGAGCAACTACGGCGTATCACGCGCTTGGTCGACGAACTGGGTGTCAACCTGGCCGGTGTTGAGGTCATCCTCAACATGACCGAACGCATGGAACAGATGCAGCAAGAGATGGACGCCGTCCGCGCCGAGCTGGAGGCCGAGATCGAGCGCCTGAGGCAGCTCTTGGGTGAACGCTCACGCAACCTGCCAACCGTCCGCCGGCGACAACTGCAAAGCGGGCGGAGGTCGGGCCAAGCGAAGGAGGATGAGACATGATCGCAACGAGAGACCTGCGACAGTTGGCCGCCTTCACAGCCGAAAAGACCCCAGTATTGAGCCTGTATCTTGACTCTGACATCTCACGACAGTTGAAGGACCAGGTCAAGCTGATACTGCGCGAACTGCTCGAACGTGCGCGGGCCGCCGGGGCAGCCGAGGAGGATATCAAGCGCATCAACCGTTATGTGGACCTGGAGTACGACTGGCAAGGGCGCGGGCTGATCCTCTTTTCCTGTCTGGACGACGGCCTGTGGGAGCCCTTTCCGTTGCCCGTACCGGTGCAGAGCCAGGTCTACGTCGGTGATCAGGCCTACCTGATGCCCTTCAGCAACCTCCTGGACCGCTACGAGCCTTATGTGGTCGCCCTGGTCGGGCAGGAGGGCGGGCGCATCCTGCACATCGACATGAACGGCGTGGTACACGAAGAGGACACACGCGGCGAACCGATCAAGCACCACAAGCAGGGCGGTTGGTCGGCACCGCGGTTCCAACGCCACGAGGAGAAACTAGCCGACGACAACATGAAGGCTGCCGCCGACGTGCTCTCGCGGACATGCGCGCCCGGCAAGTGCTCGCGCCTGATCCTGGCCGGCACTGAGGAGAACATTGCTCGCTTTCGCGCCCTCCTCCCAACGGCGCTGCACCAATCGATTGTGGGCACGATGCCGCTGGAGATGAACGCCGGCGATGCGACCGTCGTCGACCGGTCGCGCGAGATCCTGAGCGACCTGGATTGGCAACGACAACAGGACCTCGTAGAGCGTGTGATCACCTACACCTTGAGCGGCGGCGTTGCCGTCCTCGGCCTGGCCGATACCCTCTTCGCCTTGCAAGAGGGCCGGGTGATGACCATGGTCGTCGAGGAAGGCTTTCGCGCCCCCGGCTTTGGCTGTGCAGATTGTGACTATCTCTACATCGACGAGCCAGAGCACTGCCTCTTCTGTGGTACGGCCAATGCGCAGCCTGTGACCGATGTGGTCGAGCGCGCGGTCCACAAGGCCTACCTCCAGGGGGCGAGGGTGGAAATCATCACCGAAAGCCCTGCCCTGGCCAAACATGGGCACATCGGAGCGTTGTTGAGATACTAGCGTGAGGCGTAATGCGTGATGCGCAAGGAGACTCGTAATCCGTGAGGCGTGGATCGTGAGGGGATACGTGAGGCTTGACGTTTGACGCTTCACGCGCCTGCCCACGGATCAGTATCACGAATCCCCTCACGGATCAAATTCACGTATCACTCCCGCCACTGGCAAGGAAACCGACAATGAACATCAACCGATACACCGAGAAAGCGCAGCAGGCTCTCGTGCAGGCGCAAGAACTGGCCGCACAGTACAATCACAGCCAGATCGACCCGGAACACATCCTGCTGGCCCTGGTGCGACAGGCCGATGGGGTCGTGCCCCAGGTACTGACCAAGATCGGCACGCCGGTCCAGAGCCTTGAGCGCAACCTGGCCGGCACCCTGGAACGCCAGGCCAAGGCCTACGGCGCGACGATGCAGGTGAGCCTCTCTCGGCAGGCCGCAGGACTCCTGACGCAGGCCGAAGGCGAAGCCGCCAACATGCGAGACGAGTTTGTCTCCACTGAGCACATTCTGCTGGCAGCCACCAACGAAAAGGCCGGCGACGTGGCACGGCTCTTGCGTGAGAATAGCATCACGCACGAGCGGGTCCTGCAGGCACTGACCGAAATCCGCGGCTCGCAGCGAGTGGTGGACCAGAACCCCGAGGCCAAGTATCAGGCCCTGGAGCGCTATGGCCGCGACCTGACACAAATGGCGCGCCAGAGCAAGCTTGACCCGGTCATCGGCCGCGACGAGGAGATCCGTCGTGTGATCCAGGTGCTATCGCGCCGCACCAAGAACAATCCTGTCCTCGTCGGCGAGGCCGGTGTCGGCAAAACAGCCATCGCCGAAGGCTTGGCCCAACGCATCGTGCGCGGCGACGTGCCCGAGGGCCTCAAGAACAAGCGCATCGTCGCCCTGGACCTGGGCGCCCTGGTTGCCGGGGCCAAGTATCGGGGCGAGTTCGAGGAGCGGCTCAAGGCGGTGCTGAAGGAGGTAACCGACGCCCAAGGAGAGATCATCCTGTTCATTGACGAGCTGCACACCGTCGTCGGCGCGGGGGCGGCTGAGGGGGCGATGGACGCTTCCAACATGCTCAAGCCCATGCTGGCCCGCGGCGAGTTGCACACCGTCGGCGCAACAACCCTGGACGAGTATCGCAAGCACATCGAAAAGGACGCCGCCCTGGAGCGCCGCTTCCAGCCCGTCATGGTCGAAGAGCCGTCCGTGGAAGAGACCATCTCGATCCTGCGAGGGCTCAAAGAGCGTTACGAAGTCCACCATGGCGTACGCATCCAGGATTCGGCCCTGGTGGCCGCCGGAGTGCTCTCACACCGCTACATCACCGACCGCTTCCTGCCGGATAAGGCCATCGACCTGGTTGATGAAGCCGCCAGCCGGCTGCGCATGGAGATCGACAGCATGCCCAGGGCACTGGATGAAGTCGAGCGGCGCATGATGCAACTGCAGATCGAGGCCCAGGCCCTGCGCAAGGAAAAGGACGAGGAGTCCAAGCAGCGGCTGGCGCGCATCGAGCGCGAGCTGGCCGATCGGCAAGAGCGCCGCAACGCCCTGACGGCCCGTTGGCAGCAGGAGAAGCAGGCCATCCAGGCCCTGCGGCAGACCAAGGAGCAGATCGAGCAGACGCGCACCCAGATCGAGGACGCTGAGCGGCTCGCCGACCTGGAGCGCGCCGCCAAGCTGCGCTACGGCGACCAGCGCGACCTGGAGCTGCGCCTGGCCGAGCAGGAGAAACGCCTGCGCGAACTCCAGGGCGACGAGCCGATGCTCAAAGAGGAGGTCAGTGAAGACGACATCGCCGATATCGTCTCGCGCTGGACGGGTATACCCGTGTCGCGGCTGCTCGAGGGTGAGGTCGAGAAACTGATCCACATGGAAGAGCGCCTGCACCAGCGCGTGGTGGGCCAGGATGAGGCCATCGCGGCCGTAGCCAACGCCGTCCGCCGCTCGCGTGCCGGCCTGCAGGACCCCAACCGGCCCATCGGCTCGTTCATCTTCCTCGGGCCGACCGGCGTCGGCAAGACCGAGCTGGCCCGCGCCCTGGCCGAGTTCCTCTTCGATTCGGAAGATGCGATGGTCCGGCTGGACATGAGCGAGTATCAGGAGCGGCACACTGTAGCGCGGATGGTCGGCGCGCCCCCGGGATACGTGGGCTATGAGGAAGGCGGGCAACTGACCGAGGCGGTGCGGCGGCGTCCGTACTCGGTGGTCCTCTTTGATGAAATCGAGAAGGCGCACCCCGAGGTGTTCAACCTGCTGTTGCAGATCCTGGACGACGGGCGCCTGACCGACGGGCACGGGCGCACAGTCAACCTGCGCAACACAGTCATCATCATGACCTCCAATGTCGGCAGCCAATACATCGGCGACCTGGTAGAGCGCGACGACCAAACCATGCGCAACCGCGTGCTGGAAGCCTTGCGCGAGCACTTTCGCCCCGAGTTCCTGAACCGGGTGGATGAGATGATCATCTTCCACTCGCTGGGCCGCGAGCAGTTGATCGAAATCGTGGGCATCCAGTTGCAGCGCCTGCAGCAACTGCTGCAACAGCGCCAGATCACCCTGGAGCTGAGCCAGGCCGCCAAGTTGTATCTGGCAGAGGTCGGATACGATCCGGTATACGGTGCGCGTCCGCTCAAGCGTGCCATCCAGCGGGAACTGCAAGACCCGTTGGCCCTGCACTTGCTGCGCGGAGAGTTTAGTGACGGCGACACGATTCACGTGGACACCGGCGACGGTCACCTGGTGTTCACCCAAGCGGCCCAAGAAGCCGCTGCCTGACACGGTGCCCATGGCCACCGCTGGCACAACTAGACCGATTATGGTATACTGTTGTTGACAGATTGAGACTCAAGGTACGGCACTATCCCGCATGCATAGGACCTGTCGTAATGGTAACGCCCTGTTGGGTAGTGTTCCGCATGAGGTAAAGCGAACATGATGCGTTTCGATCGCTTCACGGAGCGGGCACAGGAGGCTGCCGCCCGCGCCTTTGAGATCATGCAGCGCTTCAACCACACCCAGTTGGACGTCGAACACATGGTATTGGCGCTGCTCGAACAGCCGGATGGGGTCGTCCCCAGCATCCTGGAAAAGCTGGGCGTGGACCCTAACGTAATCCAGCACGAAATTGAGAACGCCCTCGGCTCGAGCCCGCGCGGCTATGGGCCGACGGCAGGGCCCAGTGGGCTGGCCAGCGGGCAGGTCTATATCACCCCACGCGTGCAGCGCGCGCTGACTCGCGCCAACGAGGAGGCCCAAAAGCTCAAGGACGAGTACATCTCCACGGAGCACCTGCTGCTGGCCATCGTGGCCGAGCGCGAAGGCTCTGCAGCACGCATCCTGAACGACCATGGCATCAGCTATGAGGCGATTCTGCGTGCGCTGCCCGAGATCCGGGGCGGCCAGCGTGTGACCAGCCCGCAGGCCGAGAGCCGCTACCGCACGCTGGAAAAGTACAGCCGCGATCTGACCGAGCTGGCGCGCGCCGGCAAGCTGGACCCGGTCATCGGGCGCGACGAGGAGATCATGCGCGTTCTGCGCGTGCTCTCGCGGCGCACCAAGAACAACCCGGTCCTGATCGGCGAAGCCGGTGTCGGCAAGACGGCTATCGTCGAGGGCCTGGCGCAAAAGATTGCCAGCGATGATGTGCCCGAGAATCTGCTGGGCAAGCGAGTCGTCTCGCTCGACCTGGCAGGTATGGTCGCCGGCTCGCGTTTCCGTGGCGAGTTTGAGGAGCGCCTGAAAGCCGCACTCGAGGAGATTGAGCGCGCCCAGGGTGAGATCATCCTCTTCATCGACGAACTGCACACAGTCGTGGGGGCCGGTGCGGCCCAGGGCGCCATCGACGCCTCGAACATGATGAAGCCGGCGCTGGCCCGCGGCGAGTTGCGCTGTATCGGCGCCACGACGCTCGACGAATACCGGCAGCACATCGAGAAGGACCCGGCGCTGGAGCGCCGCTTCGCGCCCATCTTTGTCGATGAGCCGACCGTCGAGGAGACCATCGAGATGCTGCGCGGCCTGCGCGACCGCTACGAGCAGCACCATCAGGTGCGCATCCTGGACGAGACGCTGGTTGCGGCCAGCCGCCTGTCGGACCGTTACGTCAAGGACCGGCACCTACCCGACAAGGCCATCGACCTGATCGACGAGGCATCGGCCAAACTGCGCATCACCATCTATAGCCTGACCCCCGAGTTGCGCCGCCAAAAGATGGAGCTGCAGCGGCTGACGGCCGAGGAGGAAAAGGCCTGGCAGGCACGTGATTATGAGCGCGCCGCGCAATACAAGAGCGAGCGACTCAGAATCGAGAGCGAGTTCCAGGCCGGCAAAGAGGCCTGGATGCGCGAGCAGAACATTGACGAGATCGTCGAGGCCGAGGACGTAGCCCAGATCGTAGCCAGTTGGACGGGCATCCCGGTCGCATCCATGCTCGAAGCCGAGACGCAAAAGCTCCTGCAAATGGAGGAGCGTCTGAGGGAGCGGATCATCGGCCAGGATGAGGCCATCGAGGCGATTTCCGACGCTATCCGGCGAGCGCGCTCGGGGCTCAAGGACCCGCGCCGGCCGATAGGTTCGTTCATCTTCCTGGGCTCGACCGGCGTCGGCAAGACCGAGCTGGCCAAAGCCCTGGCGGGCTTTATGTTCGACGATGACGATGCGCTGCTGCGCATCGACATGAGCGAGTATGGCGAACACCACACCGTTTCTCGGCTCATGGGCTCGCCGCCCGGCTATGTCGGCTACGAGGAAGGCGGGCAGCTCACCGAGGCGGTGCGCCGCCGGCCGTATCAGGTCATCCTGTTCGACGAGATCGAGAAAGCGCATCCGGACGTTTGGAATGCGCTGCTGCAAATCCTGGAGGACGGCAGGCTGACCGATGGTCACGGGCGCGTGGTCGATTTTCGCAACACGGTCATCATCATGACGTCGAACATCGGCACGCACTATGTCCGCAAAGGCGGCCCTCTGGGCTTCCGCCTGCGCGACGCTGAGGACGGCGACGCCGGGGATATGCAGCGCAGCGAGTTCGAGGAAGGGCTCAAACGCACCTTCCGGCCCGAGTTCCTGAACCGGGTCGATGAGGTCATCATCTTCCATACGCTGAGCAAGGCCGACGTGAAGCGCATCGTCGACCTGCAGTTGCGCGAGATCTCATCGCGGCTGACCGAGCAGGGCCTATCGATCAGCCTGACCGACGCCGCTCGCGAGTGGCTGGCTGAGCGTGGGTATGACCCCTCATTCGGCGCCCGGCCCCTACGTCGCGTGATGCAGCGCGAAGTCGAGAACTCGCTGGCCAAGCGCCTGCTCAGCGGCGAACTGACCGCCGGCGACCGGGTTCGTGTGGACGTCGAGGACGACAAGCTGATGTTCATCAAAGAAGGCAACTCGGCGCAGAGCCTGTCTGCACCGGCCGAACTGACCAGCGTCTAGTTCGCCCCGGCGCCAGACCTGGCGGGTCTTAGATCCGCCAGGTCTGGCGCGTCTTTACCCCCCACAACTTCTAGTCCGTTCGCCCTATCCGTCCCTCCCCCGTTTGCCTCTCACTCCTATTTGGAGCCTGTGCTATAATAGCTCCATACCCCTGGCGGCATCCCCCGGGTGGCTGCCGCATTGGTGGCGCTGGTCTACACCGTCGGCACCTCTGCGAGCCACTGTTGCATTGGCATTATGCGGCTGCCAAGCGAGAAGACGCGGATGACCAGCACACGAACAAGCACGATCAAGCAGATCGTAGAATACGCCGACGAGAGAGAGACTCCCTCAGCTCCCGGCCGCATCATCATGCTCTACTATGGCTGGTTCTTCATGGCCGGGATCGCAGTCACCGGCTTCATCCTGCTGGGCACTGGGGACGCGCAGGGCCGGCAGGTGCTGGCCACAGCGGGCGGGCTGCTGCTCTTCCTGGCCGTCATGGAAGTGCTGCGGCGCGTACGCCCCCGCTTTTACGATTCGGTGGCCGTTTCCCGCTTCCGAGCCGAGGCCTACATCTGTGTGGCGGCAGCGCTGGTGTTCTTGGTCGGCGGCATCCAGAGCCCCTACTGGCTCCTCTTTGCCCTGCCCATCGCCCTCACCGCGGTGTATGGCGACCGCTCCGTCTTTTTCAAGTACTTTGTGCTGGCCCAGATTCTGGCCATAGACGTCTATACCGTCTACCGGACCGGCTGGGAGGGTACGGCGATTGTGCAGGGCCTGGTCTATGCGGCCGTGCTGGTGGCACTGCTGGAGTCGGCCACCTGGCTCTACGTGTTGGCTCATTTCCGCCAGGAGGAGCGCCTTGCCCACCTGGAGATGCTCAACGACGCGGCGCAACGGCTCATCCCCCAACGCAGCCTGACGGACCTGGCCCACGAGGCCCTGACCACAGCCCTCACCCTCGCCAAGGTCCGGCAGGGCTTTCTGCTGGTGACCCAACAGGACTCGGGCCGGCTCCTGGCGCACGCGGTGCGCGGCCTCTCGCTCAGTGAGGGCTCTACCGTACAGGAACTCACCAACCGCTGCCGCACCATTGCCAACCGCTACGCCCAGGGCGGGCGCGTCATCCACATCCAACGTGGCGCCCAGTCCCTCTATGGGCGCTACTTTCACGACAAGCTCGAGTCCGCGCTGATCGTGCCGGCGCCCACAGCGCGCGGCGGCCTGATGGCCACGCTGCATGTGGTCTCCCCCAGGGTCGGGCACTTTCCGACGCCGATCCCGCCGCTGCTAGAGGTATATGCGAACCAACTGGGCACCGCGATGGACAACGCCTTCGCCTGGGAGGAGCAGGGGCGCACCCTGCGCCATTACCGCTCGCTGATCGAGTTGGGGCAGCGGCTGCTGGAGCAATTGGACCCTCAGCCCATTCTGGAGCAGGTCGTGCAATATGTGCGCGATGCACTACCGCAGGTTGCCGGGGCAGCCATCTTTTGGGCCGATAACCGTACCGGGCTCTACACTCAGGTAGCACGGGCGGGCCGGAGCATGAACCTGCCATCGCCGGTAGCCGTGCCGCTGCACCACCTCTTTAGCAACACCGGCGACATCGCCGCCGAGCAGGTGGTTTTCTGCATTCCCGAAGCTGATCCGGTGCGCTGGGCCAGCGTTGGAGTCATGAACGTTCCCTTTCACTCGCTCCTGGTCGCCCAGTTGCGGGTGAGCAGCAAACGGCTGGGCTTGTTGGTCGTCGGCGCTTCAGAGCCGCGGGCCTTTTCGCCGGTCGATGAGGTGTTCATGGGCAACCTGGCCGGGCACGTCGCCCTGGCCTACCGCAACGCCGAGCTGCACCACCAGCAGCAAGCCAACCGCACCCGGCTCGCCCAGATTCTGGAGGAGCGGGCCGCCTGGCGCCTGGACCAGAGCCTGGATGCCCTCCTGCGGCAGATGGTCCACTCAGCGGTACGCTCGCTGGGCTTTGGCTCGGCGGCCATTTACTTGTTTGATCCCGCCCAGGCTGGCTATGTAGCCAGGAGTACCGCCAATTTGCCGGCAAGCCTCGATGCGCAGTTGCGTGGCCGGCTCATCCCGCGAGAGTGGGTCTCCCGCGCCCTGCGTGCCGAGTTCCAGGTCGGCGATTCGGCGGTCTACTTTGTTCCCAGCGAGGCCCGGGTCGACGAACTCGACTGGGCGCGCTTCCGCCAGGCGCCGGGCATCGCCTATCCCGAACCTATCCGTTGGCGGCCCGATGATGTTCTGCTGGTTCCCCTACGGCGGAGCGATGGGGTCCGCTTCGGCCTGCTCGTCTTGGACAACCCAGCAAACGCAAGCCGTCCCACCGATGATGACGGGCACGTCTTTCAGAACCTGGCCGATCAGATCGTTTCGACCGTGGAGCAGTGGCACCAGAACGACAAGCTGCGCCAGCTCAGCGAAGTGCTCGCCAGCACCATCGAAGAGACCGAAGCCAGCGCCCTGTACCAGTTCATCGTGGACGCCGGCGCGCGCCTCCTCGAGGCAGAAGACTGCTCTCTCTTCCTGAACAATGCGCGCAACGGCACAGTCGTGTTCGAGGCTTCCTCACGCATTCCGCGCGACGCGGTTGTGCGCCGCGAGATTCCCATCTCTGCCGCCGCCGGCGCGGGCCTTACCGCCTATGTGGCCGCCACAGGCGCTTCGCTTGCCTTTGTAGGCGACGAGTACAAGGGGCACCCGGCCTGGGCCGGCCGTTTTGTCGAGCATCTGGACTATCTCCCCTCCCGTAGCTGCCGCTCGCTGGCTCTGATCGCCCTCCGCAACCCTGGCGGGCGAATCACCGGCATCCTCAAGGTTGAAAACAAACAGGGCATCGATGCCGGCCGGGGCTTTACCGAGTTCGACCGCGAAATCCTGCTGCCCACCCTGGCCAATGCCGCCGCCATCGCCATCGAAAGGGCACATTTCTACTGGCGGACAAGCGACCTCCTGGTGCAGAAGGAGCGCGACCGCTTGGCCGGCGAACTGCACGACCTGGCCAACGTGTTCCACATGGGCATCATGCTGCGCATCGAAAAGCTCTGGGAGCAACTCGACAGCGGCCCACAGCGCGAGCCAGCTGTGGGCCTGCGTCGCCTTTGGCACGCCTCACGGTACGTCTTTGGCGAGCTCATCAAGATGCAGGAAGAGACGCGTCACCCCATCCTGATCCGTGAAGGCCTAATCCAGGCCCTGGCCAACCACACCGAGACCATCAGCCTCTCCGGCGTCCAGTTCCACAGCGAAATCGAGGGCCGGTTGCCGGTAGACGTGGAACATGCATTGTACCGTATCGCCCAGGAGGCCTTGAGCAATGCCAAGAAGCACTTCCAGGGCATCACCGACCGCGAGATTCACGTTTCGGTCTCCTTGCGGCAGCAAGGGCAGGACATCGTCCTGGAGGTCACCGACAACGGACCGGGGTTTGAGGTCGACAAGGAGATGTGCAAGCCCGAGTCCTTTGGCCTGACCCGCATGATGGAGATCGCAGAGGGCATCCGGGGCCGCTGTGTCATCACAGCAGAACCGGGGGCAGGCACTACGGTGTGCGTGATCGTCCCCACCCAGGAGAGGAAAGAGGAAACGCTGCCAGTGCGGCTATCGTGAGTAGAAGACAAGGAAAGAGGACCGATGGCCAGCGAAGTGATCAGTGTGCTAATCGCCGACGATACCCTTATCGCCCGCGAGGGTCTCAAGAGCATTCTGGAAGGGGTGCGCGGCATCGAGGTCATCGCTCAAGCCTCGAGCGCGCAGGAAGCAGTCCAGCAGGCCATAGAGCACAGGCCGAACGTCGTGCTGATGGACCTCATCTGGCACGGTGACGACACGGCCGGCGTCGAAGCGACCCGGCAGATCGTGCGTAGCGTCCCCGAGTGCAAGGTCCTGGTCGTTACGGTCTACCCGCAACTCATCTCCAAGGCGCGCGAGGCAGGGGCCACGGCAGCCATCGAGAAGGGCTTCTCCAAGGATGACCTGGTCAACCTGATCCGCCACGTGCACAGCACGCAGCAGTTCACCGTCGCCCGCTTTGGCGATGACATCGCCAGCACACTGGGCCTGCCGCCACAGGAGGCGCTCACGCCCAGAGAGGAGCAGGTGCTCCAGCTCCTGGTAGAGGGCAACGCCGTGCGCGAAATTGCCAGGGATCTCGGAATCGCGCCCAGCACAGTCAAGAACCACGTGCAATCGATCTACGGCAAGCTGCAGGTCTCTAACCGTGCCGAGGCCGTCCGCAAAGCCATGCGGGCCGGCATCGCGCACTAGTGCCGGCCACATGGGTGCTGACAGATGCCGTGACGCCACTTGGGGTCAGGCTCATCTGGCAGTCTCTGTGAAGCACTGCAAACCCCAACCACCGGCGAGTCCGTCCGCTCTGCCAGTGGTCACAACAAACCCAGCCGCAAGGAAGGGGGGTGATAGGTTACATCCGATCATCAGGGGGGTCTCGCCCGTACAATGCAGCCGCCGCTTTCGCCGCTGCGGTCCGCACTCCGGCCGCTCGGGCTTTACACAGGCAAGGCTCATCTGTAGCACCTGAGCCTCGCCTAGCGGGATCTCTGACCCGCTCGTTTTTGGCCGTGAGATGCGCCCGCTGGAACCGCAGAGCCAGGCAAGGCAAAAGAGAGTAGCAACAAGCAGGCGAAGACACAACCGGACGGGCTAGAGTGACCTTATCCGCGAGCGCCCACAGGTGAAGCAATGTGGGCCGCAAGAGGCGGCGGGTTCCCCAGGCTGTGGCGGGAAGGTATTCCCTCTACAGCTACCCCAGGTCGTTAGGCCGTCGCTCTGTGAGCACGGCAGGTGTTGGTGATGTGGGGGATGGAGGCCAAGATGAAACTGGTGCAGAGCCTGCGCTTCAGGAAAATACTGGAAAGAGAGTGCGACCGCGCCAAGGCGCAGATCGCGCGGCCGTTACCCACGACGATGACCTCACCCCAGGCAGATGCCCTTGACTGCGCTGCAGACCTATCTTTGTGGACGATCGCCCAGGCCACCCATCTGGCTGCCAGGCGACGCCTGGCCCAGGCCGAGATGGCCCTGGCCCGCCTTGACGAAGGGACCTACGGCATCTGCCAGGAGTGCGGCCAGATCATTGACCCGGCGCGCCTGGAGATCGTTCCTTCGGCAACGCTGTGCGTGGATTGCCAGCGGAGAGCGGAGAAAACTGCCAGCTAGACGCGACAAGGCCAGACCAAGACCATTCGCCCTGGCTTCCGAAAGCGCACCGGACCGGCGCACGGCAGAAAAGAAACAGGCCCGTGGGCGGACTCGCTTCCTTCCCACGCAGGCCGTTGAGGATGCGCCGGCAGGGTTGCGCCTGCGGAAGAGCCTGCAGGGGTTGCAGGATACAATAAATGCATAGAAAAACCGCCACCTCCCAGAGGTTCCGCTATCTCTGGGAGGTGGCGGCATTTGGAGGCGTTTTACGCCTCTTCTTCTGCCTTCTCGTCTACCTTCTCGTCTGCTTCCTCTTCACCCACGGGAGCGCGCTCCACAAACACCGCCGCCAGGAGCAGGCCAAAGACCACCGCACTCAGCAGCGAACGCAGGCCGCTTACGGCCGTCAGGAACATGCCCATAGAGCCTATGGGCAAGAGCTGCCCCACCAAGCTCGGTAGGAACAGATTCACCAAGATGCCGCCAATCTGGTCCGCGACGGCCAGGGCCAGGGCGATCACCATCAGCAGCGACGCGCGCGGGTGATGACGCCAACGCACCAGCGCCAGCACGATACCGATCAGCCATACGATATAGAGTGGGGCCTGGGCGGCAAAGGCCAACAGGTTAAACACCGCGATATTCATGGCCAGGATGTCTCCTTCACACGGTGGCAAGCCGGGGAACGCCTACCCTCGCCGGCGCGATATCAGCGCCGCCGCAACAAGCAGCCCAAAGCCCACTGTCGCCAGCAGCGCATCCACCGCAGAACGTACGATAGAGATTATCGCCAACTGCTCGCCGACTGATAGCCCACTGCCCGAGCGCGCGGCCTGCACCACCTGTTGTACCCAGAGGTTGGTGAGCACACCCAGCACCGCGTCGAGGATAAAGACCCCCAGGGCGATGACGGTCAGCAGAGAGGCGCGCGGATGCTGCCGCCAACGCACCAGCGCCAGGATGATACCGGCAAGCCACACCAGGTAGAGCGGCAGATGAGGCGCAAGGCCGACGAGGACAGAGTTCGGGGCAGCAGCCATAGACGTGTATCCCTTCCTGTGGCAGAGGCGGCAGGCGCCGCTATCGGCGCCATACGGCGGAAAAGGTGTGCAAGCTATTATACACCGTATAGGCCTGAAGGCAATCGAGCTAAGAGTCCAGCCGACAGCCCTCCACCACTGCCGAGTAGGCCGTCAGGAGAGGCTGCAGCGCATCAAAGCCGAGGGGATAGCGCAGGGCCAGCTCGTAGGTCTGCCCCTGCCCGGAGAAGAGCACAGCCACTTCCCGCTCGTGGGGCTCGGTATAGCGGTCCACCAGATACCCGCTGAGCGCCGGCGACTGGGCCGCCCCAAAAGCTGTGCCCTGCCGGTAGACGCCGCAACTATCGCCCTCAAGAAGGGCCGGCGAACTGGGGCCGCCCTCCTCGATCTCGCCGGCGTGCACGCGCACCAGGATGGGCCAATCCGGCCATTGCGGGGCCCGCAGCGCCAGCGTGGCACCGTCCAGCACCTCCACCTCCCAGCCGGGCGGGTAGGCCAGGCTGTAGCCCGCCCGGCGCTCGGTGTGGCGTGGCCACCGGTCATAGTCCTCGGGGAGCGCGTATAGCGGGGCTGCCGGTGGCTCCTCCTCGTAGACCTCGAGCACCTCGGTGACCACAAAGATGCGCTGCGAGTCGGAACAGTGACTGAACGCCGGGTCGCCAAGGTAACCGCGCAGCCGGGCGTGGTAGGGCAAATCGGCCACCGCTTGCCGGCCCGGCCAGACGGCGTCTGCCGGCGCCGCAATCAGCCAGGCCTCATTCGCGGGCAGCACGTTCGAATGCACCCCGCCCAGGATGTGCAAGAGCCCCTGAAAGGGCCGATCGGTCAGCGCCGCCTCCCAACAGGAAGGGCAGTCCGTGGAGGCTACGTAGGGCCGTGGGCCGCGGTGGTGCGGCACCAGGCCCGCGCCGCTAAAGTAAGCCTCCACCTCCACCTGCTCGCCGTCCGCGGGCCGCTCCTCCAGCACGCCGGCCACGCCCTGGCCCGAGCGAAACGAAGGGGCCAGGCTGGTGCGTAGTGTGGCGAACAGCCCCGCCGCTTGCTGCCGCGGAGCCGGTGTCACCACCACGTAGGGCCACACCTTACTCAGGTCCGGTGTCGGCGGTGCCGGCGTGCGCGGGGGCGGGTCCGCTCGCAGCGGCTCGGGCGAAGTAAAAGCCAGCGCCGCGCTGCAAGAAGCAACCAGGAACACCAAGAACACCAGCCCACTTGCCCGTTGTGTCAAACGACGAAGTGTCAGCATACACCCCCCTCCATGGTCGCCTATATAGACGCAGCAATCGCTCAGAGGTTGTGGGCTGGCGGGATTTGACCACCCTGCGCACCGTGTGTACACTAAAAGCCACAGGGCAGTTTCGCATCGGGCTCAGGCGTGACCCACGGAGGTCAGGGATGGCGCCAGCCAGCCCGGTATGCCGGGCTCAATACCACCGGCTTGAGATGCCCATTCATTGTCCCGCTTCGGTCCTGCAGCGGCAGCCCCACGCCGTGCTCTGCCAGGACCGGACCTCGGCATCACTCTTGGCCCAAGAATAGAGGAGCAACCATGAAACGCTACGTCCTGGCCGGGGCCAGCGCGCGCGCCCTGCATATGTACGCCAAACCGATCAGCGAACGCTTTGCCGGCAGCGCCGAGTTGGCCGGCGTCTTTGACGTAAACCTCGTGCGCGCCGAGTATGTCGGCCGCGAGTGCGGGGGCGTGCCTGTCTTTGCCGATTTCGATGCCATGCTCCGGCAGACCCGGCCGGATTGCGTCATCGTGACCACCGTTGACCGCTACCACCACGAGTATATCATCCGTGCGCTCGAGGCCGGCTGCGACGCCATCACCGAAAAGCCGATGACCATCGACGACGAAAAGTGCCGCGCCATCCTGGCCGCCGAAAAGCGCACGGGCCGCAAGGTGATTGTCACCTTCAACTATCGCTTTACCCCCTACGTCACGCGCATCAAAGAACTCTTGCGCAGCGGGGTCATCGGCCAGGTGCTCAATGTCGACTTTGAGTGGCTCCTGGACACTCACCACGGCGCCGACTATTTCCGGCGTTGGCACCGCCAGCTGGAGAACTCGGGGGGGCTGCTGGTGCACAAAGCCACCCACCACTTTGACGTCATCAACTGGTGGTTGGAGGATGAGCCCCAGCGGGTCTACGCCTTTGGCGAGCGCCGTTTCTATGGTCCCACGCGCGCCGAGCGCGGCGAGCGCTGCAGTACCTGCGCCCACCAGCGTACCTGCGAGTTCTACGTGGACTATGCCGCCGACCCAAAGATGAGAGCTCTCTACTTTGACGCCGAGGGCGCCGACGGCTATTACCGCGACCGCTGTGTATTTGCTCCAGAGATCGACATCTATGATACCATGAGTGTCAACGTGCGCTACCGGACGGGAGGACTGCTCAGCTACTCGCTCATCGCCCACAGCCCGTATGAGGGGTGGCGAGCGGCGCTGAGCGGCACCGAAGGTCGGCTGGAGTTGCAAGAATTCCACAGCGGCGGGCGCCTGGCCGAGCCCAGCCAGCAAGCGCGCCTCTACAACCGGCGCGGCGAAGTCGTGACCTACGACATACCCAAGGCAAGCGGTGGGCACGGCGGCGGCGATGCGCGCCTCCTCGAGCGCCTCTTCGGCGCCGAGCCCACGCCCGACCCGTTGGGCTACATGGCCGGCTCCTGGGCCGGGGCCATGTCCATCCTCATCGGCATAGCCGCCAACCGCTCTATCGCCAGCGGCCAGGCCGTCGCCATCGACGACCTGCTGCGCTAGGGGGGAACATGTCCAAACCAACCCGCAACTTTTCCATGCAAAGCTATTGGGAGCGGCTCACCGAGAACTGGAAGCCCCTGCTGCACTTTGATGGGCAGACTGAGGCCGACTGGGCAGACTGGCGGCGCGAGGCGCACCCTCGGTTCATGGACCTCTTGGGCCCCTTCCCCGCACCCGTCCCCCTGAATGCCGAGGTCGAGTACTCGCAGGAGGATGGCGACCTCATCCGCGAGCGAGTCGTCTTTGACTCCGAGATGCACATGTCCGTCCCCTGCCAGGTGCTGCGGCCCAAGTCTATGCAGGCCGACCGCAGCAACCCAGCCATCCTCTGCAGCCACGGCCACGGACCCTTCGGCAAGGACGCCGTAGCCGGCGTACGCTCCTCGCCCGCCCACGAAGCCGCCATCGCCGAGGCCAACTACAACTATGCTCAGCAGATGGCCCGCGCCGGGTTCCTGACCCTCGCGCCGGACCTGCGCGTCTTTGGCGAGCGGCGCGACGGCCTCGACCCCTTCCCCGGCCGCGACCCCTGCAACGTCAACTTTGTCAAGGGCGCCCTGCTGGGCATCTACACCCTGACCCTCAACATCTGGGATATGAAGCGCTGCGTCGACTACCTGGAAACGCGGCCGGAGGTCGACCCCTCGCGCATCGGCATGATGGGCCTCTCTCAAGGCGGCACAATGACCACCTTCACCGCTGCTGCAGAACCCCGTATCAAAGCAGCAGATATCATCGGTTACGTCAATCCCTGGCGCGAGTTTGGCATCCGCCGGGCCAACTTTTGCGGCTCGCAGATCGTGCCGGGCATCTACCGCTACTTTGACACCGACGACATCGCCGGCCTGATCGCGCCGCGGCCGCTGCTCCTGGAGATGGGCCTTTACGATAACTGCTTCTTCATCCAGGACCTGCTGCAGGGCTACGAGGGCGTCAAACGCATATACCGCGCCGCCGGGGCCGCCGACAAGCTCTGGGCCGACGTCCACCCCGGGCCCCACGCCTTTGCCGCGAACAAGGCTTTCGAGTTCTTCCGGACCTACCTGTAGACCATGGACTCACGAGAGCGCCTGCTGCGCACCCTCCGCCGCCAACCGGTGGACCGGGTGCCCATCTCAACCTACGAACTCGTCGGCTGGGATGCGGATTCCTGGGAGAACCGCCAGCCGGCCTACCGCGGCCTGATGGACCTCATCCGCGAGAAAACCGACTGCATGTACATGCTGGGCCTTGGCGGGCCGGGACCGGTAGCGCCACGAACCGTCCGCGAGTGGGATGAGGGTCCCCATCACTTCCGGCGCGAGGTGCTGCGCACCCCACGCGGCGACCTGACCACCGCCAGCCGCCAAGATGCCGGGCTGAACACCGTCTGGCGCTACGAACGCCTGCTCAAAAGCGACGAGGATGTAGCGTGCTTTCTCTCTGTGCCCTTTGAGGCGAGTGAGCCGGACCTTGCCCCCTTCGCCCTAGCCGAGGCCCGCCTGGCCGGAGGCAGAGGCATCCCGCTCATCTCCCTTGGCGACCCCCTCTGCATCGTGGCCGAGCTATTCGAGTTCGGCGAGTTCGCCGTCCGCGCCTACACCCAGCCCGAGCAGATTGACGCGCTCCTGGAGCACGTCGCACCGGCCGTCTATGCCCACCTCGACGGCCTCCTGGCCCACGGCGTGGGACCGCTCTACCGCATCTGCGGCCCCGAGTATGCCACCCCGCCCTACCTGCCGCCGGCGCTCTTTGAGCGCTTTGTCGCCCGCTACACCACACCGATGATCGAGCGCCTGCACGCCCACGGCGCCTACGCCCGCCTCCACTGCCACGGCCGTATCAGGCACGTCCTGCCCATCATCGCCGAGATGGGAGCAAACGCCCTGGACCCGGTGGAGGCGCCGCCCAGCGGCGACATCGCCCTCAGCGAGGTCAAGCGCCTCTACGGCGACCGCCTGTGCCTCATGGGCAACATTCAACTGCGCGACCTGGAGACGCTGGACGCAGAGGCCATGCGTCGCCTGGTGCAAGAGACGATGGCCGCGGGCAAGCCTGGCGGAGGTTTTGTCATCATGCCTACCGCCGCTCCCATCAACGCCGATCTCTCCCCGGTCACCGAGCGCAACTACCGCCTCTTTATCGAGACGGCGCTCGAATGTGGAGGAATGCCTTGAACGAATCGCAACAGCCCCAGGGGCCGCTGGCCCTGATCAACGGCCACCTCATCCTGCCCGACCGGGTCGCCACCAACCAGGCCTTGATCATCGAAGGGAGCCGCATCGCCGGCATTACTGCCGCCGCCGACCTGCCTGTAGACATGCTCCGCCTCGACGTCGGCGGGCGCTACATCGCCCCCGGCCTCATCGACATCCACACCCACGGTGCCGCCGGGCGCAGCTTTGACGAGCCGGACGAAGAGGCTATCGCCACCATCACCGCCGAACAAGCCCGCCACGGCGTGACCGGCATCCTGGCCACCATCGCCGGCTCGCCCATCCCCAACATGCTCGCTTGCCTGCAGGCCTGCCGCCGCTGGATGAGCACGCCCCAGCCCGGTGCACAGGTTCTGGGCGTGCACCTGGAGGGTCCCTACTTTAGCTACGCCCAGCGCGGCGCCCAGGACGCGGCCAGCCTGCGCACGCCCAACGACGGCTCGGCCGACGCCCTCCTCGCCGAGCACGACATCACAACCATGATGACCTACGCCCCCGAGCTCCCCGGCGCCCTCGAACTCACCACCCGCCTGACCCGTCTGGGCATCGTGCCCGCGGTGGGCCACAGCAGCGCGCGAGACGACCAGGTGCGCGCGGCGATGGACGCGGGCCTGCGCCACGCCATCCACATCTGGAGCGGGCAATCCAGCACCGTGCGCGAGGGGCCGTGGCGTCGCCCAGGCCTGCTGGAGGCGACGCTGACCTTTGACGGCCTCACAGCCGAGATGATTGCCGATAACAAGCACCTGCCACCCACTCTGATGAAACTCGCCTATCGCTGCAAGGGGCCGGACCGTCTGTGCATCGTCTCCGACGCCATCGCCGGGGCAGGCTTGCCCGAGGGCTCCCGCTTTCTCCTAGCCGGCAACGAGTGCGAGGTCTGCGACGGCGTGGGCATGCTGCTCGACCGCACAGCCTTTGCCGGCAGCGTCACCCTGCTCAACCAGATGCTGCCGGTGCTGGTTGACGTCGTCGGCATCCCCCTGCCGGAGGCCGTGCGCATGGCCTCCCTCACCCCAGCGCGCATCATCGGCATGGCCGAGCGCAAAGGCTCGCTCGAGCCGGGCAAGGATGCGGACCTGGCAATCATGGAGCAGGATTTCAGCGTCTGGCGGACGATGATCGGCGGCCATTGGGCATAGGCCGGCCCAGCAAGC
>DAOUGZ010000037.1:0-6053 GCA_034428955.1 Anaerolineae bacterium | reverse complement strand
CAACCACTCCTTCAAGTCGTTGGCTGAACTCGACGAAGCGATCCGGCGATACTTTGCCGAGTTCACCCGTGGCGATGCCCTACGTCTGGCCAACAGCGAAGTGACCCGCGCGGCCCAAGCCGCTGTGGCAGAAAAGTGAAAAGAACTTCTTACGACCCACTTAGTATATCGAAAGCGCCCTGCGGCTTGCCCGGCGCCGAAAGAATTACGGTGCCTTTACCCAAAGCTTATGCATGATTCACGCTCGGGACTCGGGGGCATGCTATAATCCGAGCAGGTAACGATATGGTTACCTTAACAGATGCGGGTGTAGCTTGCGCAATGGAGCCTCGATCCGGCGCGAGCGAAGGGGAATCGTTTTCGGAGCTCTGCTCAACAGAGCGAGCGTCGATGCGAGATAGCGGGTAAGCCGCGGGGAGTAATCGTTCTCGGAATGGCACGCGCGGCGTTGCCAACCATCAAGAGGAGGAGACATCAATGTTGCAGTATCTCATGACCTGGGTGCGGGCGCGGAAGCATGAGGAAGGCCAGGACTTGGCCGAGTATGCGCTGCTCATCGCCCTGATCGCGATTGCTGCTGTGGTCGCGCTGGGTCTGCTTGGCGATGAGATATACGCCGTGTTCGAAAACATCAAGGATGAGCTGGGGAACGCGCTCACTACCACCTAGAGGTCGCCAGGTGCGGTCTGACTGCGCAGGGAGAGGCCTCTGAGAGAAGGCCTCGCCCGTGCCGGTTCGTGCATAGTATGCCGCGTGGCCGGCGCGGGAACGGGACAGCTTGTTGGGTACGTGTACATGGGGCAGAGGATTATCCCTGCCCCATGTGCCGTGTGGAGAAGAGCTCTTATGGTCAGACGCAGGGAGAAGGGGCAGTCAGTGGCCGAGTTGGCCCTGTTGCTGCCGCTCTTGATGCTGCTCCTTCTGGGATGCCTTGACCTAGGGCGTGCATACCGGGTATGGATTGCCTTGGCCAGCGGAACCCGGGAGGGTGCGCGGTACGCCTGCTTGCATCCAGACGCCGTCAGCGATATCGAGGATGTCACCAAGACCGACATTCTGGCGGAAGGTCTCTTGGAGAGCCGTATCGCCGTGTCGCTTTCGACCCCAGAGGCGGCCAAGACCGGCCACCCCATCATCGTCACAGCCAGTTACTCGCTACCTATGGTCACTGGGTTCCTGTTTGGCGGGCGCCCGATTACTATCCGCGCATCGACCCAGATGGTGATCATTGAGGGGATAAGCTAGATGCTTGCCTTGACGGGATTGCCGCACCCTGCGCGGGATGAGAGCGGACAGAGCCTGGCCGAGTTTGCTCTTGTGTTGGTGATCTTTATGCTCATCGTGTTGGGCATCGTCGACCTGTCGCGGGCCGTTTTTGCACACAACACCATTGCCAATGCCGCGCGGGAGGGCGCTCGCTATGCGGCTACGCATCCTCTGGAACAGGATGAGGGTGAGGTGGAGGCCCGTGCGCGGGCGCTGGTGACAGGGCTGGATGAGAGTATGCTGACCGTGGAGGTGAGCAGGCCCGATGAGCGCCACGTGCAGGTCGATGTGACGTACCGGTTCCAGCCCGTGACGCTATTGATAGCACGCAGTGTGGATGACGGCTCCGGGTTGGGGCTGTTGTTGCGCAGTCGCTCGCGGATGAGGCGAGAGCGATGAAAGAAACATGGGATGTGGATGGGTTGGCAGCGGGATCGCCCGAGCGTAGGTGGCGATTGCTGCGGGCAGCGCGGGAGCGTGGGCAGACGCTGGTGCTGGTGGCGCTCTCAATTGTTGTGCTGGCCGGCTTTCTGGCCTTGGTGATCGATCTGGGAAACGTCTACGCGCAGCGCCGCTTGATGCAGGGCGCGGCCGACGCTGGGGCGCTGGCCGGGGCGCGATGCTTGGCCCTGGCACTTCCCCTCCCCTCTGTCGATTCCGACGTCCGGGAGTATACGCGCGTTCGCAACGGCGCAGACGCTTATGAGTTGCAGGTTCTGACGGATACGGTGACGGTTACGGTGAGCAAGGCCTGCCGCCTGTACTTTGCGCCGCTGATCGGCGTGGACCGAATCACTGTTGGGGCAAGCGCGACTGCGGGATATGGCTTCCCGGGTTCGTGGAAGGGACACCTGATGCCGGTTGTCGTGCACAAGGATGCGGTGGATGGAGCCGGCATCGGCGACACCATCCAGATCTGGGATGACCAGAAAGCGGCGACAGACTTTGACCTGGGGCGCTTTGGTAACGGGCATCGTGGGTGGCTCAACTTTAACGGTGGCTCGGTGGGCGCCGACGAACTCAAGGAATGGGCTCAGTATGGTTACGATGGCCAGGTAGACGTGGGCATCTGGGTGAACGGAACCCCAGGTACGGACACAAGTGCTCTGAAACAGATGGTGGTGCACATCGGCAAGGTGGTCATTATCCCGGTTTGTGATGCTACGCGGCCAGGTGTGATGGGCAGCGGAAGCGTCGACTATCACATCTGTGGATTCGCGGCCATTCTGGTGCAAAAAGTGGTGGATAAAGGCAACCCCAAGTATATCGAGGGCCAGTTCCAGCGAATGGTGGCTGCGCAGGAAGCGGGTGGCACATACGATAGCGGTGTGCGGGTCATCAACCTGCAATAATCACCAGGCAAACACCGCCAGCATCCCCCCTAAGGCCAGGTAAGGTGCATAGGGCATGTAACTGCGACGGGTCAGCTTGCCGCTGAGCAGTAGAACGGCCGCAGCAAAGCCCCCGGCGACTACGCCTAGGAATAGGCAAGCCAGTACGCGCGGATAGCCGGCAATGAGCCCGATGTAGGCCGCGAGTACGACATCGCCCAGCCCCATGTGGAACAAGGTGAGAACCAGGAATATCCCCAGGCCCACGCCCCCTCCCAGTAGCATCCGTGAAAGCGACTGCACGTTCTGCAGTGCGCCGGCTATGATAGTGATCGCCATGGCCGGGAAGACCACTGCATCAGGCACTTTGCGTTCCTCCAGATCGGTGACGGTGATGAGCGCAAGGGCCGAGGCGTGGAAGGTGGCTATGATGAGTTGCCAGCCCGGGCGATAGCGCCACGCCAAGAGGCCATAGAGCCCAATGAGGCCCACTTCGAACAGCCAGCGGCGCGGCGCTAGGCCCGTACCGCATGCCAGGCATTTGTCGCGCCCGAGGACCTTGGCGAGCGTGGCCAACCATTGAGCACGGGAATAAGCTTGCCCACACACAGAGCAGGCCGGTAGGCAGAACACGGACCTATGCGGCGGCAGGCGGTCGGCCAAATGGTTCAGTAGAGGCCCGACCAACAGGCCGAGCACCATCCACCCCCATATCGTCATCAACTACACATCCTCCAGTTGTGGCGAATCTTGCCTGGCAGAGGCTTGCAGAGCATGGCTAGCGGCCGAGGCGGGTGCGCAGTTCGGCCGTCAGCGCGGGCACGATCTCGAACAGATCCCCCACGATGCCGTACGTGGCAACGCCAAAGATGGGCGCTTCGGGGTCTTTGTTGATGGCCACGATCACCTTGGACGTTTGCATTCCGGCGAGGTGCTGTATGGCGCCCGAGACTCCGCAAGCGATGTAGAGGTCCGGCTTGACCGTACGCCCAGTCTGCCCCACCTGATGAGCATACGGTATCCAGCCCGCATCGACGGCGGCACGCGAAGAGCCAAGCGCGCCGCCAAGCACATCGGCCAGTTCCTGCAAGGGCCGGAAACCCTGCAAGCCGCCCACCCCTCGCCCGCCAGTGACGATGATGCGTGCGTCAGTCAGATTCACTTGCGCGGCTTCGAGAAAGAAATCGAGCACCTTGGTGGTGATCTTCTCCTCAGGCATAGCAGCGGGAACGCGGAT
The DNA here is from genome assembly GCA_034428955.1 of Anaerolineae bacterium. Lineage (GTDB taxonomy): Bacteria > Chloroflexota > Anaerolineae > SpSt-313 > SpSt-313 > DAOUGZ01. Next base: position 2,219 of record DAOUGZ010000037.1, on the reverse strand, counting down.
GACGCGCCCGGTTCGCGTGGGATCGGCCGATGGAGCCTCAAACACTCGATGGCGCACAGTAGCCATCTGAGGCCGGCGGGCAGGGCAGATGATTGTGGCCATGATGTTGCCGCCAAAGGCCGGACGGGTCTGGTGGAGCAAGCGGGTCTCCGGGTCGATCTCCAGCCCTGTGCAGTCTGCTGTTAGCCCGGTGTGCAGTTCGGTAGCCACAGCGCCGGCCAGGTCCCGCCCCCTGGCGCTGGCGCCCAGGAGCAGGATCTCCGGCTTGTGCTCACGGGCGAGCCTGACAAGAACCGCTGCATAGGGGTCAGTGCGATAGACGGCCAGGGTAGGATCATCCACGACGAAAACCTGGTCTGCTCCGAAGGCAATGGCTTCAGACGCGATGTGCTCTACCCGGTGCCCGAGGACACATGCGGTAGCCGGCACGCCGAGTTCATCGGCGAGGCGCCTGCCCTGGCCGAGCATCTCCCACGAGATGGTGCGTGCGTGGCCCTGGAACTGCTCTATCCATACCCATACCCCGGAATGAGCATGGGCGTCGCTTGGGGCAGGTGCTGCCGGTGCAGCGCCGGCAATCCGTATGGCATCTACCGGGCACACATCGATGCAGGCGCCACAGAGGGTGCATTGCTCGTTCACAGCCGCGGCATCCCCTTGCAGCCCAAGCGCAGCAAATGGGCAGGCCTCAACGCAAGCCCCGCAGGCTGTGCAGAGCCCCAAATCGATGACGAGTTGGGCCATTGGCGCCTCCGGCAGTAGCCTATCAGATGATCTTGTCTTGCAGCAGGCGGCCGACCAGGCTGGAAGCAATCTCTGGGGCCGAGTTGCCTTCGATCAGCGTGACCCTGCCCGCGCGTGTGGGGGGATGAAAGATGCGCACAACCTGCGTGGGAGATCCCTGGAGGCCGAGGAATGCCGGGTCGGCTTCCTCAAGGTCCTCCTTACCCCAAATGGGTATCTCGGTGCGCGCAGCCCGACGAATGCCCAAAAGCGTGGCATAGCGGGGCTGGTTGATATCCTTGACCACAGTGAGCAGCGCAGGCAGGCGGCTGGACACGACCTCGCGGCCTTCCTCGAGCAGCCGCTCTGCCTGGATCTGGCCGGCAGCGGGGTCGCATTCCACGAGGCGACAGACACAAGTCAGTTGCGGGATGCCGAGCTGGCGGGCAATCCCCGGCCCCACCTGCCCTGTATCGCCGTCGATCGCTTGCTTGCCGCAAAGGATGAGATCGTACGGCCCCAGACAGCGGATGGCTTGAGCGAGGGTGTAGGCCGTGGCCCATGTGTCCGACCCTGCAAACGCCCGGTCACACAGCAGGATAGCCTGATCGGCCCCCATCGCGACAGCCTCTTTGAGGGCCTGGCGAGCCTGTGGCGGGCCCATGCTGGCCACGGTTACCTTACCGCCAAGGCGCTCTTTGAGCCTGAGCGCCTCCTCGAGGGCATAAGTGTCGAAGGGATTGATGATGCTGTCGACACCTTCGCGCACCAGGGTGTTGGTCTCGGGGTTGATCCTGACCTCTGTGCTGTCCGGCACCTGCTTGAGGCAGACGATCGCATGCATACGCAAGACTCCTACTCATCCCCGCCGGGGCAATACCGGCCTGAACAGGCTTACTCCTCCTGCCAGTACGTCCCTTCTTTCTTGGCTGTAGACTGGATGCCGACAACATCCGAACCGGCGGAGGGCTCGGTGAGACCATATGTAGCTATCTTCTCGCCCATGGTCTAAGGGGTGAGGTATCGGGCCTTCTGATCATCGTTGCCCCATTGGAGGATGGTCATACTACGGACATGAGCACCCGGTACGCGGTATCGACGTACTCGAGTTCCTCGCAGGCGATACCCAAGGGGAATCGGAGAGCACGGAAACGGTTCCCCGGCAAAGGGAGGGAAAGCCGGCCGTACTAGGCGCCCCTGGCAGGACTCGAACCTGCGACCGACTGCTTATAGAGATGTCATCTAAACATCGGACAGATGGCGTTGAAGCCATACCGATCCAGTAGAGAACTCTTGAAGGTATGGTCAGCGAGATGCGTTCTGAACCTGTTGGCCAGGTCGGGCAGCCGGCGCAAGGTGTGATTGTGACTGGCTGCCCGTCGGGCAGTCTTCCAGACGTGCTCTTGCGGGTTCAGATCAGGTGCTGCAACCGGGAAACGCATGACCTCCAAGCGCGGGTTTTCATCCAAGACATTCTGGACGGCCTCCCCACCGTG
>DAOUGZ010000036.1:0-14245 GCA_034428955.1 Anaerolineae bacterium | reverse complement strand
TTGTTAGGGGGTATGGGAGACGGCCCGCCCGCGGGCGGGCCGTCTCCCATACCCCCTAACAATTCCTAACCTAGAATCTCGGCGGCGATGGCGGCATAGCCGCGGGCGGCGGTGACGACGTCGGGCAGGCGGATTTGCTCGTCTATGGCGTGGGCAAAGCGCTCTTCGCCCGGGCCAAAGCCGAGGGTGGGGATGCCTGCGGTGCCGGCGGTGTATACGCCGTCGGTGGAAAAGTGCCAGGAGACCCCGCGCGGGCGAACGCCCAGCACGCCCTCGAGGGCCTGGGCGGCGCGGGCCAGGAAGGGATCGTTTTCCGGGGTGACCCAGGCCGGGAAGTACTGCCGTGCACGGCAGGTGTAGCCGGTGTAGCTGGTGGCCTGGTACTCGGTCACGCTGATTTCTGCGGCAACGCCCTCGCGGGCGATGACCCGGCGCAGGTCGGTCAGGGCCTTGACCTCGGTCTCGTCGCTGGTCAGGCGGCGATCGACGTACAGGGTGCAACGGTGCGGAACGGCGTTGCGGCTCTCGGCCTGGCTTTCGATCTCGGTCACGGCGATAGAGCCACGCCCCAGGAACGAGTCGTGGTTCAATTGCTGCGCCAGCAACTCGATCCCCACGATCACCCGCGCCGCGTCATAGATGGCGTTCTGGCCTTCCTGGGGCATGGAGGCATGGACCGGCTTGCCGCGCAGGTTGATGCAGGCCTCTAGCCGGCCGCGGTGCCCGCGGGCCAGGGCCAGGTTGGTCGCCTCGCCCAGCAAGCAATAGTCGGGCTGAATGCCCTGCTCCTCGATCACCTCGCGGATGGCCAGCCCCTCGCAGGGCTCCTCCTGCACGACCATCGCCAGCACCAGCGTGCCGCGACGGGGCAGCCCGGCATCCAGCAGGTGCTTGGCACCATAGACCATGGCCGCGATGGCCCCCTTCATATCGACGGCGCCGCGCCCGTAGAGAACCTGGTCCTCGATCACCGCCTCGTAAGGATCACGACTCCAGGCCGCCGGGTCGCCGACGGCTACCGTGTCCATGTGCGCGTCGTAGAGGAGGGTGGGACCGTTGCCTGGGCCCAGGCAGGCGATGACGTTGCCCATCGCATCGACCCGCACATTGGGCAGGCCCAGCCTCTCCATCTCTTCCACGATGATTTGGGCTACAGCTCCCTCGTGCGTCGACAGGCTGGGCGTCTGCACCAGGCGACGCAGGAACTGGATCATTTCCTGGTCGGTTGAGGAATCGAGTTGCCACACCATGGTTCCTCGTCGCTCCTTCGAGGCGTGCTCAGTACGCTCCTCGACCGGTGAGGATGGCCGGAATTGTCTTGAGGATGATCTTCAGGTCGAGGAACGGGCTCCAGTGATCGACATAGTAAATGTCCAGCAATACCCCTTCGTCAAAGTTCATCTCGCTGCGGCCGTTGATCTGCCACAGCCCCGTGATCCCTGGGGCCGCCTCGAGGCGCCGCCGGTGCCAGGGCTGGTATTGCTCGACCTCTTTGGGCAATGCCGGGCGGGGACCCACCACGCTCATATCGCCCTTGATGACGTTCCAAAAGTTGGGCAGCTCGTCAAAGCTGAGCTTGCGCAGCCACCTGCCCACCCGCGTGCGGCGCGGATCGTCGCGCATTTTGAACAGCGGGCCGCTGGCCTCGTTGTGCTCGGCCAGTTGCTCCACAGCCAGCTCGGCGCCCACGTACATCGTACGGAACTTGTGGCAGGTGAACGGCCGCCCGCCACGCCCGACGCGCATCTGGTTAAAGATCACCGGCCCGGACGAATCCAGCTTGATCAGCAGCGCGATCAGGCCCAGCAGCGGCGAGAAGAGGACCAGAAACGCCGAGCTAATGGCCACGTCCAGGAGGCGCTTGGCCACCCGGTTATGGCCACGGATGGAAGGCTCTTTGACCCCGATCAGGGGTACGCCGTTGATGTCGTTCATGTCGACCTGGGTGAGGCTGAGCTGGAACAGGTCGGGCACAATCTTGGCCCGCACATGCTGCCGCTCGCACTGGCCCATGATCGTCAGAATCTTGCGGTGGGCCATCCAGGGCAGGGCCACGATGACCTCGTCTACCGCATGCTCTGTGACCAACTGGGGGATGCGCTCGGTGCCGCCCAGGGCGCGAAAGCGCCCGATGTCTGTGTTGCCGCGATCCGGCATGTCGTCCACAAAGCCGACGATGTGATAGCCATACTCCGGGTGAGCCACCAGGTTGCGCATCACCGTGCGCCCGGCCTCCCCCGCGCCGGCGATCAGCACGCGGGTCACGCCGATGCCTCGCCGCCGGAGCCGGCTCTGCACCGCCCGCTCTACCATCCGGCTGAGGCCAAGGATGCACAGGATAGAGACGCCGACGTAGAGAAAGATGAGGCGCGAATAGTAGCTGCGGTAGGTGAGAAAGATGAAAAAGATGACCGTGGCGATGCCGATCAGGGTACCGCGAAAGATGATGTACATCTCGTCGAGCCACGAACGCCCCCTGCGCGTCACATAGGCGCCATCCAGCCAGTAAGAGATCAGGATGATCGCTGTGAGCACAAGGAAGGTCGGGATGTACACCGTATACGGCATCAGGTAGGCCGGCTCGACCTGCCAGAACCATTGCAGTTCGTAGCGCACCCAATAGGCGACCAGGAAGGCCACATTGATCAGGATGGCGTCCAGGCCGGCTTTCCACAGGGGCCAGGGGAGCGTACGCCTCTTAGCCACGACTCTCACCCCCTGACATAACATTTCGGTAGACCGCCGCCGTAGCGGCAGCCGTCCTCGCCCAACTAAACTCGGCAGCCCGTTGCGGCCCGGCTTGGCGCAGGCCGGCAGCCAAACCTGGATCCTGCAAGGCGCGGGCCAAGGCTTCGGCCAGGGCGCTCACATCATGCGGATCGACCAGGATGGCCGCATCGCCGACGACCTCCGGCAACGACGAACTGTTGGAGACGATCGAGGGTGTGCCGCAGGCCAGGGCCTCCAGCGCGGGCAGCCCGAACCCCTCATATAGCGAAGGGTAGACAAACCACGTAGCCGCGTTGTACCAGAGCGGCAGGTCGTGCTGGGCGATATAGCCCGTCAGGCGCACGCGATTCTGCAGGCCCAGCCGCTCGATGGTGGCAAAGATGGCGTCAAAGTACCAGCCCTTGCCGCCAGCAATGACCAACAGTGGGGCACCGGGCAGGCGGGCAAAGGCCTCCAGCAGACGCGGGATGTTCTTGCGCGGCTCCATAGTGCTCACGCAGAGCAAGAACTGCTCGGGCAAACCCTCGCGCCGGCGAAAGGCCTCGACCTCGCCGGGCGGGAGGGGCCGGTAGCTGCCGGATACACCGTTGGGCACAGCCACAACGCGCTCCGCAGGAACGCCGAAAAGGCGCATGACATCGGCCCTTGTGCTCTCGGAGACGGTGATGACCCGCTCTGCATGCCGGGCCGTCCAGCGCGCCATCACTCTTTGGTACAGACGCTGCATAGGCCGAAAGGTTTCGGGATAGAGCAGAAAGCTCAGATCGTGCACTGTGACCACGAGCGGGCAAGAACGCACCATCGGTCCCACATTGACCGGTGCATGCACCAGGTTGACGCCCGCTCGGCGTAGCGCGCCGGGCTGCAGGGCCTGTTCCCAGAGGATGCGCGCCATAGGCCGCTCGCCGGGCAGGCGAGAGCGACGCACCTCCCAGCCCGGAAACTCGTCGGCCACGCCAGAGCCGACATAGGCCGTCAACCGGAGATCCGGACAGGCCTCGGGCAGTGTGCGCAGCAAGGCACTGATGTATTGGCTGACGCCGGCATTCCGATACCCGGCCTCGGGGGATAGCAGCGTGGCGTTCAGCGCCACACGGCGAGTGCCCGAGCACCGGGTCGAGTTTACGCTATTGGGGTTCACGGCGTGATTATAGCCACGGAATGGACAACGGGCAAACCACTCACGCTGGGTCGTGTGTAGGCGGTTTGGGGCCGAAAGGACGCGAAGGGAAGCGGCACCGAGTGAGGGAGTCCCGGGCGAGCATAGTGCGGCCGCGCGGCCATGGCGGCCACGCTGAGCGAGCCCGGGACGTGCTCCAACTCGGCGTTGAGGCTACGGTCCTCAGCTCGCTCGGTTGGCGGCCTGCGCGGCTCGGCCGTTCCTGCCGCTCGCGGAGGACTCCTCGATGCTACGGAGGGAGTCCCGGGCGAGCATAGTGCGGCCGCGCGGCCATGGCGGCCACGTTGAGCGAGCCCGGGACGTGCTCCAGCTCGGCGCCGAGGGTGCGGTCCTCAGCTCGCTCGGTTGGCGGCCTGCGCGGCTCGGCCGTTCCTGCCGCTCGCGGAGGACTCCTCGGCGCCGGGTGCGAAAGCTGCCGGTTAGGACATGCCGGAGCGCATTTCGGATACGCTTGCTTTGGCCAGGGCCTCGTCGATCTCTGCGGCTCGCTCCACGGGGAGCCGGTCCTTGAGGAAACTCACCGTGACCGTGGCTACCTGCCTCGCCTGTTCGGCGCTCAGGCCGGTCCTTGTGACGATTGTGCGGATCAGATCGTCCATCGTCATCCTCCTATGAGTGGCCCCGGCGATTCCGATAGCCGGCGCCGGCCACCGGAATCAGCGTGGTCGGCCACTGCGAGTTGCTTTCGTGCCTTGCACTTGCAGGGCTGCATCAGCGACGGAAGGTGCCCTCGATCTTGCCCATGATCTCGCTGACCTTTTCGCCGACCGATTCGCCGGTCAGAACCCCGTCGATCTGGCTGGCGACAGGGCTCGGCACGCGATCCTTGATATAGTTCACGGCGACCTTGGCTGCGTCCGTTGCCTCATCGCGCGTGAGGCCGGTCCGCTCCATAATCGCGTTGACTAACGCTTCCATCTCAACTCTCCACTGCTACCGGCAAAAGCCGGGGATAGGGTGGGGTTGCCCATGCGTCGCTACGAACGCCTTTCGCCCTCGAGCTTTAGTCGCCCGTGCTCGAGAACGGTCTCGGCAGTGGCAGCGTGTAGGGCGGTGTCGATATGGCCGGAGGTCCCAGGCGGCATCCACTGCTGCAAAAAGTTGATGGCGATCCGGGCCGCCTGCTCGGCCTGTTCTCTGGTCATGCCCATCTCTTGGATGAACTGGTCGACCAACGCGTCCATGCGCTCCTCCGTCCCGCTGCCGGCAGAGCACACCTGCCGGCGCATGCGCACATACTGCCACGCCTGCCCATGCCGGTCAAGGCGAATCGTTGGGTGTACAGGGGGGCTTGCTCAGGCGAGGGGCAGGGCAAGACTAAAGGTGGATCCGCAGCCGGGCACACTCTCGGCCCACACGCGGCCGCCGTGGGCCTCGATCAACTGCCGGACGATGGTGAGGCCGAGGCCCGCGCCTCCGGTGGCCCGCGAGCGGGAGTCGTCAGCGCGGTAGAACCGCTCAAAGATGCGCTCCAGATGCTCGGGGGCGATGCCTACCCCCGTGTCGCGTACGTGGACGACAAGCTCGGAGGCGCCGGCCTCGGCGCTTACCGTAACCTCGCCGCCCGCCGGAGTGTAAGCCACGGCATTCCTGAGCAGATTGCGCAGCACCTGCCCCATGCGTTGGGGGTCCACCTCTACTGCCGGCAGGCCCGCCGGCAATTCGCTGTGCAGGGCGATGCCCCTGGCGTTGGCTTCGGGCAGAAAGCCGTTCACCGCCGACTGCACGACCTCGGCCATCGTCACGAGCTGCATCTCCAGCCTGAGCTGCCCCGACTCCACCAGAGCCAGCTCTTGCAGGTCATCCACCAGGCGGCCCAGAAGCATGGCCTCTTCGTACAGCGAGTCGACCACCTCCGGGGTGGGGTCAAGCACCCCATCGCGCAGGGCTTCCAGGTTGCCGCGGATGTTGGTCAGCGGTGTGCGCAGTTCGTGGGCCACATCGCTGACCATGTTACGGCGCAGATCCTCGGCACGGGCCAGGCCGCCGGCCATGGCGTTGAAGGCACCGGCCAGTTCGCCGATCTCGTCTTGCGATTCGACCTCGACCCGCTGGGTAAGGTCGCCCTTTTCCATGCGACGGACGGCCGCCGTCAGCGATTCGACGGGCTTGAGGATGCGCCGGGAGAGCAGGTTGGTCAGGAACACGGCAGCCAGGCCGGCTATCAGCACCGCCAGCCAGAGGGAGCGGCGGACCGAGCGGAGGAATGTGTTCTCTCCGGCGCCGGGAGCAGGCCCCTCTGGGGGGCTAACGTAAAGGAGCCCAACGGTGCGCCCACCTTTGACCAGAGCCACAGGCGTCACCCAGTCGCGCCCCACCAACTGGCCCTCCAGCGTACGGCCGGAGTCGGCAATGACCCGCCCCCACCCGTCGGCCAGGACAATACGCTCGCCGCTAATCTGGCCCATCTGGTCGACTATGGGCTGCACGTTGTGCCAGCTCCCAACCTGGCTGTAGTACACCGCCAGCACGGCCTCGAAGCGGCCGCGGCGCGCGAGACCGCCGCGTTCTACATAGCGCTGGAACTCGTGCGTGGTCGCCTGGCCGGCGAAGAAGGCGACCGCGCCCAGGGCGACCGTGACCAGGGCGATAAAGGCCAGGAAGAGGCGCAGGCGCAGGCTAGTGAACATCGGGCTGCTCGGCAAACTTGTAGCCCACGCCCTGGACCGTCCGGATATAGGTGGGCCGGGCGGGGTCCGGCTCGATCTTGCGGCGCAGGTTCATGATGTGCACATCCACCGTGCGCTCCAGGCCGTCATAGTCAAAGCCAAAAGCCGCGTCCAGCAGCTCCTGTCGCGAAAAAGCCCGCCCGGGCTGCCGCGCCAGCGCCTTCAGGAGCCGGAACTCGGTTGGCGTCAGGCAGGCCGGCTCGCCGCGCACGCGCACCTCGTGGCGGACCAGGTCCACCACCAACGCGCCGCGGCGCACCTCCTTGGCCTCCTCCGCCTCGCCCGTTCGCCGCCGCACGGCGCGCAGGCGAGCCATCAACTCGCGCGGACTGAAGGGCTTGCAGACATAGTCGTCCGCCCCCAGATCCAGGCCGACGAGTTTGTCGTCTTCCAGGGTGCGCGCGGTCAGCATGATGATGGGCACCTTGTTGCCTTCGGCGCGCAGCGTGCGGCAGAGGGTGAGTCCGTCCATCCCCGGCAGCATCAGGTCGAGGATGATGAGGTCCGGCTGCTCCTGGTGGATCAGCTCCATAGCTTGCAGCCCGTCATAAGCTGCCAGCACCTGGTAGCCCTCCCGCTTGAGGTAGAGAGTCACCAAATCCACGACCTTTTTCTCATCATCGACCACAAGTATCTTGGCGTCAGCCATCCGCGCCTCTCCATGATGGTTGGTTGCGCCTATTATACACCAATCCGGCCCGATGCGCGGCGCGGAAGGGGCCATAGCGGGTAGGTGGGTGCACCCACCTACCCGCTAACAGCACGTTATGAACCGGCTCGTCGTTGAGCCTGGTTGTGTGGTGACCCACAAAGAGCCGGGCGGCCGGTACCGGATCCTCAGGCCACCACACCGGGTACAAACGCAACGCAGCCGGCCGCTACGGGCACTGCCAAGGCTTGACGCGGGCATCTAACCTAATCGGGGCGAGGCGCCAGGGCCACAGTCACCTCCTGGCGCCGGCCGTCACGCAGGATGGTCAGCACGACCTGATCGCCGGGCTGTTTGGCCGCGACCGCCACCAAGAGGGCGTCAAAGCTATCAACCGGCCGGCCGTCGACGGCAACAATCACATCCCCGCCCGCAGGGACGCGCAGGCCATCGACGAGGGCGACGCCAGAGCTGGCGCGCAGGCCGGCACGAGCGGCAGGGCCGTTGGGATAGACCTCGTCGATGTAGGCGCCCTGCTGCACATCCAGGCCGTTGGCCTTGGCGAGGGTCAGGTTCAGCGAGCCGCCGGACACGCCCAGCCAGGGCCAACGGTAGACCCCATCCTCGATAAGCGCCGGCACGACCTGGCGCACAATGTTGGAGGGGATGGCAAAGCCGACGCCGGCGTTGGCTTGCGCTCCACCCGAAGCGATCTGGGCGTTCACGCCGATGACCTCACCCCGTAGATTGAGCAACGGCCCGCCCGAGTTGCCGGGGTTGATGGCCGCATCGGTCTGGATGGCTTGGGGGATGGAGAAGGGCGTGGCCCCGGATTCGATGGTGCGGCCCACGGCACTGACGATGCCCGCCGTCATGCTGTTGCCCAGGCCAAAGGGGTTGCCGATAGCGATCACCGCTTCACCGACGGACACCTGGCTGGAGTCGCCCAGGGGCAGGGGGCGGACGCCCTCCGGCAGACTCTCGACCTTGATGACGGCCAGGTCACTATCCGGGTCTCTGCCGGTGACCGTGGCCTCGGCCTGCTGCCCACCGGCAAAGACCACCCTCACCTGCGAGGCGTTGGCCACCACGTGATTGTTGGTGACGATATGCCCCTCGTCGTCGACGACAAAGCCGGAGCCCTGGCCGGCAGACATACCGTTACGCGAGTAGACCTGGATGCTGACGATGCCCGGGTTGAGGTCGCGGTACAGGGCGCTCAGCGAAGCCAACTGCGGCGATAGGGCGCCGGCGTTGGGCACAGGCGTGGAGGCGGCGTTGGGCATAGACGTAGGGGCGGCCTGGCCGATCTGGGCGGCCTCGAGCGCACTCCGTATCTGCAAGGGGACGATGACCAGAGGGATGAGAATAACCGCCACCAACAGGACCAACGTCGTGCAACCCAGGCCGGCGGTAACGGCCCAATACTTGTGGTTGCTCATTGCTCTGTACTCCTTACAGCACCAACATTACTAATACCCTGCATTCAAAGATGGGGTCCAAGCGTTATGCCGCCCGCAGGGAACGGCGCAAAGCCCGCAAGATACACGATCCCTACACTGGGACTACTCGTAGCGCAGCGCGTCAATCGGCCTGAGAGCGGCGGCACGCATGGCCGGGTAGATGCCGAAGAAGAGCCCAACGGCAACGGAAAACCCCGTGGCCAGGATGACCGATCCTGCGCTGACCACGGTAGTGATCTCGACGCCGCTGGCCGATCCCACGCTCTGGATCAGCCGCGAGATGCCCCAGCCGAGCAGGATGCCCAGAAACCCACCGACGACGCTGAGCAGGGTCGCTTCGACCAGGAACTGGCTCAGGATGTCGCGCCGTTTGGCCCCGACCGCCTTGCGGATGCCGATCTCCCGCGTGCGCTCGCTGACCGATACGAGCATGATGTTCATGATCCCGATGCCCCCCACCAGGAGTGAGATGGCGCCGATGCCGCCCAGGAAGAGGCTCAGCACGCCGGTGATCTGGCTGGCCATGGAGAACAAGTCCTCCTGGCTGGTGATCACAAAGTCGTCCTCGTAGAGTACACGGTGCCGCCGGCGCAGCAGGTCGGCGATCTCCTGGGCGGTCTGATCCATCAGCCGCTCGTCGGCCACCTGCACGCTGATCTGTGAGACTCCAGAGCCGCCGCGGAAAAAGCTGCGGCTGAAGCGGGTCTGGGCGGTGGTCAAGGGCACCATCACCCCGTCATCCTGGCTGCCCATGGCGCTGCCGCCCTTGCTGGCCAGCACGCCGATCACTCGAAAGGTCACATTATCGACGCGAATGGTCTGCCCGATAGGGCTGGCGCCCTGGAAGAGGGTCTGCGCCGTATTCGCCCCCAGGACGGCTACCGTCGAGCGCGAGCTGACGTGGCCGGGGCTGATGAACTCGCCCTCGGCGACCTCATAGTTGCGCACGGTGGCATAGTCGGCGGTGACACCGCTGATGCGTGTGTGGGTGTTCTGGTTGCGATAGACGACCTGCCCCATGTACGTCGTCTCCGGAGCCACCAGGCGGACGCCCGGGCAGTTCGCGGGGTCGGCGATGGCCAGCGCATCCTCATAGGTTAGCGTCTGCGCCGAGCCCGCGGCCTGCCGCGCGCCGCTCTGGTTGACGGCCCCCGGACTGATGAAGAGCAGGTTCGTGCCCATGCTCTGGATCTGCGAGGTGATCGATGCCTGTGCGCCTTGGCCGATGGAGAGCATGGCCACCACGGCGGCCACGCCGATGATGACGCCCAGCATGGTCAGGCTCGAGCGCACCTTGTTGGCTCGCAAGCTGCGCAGTGCACTGGAGAGGCTTTCATGCAGGTTCATGCGACAGCCCCCATTTTCTCGTCCCGCACGATCAGGCCGTCGTGCAGGCGGATGATGCGCCCCGTCTGCGCGGCGATGTCGGGGTCGTGGGTGACCAGAACGATCGTCAGCCCCTCCTCGTGCAGCCGGCGCAGGATGCCCATAATCTCCTCGCCGGAGCGCGAGTCCAGGTTGCCGGTCGGCTCGTCGGCCAGGAGGAAGCGCGGGTTGCCGACTAACGAGCGGGCGATGGCCACCCGCTGCTGTTGCCCACCGGAGAGCTGGTTGGGCCGGTGATGCAGGCGGTCGGCCAGGCCCACTCGCTCCAGGGCCTCGACCGCCCGTTGCCGGCGGCCCGGTGTGCCGGCATAGATCAGCGGCAACTCGACATTCTCCAGGGCTGTCGCGCGTGGCAGCAGATTGTAGGACTGGAAGACAAAGCCCAGTTTGCGGTTGCGAATCTCGGCCAGACGATCATCGTCCAGTGTGCTCACATCGATGCCGTCGAGCAAGTACGTGCCCGAGGTGGGGGTGTCGAGGCAGCCGATGATGTTCATCAGCGTCGACTTGCCGGACCCCGACGGCCCCATGATGGCTACCCACTCGCCGGCGTCGATCCGCAGAGACACCCCACGCAGCGCAGACACCTCCAGGCCGTCCAGTCGGTAGGTCTTGCTGATATTCTCCAATACGATCATCGCTCGCCGCCTATCGTGCAATGAACACGCCGCCACCGGGCATGCGGGGCATCCCAGCTGGCGAGCTCGCGGCGCCACTGCTATTCACAACCAACAGGTCGCCATCACGCACCGTATCGCCCAAGAGCTCGATGCCGTTATCGCCGCTCAGCCCAATCTGTACCGGGAGCTCGACAACCTCCCCTTCGCGCAGGATTCGGACCAGGTGTTGTTGCCCTCGCACCTGGACGGCACGGCTTGGGGCCACCAGGACGTCATCGCGCCGGTCGACGACGATTGTGACGTTGGCGGTCATGCCGGGCTTGACGGCCGGATCTGCTTCCTCGAGGCTGAGGGTGATGGGGAAGGTCACCACACCCTGAGTGCTCGTGCCGGTGCGGGCGATATCGACCACGCGCCCCCTGAGGGGCCGGCCGGGCATGGCGTCCAGCAGGATCTCGGCCTCCTGACCCACCTCAACGCGTGCCACATCGGCTTCGACCATGTCGGCGACAACCTCCAAGCCGCTATTGCCGGCGAGGGTCGCAATCGTCGTATTGGGGGCTACCGACTGGCCCACCTGCAGCGACAGGCCGGTTACGACGCCGTCGGCGGGCGCCTTCAGGCAACACTGGGCGAGGCTGCGCTGCGCCTGTTGCAGGCTCAGCTCGGCCTGCTTCACCTGGTTCTGGGCGGTGCGCACGCTGGTGCTGCTGCTGTCGGTCAGCTTGGCCAGGTTCAGCTTGGCCTGGGCCACCTGAGCCTCGGCCGCGCGCAGGTCCTTTTCGCTCGGGCCCTCCTGCGCCTTCTCATAGTTCATCTGGGCCAGTTGCACCGCTATCTCGGCATTGGCCACGGCGGCGTTGGCTTGGTCGCAGGCGGAACCGCTCGCCATGGGGTTGCCGCAGGTGGCATCGCGCGAGCACTGGGCGCTCCAGAGGCTGTTCTTGGCCCTGTCCACCTCCAGCCGGGCCGCTTCGATATCGCTCGCCGAGGGGCCTGCCTGCAGGGCTTTGAGGTTCTCCTGCGCGCTGGCCAGGGCCGCCTCAGCCGCCGCTATCTCCTCGGCAGAGGCACCCTTCTGGGCCTCCTCCAGAGCGGCCCGCGCGTTGTCCAGGCTGATTTCGGCCTGGCTCACCTGGAGTTGAGCATCGGTGGCATCCAGGCAGGCAATCTCCTGTCCGGCCCGGACGGCGTCACCCTCCTTCACCTTGACCTCAATGACCTGACCTGAAGCCTGGAAAGCCAGATCAAGGGATTCGACCGTCTGCACCGTGCCGGCCGTGCTGATGGTGGCCACGACGGACCCGCGGCGCGCTTGGATCGTCTGCAGGTCACCCGCAGCGGCAGCCGACTGTCGCAAGCGCCGGAGGCCGAAGAAGCCCAGGCCGGCAACCGCCAGCACTGTCACGGTCCCGATGATGACTGCTTTCTTTGCCAACGTTTCCTCCTTTGCAATGCGCATTGCGCTGGCTCCGTCTGGCCGGCGGCGCAACGCAGGCCGCAGCTTCTTACCATATACCACAGCGCTATGAAGATATGATGAAGAAAGCTTGAGGTAGCTGTGAAGGTGGAGATTGGGCTATTGGTCGGGAGTGGGGCTGCCGGGGATGAGGTCGGCGGCCTCTCCGGCGAGGTGCTTGGCCGTCTGCTGGGCCTGGAGCACGCCTTTGGGGGTCAGGGGGTAATCGACGTGGCGGCAGGAGAACTCTTTGGTGATGTTGGCGCGGTTCTCACCGTGGCGCACCAGGTAGAGCCGGTTCATGGGGTTCTTCCTTCCTTGGGGGCGCCGCCTACTCGCTTGGCCATGAGAATATCGGGTTTGCCGAAGCCGTTGGCGTCGGGCACGACACCGGCGATAGCGAAACCAAGGCGCTGGTAGAACTCGAAGGGGTGGCCGCGCAGGTTGCGGAGGCGCGCCAGATGCTCCAGAGGGTTGGGGTAGAGGTCCACGCCGTAGAGCGAGGTACGGCCGTCCTCGTCGTCGGTGCCGAGCCAGAGGGTGAGGCCCCCACGCTCGGCTACCCGCGCCTCCAGGTCCTGCACGAGCGCCCGCCCGATACCTTGCCGGCGGTGCTCGGCGTGGACGACCAGGGGGTGCAGCTCCCACACGTGCCCGTCATAGTGACGCTGGGCGGCGATCCAGCCCAGGACGGCGCCGTGCTCATCGACGGCGATGCGGCTGATGCGCCCGGGGCCAAAGGAGTCGCGCACTTCATCCAGGGCCGATTCCAGGGTGGGCCAGGCCTCGGGTGCGGACTCGCGGAACCCCTCGTAGAGCAGAGTCGCCGCCTGGCGCACGGCCTTTTGGTTGGCGGCGGTCAGATCGATGATCCGAATGCTCACACTCATGCTCCTTATCGGCTCAGCGTCCAACGCTCCACAGGCGGGTCGGCGGGGAAGCGCCCCCGCAGCCCACACCGGAATGCCTCCAGCGAGGGCATCGCCGGGAAGTGGAAGAGATGGGCCGGGCAGGTGCAGTCGGAGGCGCCGAAACGGGCCACGGGCAGCGTCGCCCCGGCGAGTTGCTGCAAGAGCGCAGCCCAGGCGTGCTCGCGGCCGGCGGCGCCGGCGCCCAGCCACACTTCAACGACCTCGGCGGCGTCGCGCAAGTAGTCGATATGCCAGTGCGGGCGAGGTGCTGCATGGACCCCCCGGCGCAATGTCAGCGCCAAGTGATGCCGCAGCCGGCCGGCCAGGCCGCCGGGGCCGCAGGCACTGCCCACGTAGGCGTAGTAGCCGGGCGCAAAGTCAAAGCAGCCCAGCCGGCCCACCTCGATGGAGGTGACGGTCTCCAGATGCAGGATCAGCACGTAGGTGCCCCGAGCCGTGCCGTTCTCCGCCGGCAGGGGAACCGGGCCGCCATTCCCATCGCCACGCACACGGTCCTCCTCAGTTGCCCACGCCCCGCAAGTGCAACAGCGCCAGGGCGATCGCCGTAGCCCAGCCGAGCACCTTGAACTCGCCGGCGCTGAGGGCCGCCTCGACCTCGGCGCGGCTGAGGCGCAAGAGTTGCTGCTCCTCCAGGTCGTCGGCGATGGGCTCGCCGACACGGCGCGCGCCCTGGGCCAGGTAGAGGTAGCCGGTGCCGGCGCCGCGGTTGGCATCCACGCGGTAGTGGCCCAGGCTGGTCCAGGACGGGGCCTCGTAGCCCATCTCCTCCCGCAGCTCCCGCTGGGCGGCGGCCAGGGGGTCCTCGCCGTCCTCAACGTACCCACCTACCGGGGCGAGGGAGGTGCCCTCTATACCGTACTTGACCTGGCGGAAGCAGAGGAACTCGCCCGCCTCCGTCACGGGGACGACGTTCACATAGTCGGGCGTGATGAGCCAGGGCCAATCCTTGATGATGCGGCCGTCCGGCAATTGCACGTCGTGGTATTCGACGGTCAGGAACATGCCGTGCTGCAACACCTTGCGCCGGGCAAGGGTCTTCCACGTCTGCAATATCGTGCCTCCTCTCACCCCGCCGGTTCGGGGTCAACCGGGGCGGGCGCCGATAGTAGGGGCGGCTCGCGAGCCGCCTTCGGGCCCGGGCGGAGCCGGCTCGGCAG
>DAOUGZ010000035.1:0-14732 GCA_034428955.1 Anaerolineae bacterium | reverse complement strand
CCACAGAGACCACGGTCTGTGCGTCCATGGCTCTCTGTAACCGTGAGGAGGCGGGGGGGCCGCCCATCGGTCGCCCGATCCCGAACACCCGGCTGTACGTCCTGGATGAGCGCGGGCAGCCGGTGCCCGCTGGGGTGCCCGGCGAACTGCATATCGGTGGGGTGGGCCTGGCCGAGGGCTACCTGAACCAGCCCGAACTGACTGCCACGCGCTTTGTCCCCGATCCGTTCATGCCCGGGGCGCGCCTGTACCGCAGCGGTGACCTGGTGCGTTACCGTACAGACGGCCAGATCGAGTTCCTGGGGCGCATCGATCAACAGGTCAAGATGCGCGGCTTTCGCATCGAGCTGGGCGAGATCGAGGCGCGCCTCGCGGAACACCCGGCGCTCAGCGCGGCGGCCGTGACCCTGCGTGAGGATGCGCCAGGCAGCGGGCGGCTGGTGGCTTATGCCGTGCCGTGCGGCGATGCGCCGAGCGCCTCCGAACTGCGCGCCTATCTCCGGAAGGAGCTCCCTGACTATATGGTGCCCTCCGCGTTTGTCTTTTTGGAGGCCTTGCCGCTCTCGCCGAGCGGTAAGGTCGACCGCCAGGCGCTGCCTGCTCCTGATGGGGCGCACCTGGCGACGCAGCGGGAGTACACCGCCCCACGCACGCCGCTGGAAGAGTCTCTGGCCGACATCTGTGTCGGGCTGCTCGGCGTGCCGCGCGTGGGCGTACACGACAGCTTTTTCGAGCTAGGCGGGCATTCTCTGCTGGCCACACAGCTCATCTCCCGGCTGCGTGATACGTTTGGGGTCGAAGTGCCGCTGCGTGCTCTGTTTGAGCGGCCCACAGTGGCCGGCCTGGCCGGTTGCATCGAGGAATTGCGCCGGGCGCAGGAGGACGAAGCGAGTAAGATGGCCGACCTGCTGCTGCGCGTGGAGCAACTCTCGCCGCAGCAAGTCGAGACGCTGCTGCGGGAACGGCAGCCGTCGGCCAAGGTGGGTGGTAGTGATGCCTGATATCGGCAAGCTGATGGCCGGCCTTTCGCCGGAAAAGCGCCAGTTGCTGCAGTTGCTCATGCAGGAGGAAGGAGTAGGCCTCACCCAGGCGCCTATTCGCCCGCGCGAGCGCCAGGGCCCCGTGCCGCTCTCTTTCGGCCAGCAACGGCTCTGGTTCCTGGACCAGTTCCAGCCGGGCAGCCCGGCTTACAACATTCCGTTGGCTGTGCGCCTCGAGGGGATGCTGGATGCTGCCTTGCTGGAGCGCGCCCTGAACGAGATCGTTCGCCGTCACGAGGTCCTGCGCACCTCGTTCGCATCGCAGGGTGGCCGGCCGGTCCAGGTCATCGCGCCGGAACTGGCGCTGCCGCTTTCGGTCATCGATCTGACGGGGCTGCCCCACACAGTCCGTATGGCAGAGGCCCGGCGCCTGGCGGAGGAGGAAGCACGCCGGCCCTTCGACCTGGCCCGCGGCCCCCTGCTACGCGCTACCCTCCTGCGCCTGGGCGCCGAGGAGCATATCGCGCTGCTCACCGTGCATCATATCGCCTCCGACGGCTGGTCGATGGGCGTCCTCATGCGCGAGATTGCCGTCCTGTACGCCGCTTTGGCTGCAGGCGAACCCTCGCCGCTGCCCGAGCTACCCATCCAGTACGCCGATTTCGCCCTCTGGCAGCGCGATTGGCTGCAGGGTGAGGAGCTGGCAGCTCAGATGGCCTACTGGCGGGACCGGCTCGGCGGCGATCTGCCCGTTCTGGAGCTGCCCACCGACCGGCCACGGCCCCCCGTGCAAACCTGGCGCGGAGCCGCGCAGACGGTTCGCCTGCCGCGCTCCCTGGGCGAGGCTCTGACCGACCTGGCCCGGCAGGAGGGCGCCACCCTCTTCATGGTGCTTCTGGCTGCCTTCCAGGTGTTGCTCTACCGCTACACCGGCCAGGAGGATATCTGCGTGGGCAGCCCTATCGCCAATCGTGGCCGCTCCGAGTTGGAGGGGTTGATCGGCTTTTTTGTGAATACCCTCGTCCTGCGCACAGACCTCTCCGGCCGGCCGACATTCCGGCAGCTCCTGGCGCGGGTACGCGATGTCGCCCTGGGCGCTTACGCCCATCAGGATGTGCCCTTTGAGATGTTGGTGGAGGCGCTGCAGCCCGAGCGCGATATGAGCCACAGCTCACTCTTCCAGGCCATGTTCATCCTGCAGAACGCGCCGCAGCAGGGCTGGGGCGTGCCCGGCCTGACCTTGACCCAGCTCGAACTGGATAGCGGCATCGCCACCTTTGACATAACCCTTTCCATGTCTGAGGGGCCGGACGGCCTGGTCGCCTCGCTGGAGTACAACACAGACCTCTTTGACGCGGCCACCGCTGCGCGCCTGCTGCGGCATTACCGGGCCCTGCTGGAGGCGATTGCCTCCGACCCGGGGCAGGAGATAGCCGCCCTGCCCATGCTGGCCCCGGCGGAGCGGCGCGTGCTGCTGCAGCGCTGGAACGATACGAGCATGGCAGTGCCGGCGAACTGGACGGTACAGCAACTCTTTGAGGAACAGGCCCGGCGCACGCCCGACTCTGTGGCTGTGGTCTGGCCCGGCGACGGACCGGATGGCGCTGGGGCGGAGCGCCTCAGCTATGGCGAACTGAACCGGCGCGCCAACCGCCTGGCCCGCTACCTCCGACGGAAGGGGGCCGGGCCGGAGGCGGTAGTGGGGGTGCACCTGGCGCGCTCGCCGCAGGTGCTGGTCGCTCTCCTGGGTGTGCTCAAGGCCGGCGCGGCCTATCTGCCTCTGGACCCGGCCTATCCCCCAGGGCGCCTGGCCTACATGCTGGCCCATGCGCAGCCGCCACTGGTTGTGTCCGAATCAACCCTGGCTGAGGCCCTGCCCGAGCACAGCGCCCGGGTCGTCTACCTGGACCGTGACGGGCCGGCGATCGCTCTGGAAAGCGACGAGGACTTGCCGGCGCAGAGCGCCCTCGAGAACCTGGCCTATGTCATCTATACCTCCGGCTCTACTGGCGAGCCCAAGGGGGTGATGGTGGAGCATGGCGGCCTGGCTAATGCCTATTGGGCCTGGGAGGCCGCCTATCGGCTACGAGCGGACACGCGCAGCCACTTGCAGATGGCCAGCTTTTCCTTCGACGTCTTTAGCGGCGATTGGGTCCGTGCCCTCTGCTCCGGTGCGCAGCTTGTGCTCTGCCCGCGCGAGGTACTCCTGGAACCGGAAAAGCTCTATGCTCTCATGCGCTGCGAGCAGGTTGACTGCGCCGAGTTCGTGCCGGCGGTGCTGCGCGCCCTGGCCGACTATCTGGAGGCCACCGGGCAGGACCTGAGCTTTGTGCGCCTCCTCGTCTGTGGGTCCGATGTCTGGCATGCCGGCGAGTATGAGCGCTTCCGGCGCCTCTGCGGCCCGCACACCCGGCTGGTCAACTCTTTCGGGCTGACCGAAGCCACCATCGATAGCTCTTACTATGAGGGCCCGCCGGAAAAGCCAGTGGCGGGGCAGCCCCTGCCCATTGGCCGGCCCTTTGCCAACATGACGCTCTATGTGCTCGACTCGCGCCTGGAGCCGGCGCCGGTAGGTGTGCCCGGAGAGCTTTATGTCGGTGGCCGTGGGCTGGCGCGCGGTTACCTGAACCGGCCGGACCTCACCGCCGAGCGCTATATTCCCGACCCCTTTGCCGGCGAGCCGGGCGCCCGCCTCTACCGCACCGGCGACCGGGCGCGCTACCTGCCCGACGGCAACATCGAATTCTTGGGCCGGCTGGATGCGCAGATCAAGATCCGCGGCTTTCGCATCGAACTGGGGGAGATCGAGGCGGTGCTGGGCCGGCACGCCGGTGTGCGCCAGGTGGCCGTGCTGGCTGTGGAGGGAACGGGAGCAGCCGGCGACCCGCGCCTGGTTGCCTACGTCGTACCCGCCGAAGGGGAGGCGCCCTCCGCGGCGGACCTGCGTGCGCTGGCCCAGGAGCGGCTCCCCGACTATATGGTGCCGGCGGCGTTCGTCTTTCTCGACGAATTGCCGCTCAGCCCCAACGGCAAGCTGGACCGCAAAGCCCTGCCTGCGCCTGACCAGCTCGATGACGCCGGCGGGGTCGCCTATGTGGCCCCGCGCACGCCGGTGGAGGAGGTCCTGGCGGGCATCTGGGCGCAAGTCCTCGGCGTGGAGCGCGTGGGCGCAGGCGACAGCTTTTTCGCGCTGGGCGGGCATTCGCTGCTCGCGACCCAGGTCGCTTCGCGTCTGCGTGAGGCTCTGGGGGTGGATCTGCCGCTGCGCGCCCTCTTCGAAGCGCCGACCCTCTCGGGCCTGGCCGAGCGGGTCGAGGCCGCCCGGCAGGCGGCGCGGCCGCTCCCGCCGCCTATTACACGTGCGCCCCGCGACGGTGAGCTGCCGCTCTCCTTCGCCCAGCAGCGGCTCTGGTTCCTGGACCAATTGGAGCCGGGCAGTTCCCTATACAACGTGCCGGAGGCGGTGCGCTTTTGGGGCAAGCTGGATGTGGACGTCCTTGCTCGCTGCCTGAACGAAATCGTCCGCCGGCACCAAGTGTTGCGCACTACCATCGCGACCGTCGACGGTCGCGCGAAGCAGGTCATCGCCCCCGAGTTGACCGTGACCCTGCCGCTGACCGACCTGCGCGGCCTGCCGCCGGAGTTGCGCGAGGAGGAGGCGCGGCGGCTGGCTGGCGAAGAGGCCCAGCGGCCCTTCGATCTGGCCCGCGGGCCGCTGCTGCGCGCCCACCTCTACCGACTGAACGATGAGGAGCACATCGCCCTCCTGAACATGCACCATATCGTCTCCGATGCCTGGTCCACCGGCGTCCTGACCCGCGAGTTGGCTGCGCTCTATGAGGCCTTCTCGGCCGGGCAGCCCTCGCCTCTGCCGGAACTGCCCATCCAGTACGCCGACTTTTCGCACTGGCAGCGGAGCTGGCTGCAGGGCGAGGTGCTCGAGGGCCAGTTGGCCTACTGGCGAGAGCAACTGCGCGGCAGCCCACCGGAGCTGGCTCTGCCCACCGACCGGCCGCGGCCTGCCGTTCCCTCTCTGCGTGGGGGTCACTATGTCTTCGAACTGCCGGCGGACCTGGCCCAGGGGCTCAGGACGCTCAGCCGGCGCGAAGGCGTGACCCTCTTTATGACGCTGCTTGCGGGCTTTCAAGCCTTGCTCCACCGCTACAGTGGCGAAGAGGACCTGTGCATCGGCACGACCATCGCCAACCGCAACCACCAAGAGACCGAGGGGCTGATCGGCTTTTTCGTCAATACCCTGGCGCTGCGCACGGACCTCTCGGGCGACCCCAGCTTTTGCGAGCTCTTGCGGCGGGTGCGCGAGGTGGCCCTGGGGGCCTATGCCCACCAGGACGTGCCCTTTGAGATGCTGGTGGATGACCTGCAGCCCGAGCGGAGCTTGGCCCGCGCGCCGTTCTTCCAGGTGATGTTCATCCTGCAGAACACGCCGCAGGTGGCGCTGGACCTGGCCGGTGTGCGGGCTGGCCTGGTGCAGCTCGAGGCGGGGATGAGCAAGTTCGACCTGACCCTGGTGATGGAGGAGCGGCCGGACGGACTGAGCGGCGCCTTTGAGTACAGCACCGACCTCTTTGACGCCGCGACTATCGCGCGCCTAGCCGTGCACTTGCAGACTCTCCTGGCGTCGGCCGTGGCAGACGCCGGCCGCTCCATCTCCGAGCTGGAGCTGTTGCCGGAGGCGGAGAGGCGGCGGGTTGTGCAGGTGTGGAACGACACGACGACGGGGAGCGCGCCCGCGGGCTGCATCCACGAGCTCTTTGAAGCCCGGGCCGACGCCGCCCCCGACGCGCCGGCCCTGGATACGGGGCAAGAGGTCGTGACCTACGGGGAGCTGGAGCAGCGTGCGAACCGTCTGGCCCATTACCTGCAAGCGCGGGGCGTGGGGCAGGGCGTGCTGGTGGGCCTCTGCGCCGGGCGTTCCGTCGAGACCATCGTCGGCATTCTGGGGGTGCTCAAGGCGGGTGGGGCCTTCCTGCCTATGGACGAGGCCTACCCGCCGGAGCGGCTGGCCTTTATGCTGGAGGATGCCGGCGTGCCGCTCGTGCTTACGCAAAAGCGCCTCCTGCCGTTGGTAGAGGGCATCGGTTCGCAACAGGTCATCTGCCTGGATGCGGACTGGCCAGCTATTGCCCAGGAGAGCGCGGCCAGGCCGCCCGCCGCGGCGATGGCCGACAGCCTGGCCTATGCCATCTATACCTCCGGCTCGACCGGCTGGCCCAAGGGGGCGCTGCTGCGGCATCGCGGGCTCTGCAACCTGGTGCAGGCGGAGAGTGACGGTTTTGACATAACGCCGGAGAGCCGCGTGCTCCAGTTCGCGTCGCTCAGCTTTGACGCCTCGGTCTCTGAGATATTCACCGCCCTTGCCAGCGGCGCTACACTCTGCCTGGCGGCGGCCGAGGACTTGCTGCCCGGCGAGGGCCTGCTGGAACTGCTCCGCCGCCGGCGTATCACCAACGTGATCCTGCCGCCGTCGGTGCTGCGGGCACTGCCCGACGCGGACCTGCCGACGCTGCGCACCCTCGTATCCGCCGGCGAGAGCTGCCCCTGGGATGTGGCAGAGCGCTGGGCGCAGGGCCGGCGCTTCCTGAATGCTTACGGCCCTACCGAGGCCACCATCGGTCCGACGCAGGGCCTGGTAAGCGGGCGGGTTCCCGGCGCCGCCACCGTGCCCATCGGCCGGCCCATCGCCAACATCCAGGTGTACGTGCTGGACCGGCACCTGCGGCCCGTGCCCACCGGCGTTCCAGGCGAGCTGTGCGTCGGCGGGGTGGGTGTGGGCCTGGGCTACCTGAACCGGCCCGAACTCACGGCCGAACGCTTCATCCCCGACCCCTTCTCCGGCCGTGCGGGCGCCCGGCTCTATCGCACCGGAGACCTGGCCCGCTTCCTGCCGGACGGCACTCTGGAATACCTGGGGCGCATCGACCATCAGGTCAAGGTGCGCGGCTTTCGCATCGAGCTGGGCGAGGTGGAGGCGGCCCTCTGCGCGCACCCTGCGCTGCGTGAGGCTGCCGTCCTGGCGCGCGAGGATGTGCCGGGCGAAAAGCGCCTGGTGGCCTACATCGTGCCGGATGCCGGTGAAGCGCCTGGGCCGGAGGCGTTGCGGGCCTTCCTGCAGCGGCGCCTGCCCGAGTTCATGGTGCCTTCCGTCTTTGTCTCTCTGCCGGGCTTGCCGCTCACGCCCAACGGCAAGCTGGACCGGCGGGCGCTGCCCGCTCCGGACGCAGCACGGCCTCGCCTGGCAGACGCCTATGCCCCACCCGAGACGCCCGCGCAAGAGGCGCTGGCGGCCATCTGGGCCGATGTGCTGGGCCTGGAGCAGGTCGGCGTGCACGATGATTTCTTTGCTCTCGGCGGCGATTCCATCCTGGCCATCCAAGTTGTGGCCCGCGCCAACCAGGCCGGGCTGCGGCTGACGCCGAAACAGCTCTTCCAGGCGCCCACGGTGGCCGGTTTGGCGGCGCTTGCCGGCAGCAGCGAGGCCGTTTCGGCCGAGCAGGGGCCGGTGGTCGGCGCGCTGCCGCTTACGCCTATCCAACACTGGTTCTTTGAGCAGGCGCTGCCCGAGCCCCAGCACTGGAACCAGGCCCTCCTGCTGGAAGCGCGCGAGCCCCTGAGCCGCGAGCCGCTGCAAGCGGCCCTGGCGCATTTGCAGGCGCATCACGATGCACTGCGCCTGCGCTTTGCGTGCACTGGGGAGGGGTGGCAAGCGACTCATGCCGGCATCGAGGGTGATGCGCCTCTCGCCTGGCTGGACCTGAGCAGCGTGCCTCTCGCCGAGCAGCCTGCGCGCATCGAGGCCGCCGCCGCCGAGCTGCAGCGTGGCCTGGACCTGGCCCACGGGCCTCTGTTCCGCGTGGCCTATTTCGACCTCGGCCCTGGGCGGCCGGCGCGCCTGTTACTCATCGGTCATCACCTGGTGATTGACGGCGTCTCCTGGCGCATCCTGCTTGAGGACCTGCAGACGGTCTACCGCCAGGTTGCCGCGGGCGAGCCGCCGCAGCTCCCGCCCAAGACGACCTCTTTCCGCCATTGGGCGCACCAGCTCCGGGCCTACGCTCAGAGCGACGGCCTGCAGCAAGAATCTGCTTTCTGGCGGGGCATCGCTTCGCCGCGGCCGGTTGCGCTGCCCCTGGATATGCCCGCGCCGCTGGCCGAGAATACCGAGGCCTCCGCCCAGCACATATCGCTGGCCCTCGATGTCGAGGAGACCCAGGCCCTGCTGCAGGAAGTACCTGCCGTCTATCACACAGAGGTGAACGATGCCCTGCTGACCGCCCTGGCCGAGAGCCTGGCTCCCTGGGTGGGCTCGCGCACGCTGCTCATCGAGCTGGAAGGGCACGGCCGCGAACCGGTTGGCGAGGGGGTGGACCTCTCGCGCACCGTGGGGTGGTTCACCAGCATCTTCCCGTTGCGCCTGGAGCTGCCGCCCGCCGCGGGGCCGGGCGAGGCACTGCAGGCCGTCAAGGAGCAACTGCGGCGCGTGCCGCAGCACGGCATCGGTTGGGGCGTGTTGCGCTATCTGAGCGACGACGAGGCCCTGCGCCGGGAACTGGCCGGGCTGCCCCGGCCGGAGGTGGCCTTCAACTACCTGGGCCGGGCTGGGGACGCACTGGGGGCGAGCGGGCCGTTTGCTCTGGCCGCCGAATCCGCCGGGCCGGATCGCAGCCTGCAGGGCCGGCGCGCCTACCTGCTGGAAGTGACCGCGCTGGTCGCTTCCGGTCGCCTGCAGGTCACCTGGACCTATAGTGAGAGCTTGCACCGGCCGGATACCATCGCCGGGCTGGCGGCCGGCTATATGCAGGCCCTGCGCGCGCTGATCGCGCACTGCCGGTCTCCCCAGGCAGGCGGCTACACACCCTCGGACTTTCCCCTGGCCAACCTGGATAAGCAAGGGCTCGAGAGAGTCCTGGCGCGCATCAATCAAGCGAAGGGATGAGCGGTGTGATGAACGAAAACATCCTCGAAGACATCTACCCCCTCTCGCCCATGCAGCAGGGCATGCTCTTCCACAGCCTGTACGCGCCCGATGCGGCGGTCTATGTGGAGCAATTGAGCTGTGCCCTCGAGGGTGGGCTTGATGCGGCGGCCTTTTGCCAGGCCTGGCAGCATGTGGTCGATCGGCACCCAGTGCTGCGTACGGCTTTTCTTTGGGAGGGGGTCGATGAGCCGCTGCAAGTGGTCTACCGGCAGGTGCAGCTGCCGCTGCAGAGCCTGGACTGGCGCGGCTTGCCCGCGGCTGAGCAGGAGGCGCGCCTGCAGAGCCTCATGGAAAGCGAGCGAGCGGCCGGGCTGCCACTGGACCAGGCCCCGCTGATGCGCCTGGCCCTCATCCGTACGACCGAGGAGACCTATCGCCTGGTCTGGACTCATCACCACCTGCTGCTCGACGGCTGGTCTCTGCCGCTGCTGCTCAAAGAGACCTTTGCCTTTTACGAGGCCTGTCGCCATGGCCAGAGGGC
Source organism: Anaerolineae bacterium (assembly GCA_034428955.1). Classification (GTDB taxonomy): domain Bacteria; phylum Chloroflexota; class Anaerolineae; order SpSt-313; family SpSt-313; genus DAOUGZ01. Next base: position 5,275 of record DAOUGZ010000035.1, on the reverse strand, counting down.
GCCACTGGGGGCCGTGCGGCCCTACCGCGATTATATCGCCTGGCTGCGCCAACAGGATGCCGCGGCCGCGGAGGCCTTTTGGCGGCGCACGCTGAGCGGCCTGAGCGCGCCCACCCCCTTGGGCATCGGACGCGGCCCGGTGGGGCCGCACGAGGCGGGTGAGGAGTACGGCGTGCAGCGAGCATTCGTTGCCGCCGATGTGACCTCGGCTCTGCAAAAGCTGGCACGCCGGCATCAACTGACCCTGAACACCCTGCTGCAGGGCGCCTGGGCGCTGCTTCTCAGCCGCTACAGCGGCGAGCGCGACGTCGTCTTTGGGGCCACCGTCTCCGGCCGGCCGGCGGACCTGGCCGGCTCCGAGGCGATGGTCGGCCTGTTCATCAACACCCTGCCGGTGCGCGTTCCTGTGCCGCCGGATGAGCACCTCTTGCCCTGGCTGCAGGCGCTGCAGGCACGGCAACGGGAACTCTCCCAGTACGAATGGACCCCGCTGGTGCAGGTCCAGGCCTGGAGCGACCTGCCGGCGGGCGCGCCGCTCTTTGAGAGTCTGCTGGTCTATGAGAACTATCCCGTCGGCCCCGCTCTGGAGCGCGAGGGCACCCTTCGCATCGCTGACGTGCGTTCCTATTCGCGGACCAACTATCCCCTGACCCTCTCGGCCGAGCCGGGGCCGCAGCTCTTGCTCGAGCTGGCCTACGAGGGCGAGCGCTTTAGCGCCGGCGCCATGGCTCGCCTGCTGGGTCACCTCCGCACCCTGCTGGAGGGGATGGTCGCTCAGCCCGAGGGAACGCTCGCCGAACTGCCGTTGCTCACATCGGCGGAGCGTCAGCAGATTGTCGTCGACTGGAACGCGACGGCCAGGCCCCACGCGCCGGGGCGCTGTGCCCATATGCCCTTCGAGGTCCAGGCCGGCCGCAGGCCCGAGGCCGTTGCCCTGGCCTGGGATGGGGGGCAGATGAGCTACGGCGAACTGAACCGGCGGGCCAACCGGTTGGCTCGTCGGCTGCAGCGCTTGGGCGTCGGCCCTGAAGTGCCCGTTGGCCTCTGCCTGGAGCGCTCACCGGAGATGGTCGTGGGGCTCTTGGCGACCCTCAAGGCGGGCGGCGCCTACGTGCCGCTGGACCCCGAGTATCCGCAGGCGCGGCTGGCCTTTATGCTGGAAGACGCGGCGGCGCCCGTGCTGGTGACGAATACGCACCTGGCAGCCGGGTTGCCGTTGGCGGGGAGGCAGGCCGTCTGCCTCGATGCGGAGTGGGCGGCGCTCGCTGAAGAGGATGACGGCTATGTCGAGAGCGGGGTGAGCGACGAGAACGCCGCCTACATCATCTATACCTCCGGCTCCACCGGCCGGCCCAAGGGTGTCGTGGTGCCGCACCGGGCGATGGTCAACCACAACGAGGCGGCGGCGGCCCTCTTCCGGCTTACCCCGGAGGACCGCGTGCTCCAGTTCTCGACGATCAGCTTTGATGCCGCCGTGGAAGAGCTGTTCCCCACCTGGCTGGCCGGCGCCACCCTGGTTTTGCGGCCAGGGCGGGACCTCCTGAGCGGCGCCGAGCTGGTGGCGCTGGTGGAGCGGGAAGGGCTGACGGTGCTCGACCTGCCTACCTCGTACTGGCACGAATGGGTGCACGAGCTGGCCCTGGAGGGCGGCCGGCTCCCGGATTCGCTGCGACTGGTGGTAGTGGGCGGCGAGAAGGCTTCACCCGAGCGTTTCGCCCAGTGGCGCACGCTGGCCCCCGGCGTAGCCTGGCTGAACACCTATGGGCCCACAGAGGGCACGGTGATCGCCTCCGCCTACGATCCGGACCTGAGCCCGCTGGGGGAGGAGGGTGAGTTGCCTATCGGCCGGCCCATTGCCAATGCGCGGCTGTACGTCCTGGACGAAACGCTGGCGCCCCTGCCCGTAGGGGTGAGCGGCGAGCTGTGCATCGGCGGTGTGGGGGTGGCCAGGGGCTATGTGAACCGGCCGCAGGAGACGGCGGAGCGCTTTGTGCCCGACCCCTTCTGCCCCGGCGGGCGGCTGTACCGCACGGGGGATCGGGCGCGCTACCTGCCCGATGGGAGCATCGAGTTCCTGGGTCGCATCGACGAACAGGTCAAGGTGCGCGGCTATCGCATCGAACTGGGCGAGGTGGCCGCCGCGCTCGAGCAGCAGCCGCAGGTGCGAGAGGCGGTGGTGACGGCGCGGGAGGAGGGCCGCCTGCTGGCCTATATCGTGCCGGAGCCGGGCGCGGGCTTTTCCCTGGAAGAGGTGCGGGCCTCGCTACAGGCCCAGTTGCCCGCCTACATGCTGCCCTCGCTGTACGTCGAGCTGGAGGCTCTGCCGCGCTTGCCGAGCGGCAAGGTGGACCGCCGCGCCCTGCCCGCGTCCGAGGGGGAGGGCGCCCCGCCCAACGCCGCGCCGCCGCGCACGCCCCTGGAAGAGCTGCTCGCCGGCACCTTTGCCCAGGTCTTGCGCGTGGAGCGGGTGGGCATCCACGACGACTTTTTCGCCCTGGGCGGCCACTCGCTGATGGCCACGCAGACCGTCTCTCGCCTGCGCGAGGCGCTGGGGGTCGACCTGCCCGTGCGTGCCCTCTTCGAAGCGCCCACCGTGGCCACTCTCGCCGCGCGAGTGGAGGAGGTGCGCCGTGATCGCGCCGGCCTAGTGCAGCCGGCCATCGTGCCCGTTCCGCGCGAGGGCGACCTGCCCCTTTCCTTCGCCCAGGAGCGGCTCTGGTTCCTGGACCAATTGGAGCCCAACAGCCCCTACTACAACCTGCCGTCGGCCGTCCGCCTCAGCGGCCGGCTCGACGTGGCGGCCCTGGAGCGCAGCATCAACGAGATCATCCGCCGGCACGAGGCGCTGCGCACCACGTTTGTCGCTGTCAATGGGCGGCCGCTGCAGGTCATCGCCCCGCACCTGGCGCTCAGCGTGGAGCCGGAAGACCTGGCCGGCCTCCCGCCGGCCGAGCAAGAGGCGGAGGTACGGCGGCTCGCCGCTGAGGAAGCGCAGCGCCCCTTCGACCTGGCCTGTGGCCCGCTTTTGCGCGTCCGGCTCTTGCGCCTGGCGGACGAAGAGCACGTGGCCCTTCTGAACATGCACCACATCGTCTTTGACGAATGGTCCACCCTGGTCTTTATGCGCGAACTGGCCGCCCTCTACCCGGCCTTCCGGGCCGGGGAGCCCTCGCCGCTGCCCGAGCTGCTTGTGCAGTATGCCGACTTTTCCCACTGGCAGCGCCAATGGCTGCAGGGGGAGGCCCTGGAGGCGCAACTGGCCTACTGGAAGGAGTGCCTGGCCGGTGCGCCGCCGGTGCTGGACCTGCCCACCGACCGGCCGCGCCCGGCCGTGCAGAGCGCGCGCGGTGCCCACTATGCCTTCGAGTTGCCCGCCGAACTCTGCGATGGGCTCAGGGCTCTCTGCCGGCGAGAGGGGGTGACCCTCTTCATGGCCCTGCTGGCTGGCTTTCAGGCCCTGCTGCAGCGCTACACCGGCCAGGACGATATCGTCGTCGGCTCGCCCATCGCCAACCGGAACCACGCCGAGACGGAGCCGCTCATTGGCTTTTTCGTCAACACGCTCGTGCTGCGCACCGATCTCTCCGGCGATCCTACCTTCTGCGAGTTGCTGCGCCGGGTGCGCGAGGTGACCCTGGGCGCCTATGACCATCAGGACCTGCCCTTCGAGCGCCTGGTGGAGGCGCTGCAGCCCCAGCGCGATCTGAGCCATACGCCTCTCTTCCAGGCGATGCTCGTGCTGAACAATACGTCGCCCGGCCCGCTAGAGCTGCCTGGGCTGACGCTGAGCCCGCTGGAGGCGGAGAGCAAGACAGCGCGCTTTGACCTGACCCTGGCGCTTGCCGAGGGGCCGGATGGCCTGCAGGCGAGCCTGGAGTACAACACCGACCTCTTTGACGCGGCCACCATGGTGCACCTGGCCGCGCACTATCGCATGCTTCTGGAGGGCGCCGTGGGCCACCCCGAGCAGCGGCTCTCGACCCTGCCGCTCCTGACCCCCACGGAGCAGCATCAGGTGCTTGTGGGCTGGAATGCGACAGCGGCCGAGTATCCGCAGGATTGCACGGCGCACCAACTCTTTGAGGCGCAGGCGGCTGAGCGTCCGCAGGCCCCGGCCCTGGCCTTTGCGGGGCAGCAGCTCAGCTATGGCGAACTGAACCGTCGGGCCAACCGACTGGCCCATCACCTGCGCGGGCTGGGCGTTGGGCCGGATACGCTCGTCGGCATCTGCGCCGAGCGCTCGATCGATGTCGTGGTGGGCATCCTGGGCGCCCTCAAGGCCGGCGGCGCCTACCTGCCGCTGGACCCCACCTATCCGCCGGAGCGGCTGGGCTTTATGCTGCGAGATGCGGGTGTGCCCATTCTGCTTACGCAGGAGCGGCTGCTGCCGCGGCTGGAGCGGGCGCAGAGCGCTGGAGAGGGAGCCGCAGACCCCACCTCTGACCGGCCGGGCTCCCAGGCCCGGTCCATGCGTGATGGCAAAGGCCTCAACGTAATGGGGCAACACGGCGTGGGGGCCGCGACGGCTGGTGAGGGAGAGGTCTCTGCCGGGGGGCCGCGTGTACTGTGCCTGGACCGAGACTGGGAGGCGATTGCCCGTGAGAGCGACGCCAACCCGCAGGGCGGCGCCACGGCCGATAGCCTGGCCTACGTCATCTACACTTCCGGCTCCACCGGCCGGCCCAAGGGCACGCTCCTGCGCCACCGTGGCCTCTGCAATCTGGCCCGTGCTCAGCAGCGCGCCTTTGGCATCGGGGAGGGCAGCCGCATCCTCCAGTTCGCGCCGCTGAGCTTTGACGCCTCCGTCTGGGAGACGTTCATGGCCCTGGCTAACGGCGGCACGCTCTGCCTGGCGCAGCAAGAGATTCTGGCCTCGCCGCCGGACCTGTTGCGGCTGCTCGGCGAGGAAGCGATTACCACCGTCACCCTGCCGCCCTCGGTGCTCGCCGTGCTGCCCGTGCAGCCCCTGCCGGCCCTGCGGACGATCATCGCTGCCGGGGAGGCCTGCCCGCCCGAATTGGTGGCCCGCTGGGCACCCGGCCGACGCTTTTACAACGCCTATGGCCCAACAGAGACAACCGTCTGTGCTTCGCTGGCCCTCTGCGAGGCCGGCGAGGCCCTCAACCCGCCCATCGGACGGCCTATTGCCAACACGCAGCTCTACATCCTGGACCGGCACCTGCAGCCTGTGCCGGTGGGCGTGCCGGGCGAGTTGTGCGTGGGTGGGGTGAGCGTGGCTCAGGGCTACCTCAAACGGCCCGACCTGACTCAGGAG
>DAOUGZ010000034.1:0-3836 GCA_034428955.1 Anaerolineae bacterium | reverse complement strand
ACGGTAATCCCGACTGGGGGATTGAAACGGGTGCCACTCGCCCAGATCATTCTCCCACCGCAGGTCTGAATGACGGTAATCCCGACTGGGGGATTGAAACGCACCTCACCGGCCCCTCGTGGTGCAGCTCGCAGGCTGGTCTGAATGACGGTAATCCCGACTGGGGGATTGAAACCTCTGCGCGGCGTAGCGCTGCCAGGGCGCGAGTGAGTGCGTCTGAATGACGGTAATCCCGACTGGGGGATTGAAACTGTACCAGGAGACGTACTCGGCCATCAACTGCTCAGACGTCTGAATGACGGTAATCCCGACTGGGGGATTGAAACGCCGACCTTCTCGACGCGGTCGCGCAGATCGCTGACGTCTGAATGACGGTAATCCCGACTGGGGGATTGAAACCTTGATATGTCGCTCGTTGCGTGGTGCTCGGAGCGGGAGTCTGAATGACGGTAATCCCGACTGGGGGATTGAAACCTCTCATCGGTGCCCGTGGCCGCCGCCACCTCCGCCGTCTGAATGACGGTAATCCCGATTGGGGGATTGAAACGCGAGCCCTTGGTCATCCTCTGCGCCGCCGGTTGTGCTTCTGCGAGTAGCCCATCTGCGTCCAGGTCCGAATGGCGGTCATCGCGACTGAGAGATCGAAATCAGGCACAGTGCCGAGATATTGGTGCGCTGCAGAGGTATCGTTTTCCTGGCGGGAAGGCGATTGGCCAAGTCGTGGCTGGGTGGTCCCTTCTTGCCTCTCCCTATCATTGCAAGCTCTTGGCCGTAGTGGAAGGACAGACATCCCTTTGCTGCGGCAGATGACTTGCAATGGCGAGGGGGTGCCGGGCGTGGGAGCCCGGTCTGCTATTCTAGAGTGACGTGTACAGCGAGTTACCCCTGTTATTGAACGTTCGCAGCAGGCGGCGTTTGATGCGATTGCGCAGAGAGGGGCTGGTGGCCAAGCGACAGTCAGTGAGCCGGCGCACTAGGCGCGACTCCTGCGTGTATGTCGTCGTAGCGGCTTGAGCCGCCCAGGTGACATGGAAGCCGGAGTCGCTCTGAGAGGAAGGGCTTGCCGGTTGCGGCTCGGGCGGCTGAAGCCCGCTACTACGAGGTTGTTGGGGAGTTTGCTGAGGAAGCGACTCTGGCCGATTGAGGGATTGAGGCATCCTCCCCCCGCCACGGAGGGATTCTGCAGCCATTGTGGCGGTAGGGCCTTATATGGGGCGCCGGGTATGGAAACACCGGCCTACGCTCCGCGAGGAGCCCCTTTCGCCCTTCTCGCGCCCCCTATCGCAGCCAGTTCCGCCAGCGGACCTCTGAGCGCAGGCGCCGGCTGCGGGTTTGCAGCAGGTGCAGGCCAAAGAGCGGCGGCATGGGGGAGGCGGTGGCGACGGTGCCGCGCTCGAGGATGCAGCGGGCGACCTCCAGGTAGGCGCGGGGATGGGCGGCCTGCCGGACCTGTGCGCGCATGCTGCGCAGTTCTTTGCTGTCCGGGGCGGCCAGCTCCGCCAAGAGGTGGCGCGCTTCTGCCGGGCGGGAAACGCGCCGCGCCGCCCCCAGCCGGGAAAAGTGCGCGGCGTTGCCCTCTTCCTGACCGGGCAGTACGTTGATCATCAGCATGGGCAGCCCACAGGCCAGCCCCTCGCTGAGGGTGCAGCCGCCGGCTTTGGTCAGGAGCACGTCGGCAGCGTGCATGCGGGCGGGCATGTCTTCGACATAGCCCTCGATGCGCAGGGGGATGCTCCAGGCCCGCGTTTCCAGGCGGCTGCGCAGCGGCTCGTTGCGCCCGCAGACGACGATGAGCTGCCAGGGCGCGGGCGAGCCGGCCAGCGCGGCCACGATTTCCTCCACGGGCCCCACGCCCTCGGCGCCGGCGACGAGCAGGGCGGTAAAGCGCTGCGGCTCCAGGCCCAGCGCGCGGCGCAGCTCTTCTTTCGGAGGGGCAGGCTGCTCAAAGCGCGGGTTGACGGGGTAGCCGGAGACGCGCACCCGCCGGCGCGACACGCCCGAGCGGATCAGCTCGCCGGCCGTTTCCTCGCTGGGGGCGAACCAGAGTTCGCCGAAGGGAAACGCCCACCAGGTGTGCAGCGCGCCATAGTCGGTGACGACGGTATAGTAGGGCAGGGTCTCGCGCCGCTGGTGGAGGATGCCGGAGAGAGCGGGGGAGGCCATGGGGTGGGTGGCTACGATCACATCGGGGCTATAGTCGCGCAGCATGCGCCGGATGCCCACCTCCATGAAGAGGGCCGCGGCGGGGGTATCCATCACCCGGCCACGGCGCGTGTTGGTGGCGTCGAAAAAGGCGTCATAGAGCACGGGGAAGCGCATCAAAAAGCCATAGAGTTCGTGGGTATGGCTGAGCGGAAAGGGGGCGTAGCGCGCCAAATAGTCGACCACTTCCACATGGCAGCCGCTGCCGCCGGCCTCTGCGAACCCGGCCGCCAGCGCGTTGGCCACGCTGCGGTGGCCGCCGCCGGCATCGGTAGTCAGGATGAGGATGTCCATGCGTCTTTCACCCGTGGGAGGCTGCATTGCGGGGCCAAACGCGAGCCCCTCGACTGATCGTCGTCAAACGTCACGCGTCACGCGCAATCCGTACCGCGTCTCAAATCTGGCTATTTGCCTTATCGTCAACTGCAACGATAAGGACTGTGCTCTGAGCAAGACTCGTCACAGGGGACGGCCTTGCACAGTACGCATTACGCAGTAGGAACCGCCTGCCAGGCCCGGCGGACCTTGCGCCGCAGCTCGGCGTAGGAGCCGTCGTTCTCGATCACCACATCGGCCTGCGCCCGTTTGGGCTCGGCGGGGGGCTGGGCGTCGATGCGCAGGGCGGCCTCGGCGGGGCTCATGCCGCGTGTGCGTACCAGGCGCTCCACCTGCACCTCCCGAGGGGCGGTCACCAGCCACACGGCATCGCAGAGCGGCGCCAGGCCGCCCTCGAGCAGCTTGATGGCCTCGATGACCACTGCGCGCGGCGGCTGCGGCTGTTGGCGCAGGCTCGCCAGGCGCCCGGCAATGGCCTGCTGTACCGCGGGGTGCACGATCTCTTCCAGGTCGCGCAGGGCAGCCGGGTCGCGGAAGACGATAGCGCCCAGCCGGCGGCGGTCGACCGCTCCGTCCGCGCCGATGACCTCCGGGCCAAAGCGCCGGCGCACGGCCTCGGTTACCGCCGTGCCGGGGGCCAGCAGGCTGTGCACGACCTGGTCGGCATCGATCACCTCGGCGCCCAGCCGGTGCAGCAGGCGGGTGACGGCGCTCTTGCCGGTGGCAATGTTGCCGGTCAGGCCGATGACGTACATGCTATTCACCCCACCACAAAAGTTGACGCTGCGAACGCAAGAGCTTTGTCGTAGCAGGCTTGCAGCCACCCGAATGATATCCAGGGAGAGAGCGTGCTCAGCGCGAAAACCTGCCGATCGCGGCTTGGGCGAGTGAACTCGCTACTACGACATGACTGCCGGTTGTTGCCCACATTGATGCCCGCTCTCGTCAAGCGGATTGAGACGGGCAGCCGGTGACCAATAGCTGACGGCTATTCGCACGCCGCCGTCCACGCGCTGAGTTGCTCCTGCAGCTCGGCCTCCAGGCCGGCGTATTCCAGGCTCAGCGCCTGCACGCGCTCCACATCCTGCTGCAGGCCGGCCTGGGCGATCTGCTCCTGCAGTGCCTGTAGCCGCGCCTCGAGGCCGGTAATCTCTTCTTCGAGGGCCTCGACCTCCTTGGCCAACCGGCTGCGCCGGCGGGCCGCCTCCCTTTCCGCCTCGCTGGGCTGGGCCTGCCGGCCGACTGGGGGGCGGGCGGCCTTTTCTGCCGCGGCCTCTTGCTCGCGCACCGCCAAATAG
>DAOUGZ010000033.1:0-11417 GCA_034428955.1 Anaerolineae bacterium | reverse complement strand
CGCCAATGGCCTCAGTCCATCCCCGCCTCGCGCAGGGCACCGACCAGGCTCTCCTTGCTCGGGGCCAGGCCGACGAACTTGACCAGATCGCCGATCACCAGCGCGGGGGCGTTGTCGATGGCATACTCCTCCCATTCCTTGTCGCCGCGCCCGGTATGGAAGACGATCTCCACCCGCTCGCCGTACTCGGCCTCGATCTCTTTCAGCAGCCGCTTGACGGCCACGCCGCCGGAGCAGGGCGGCACCGATACGAACGCCTCGATCCTTACCTTAGGCATAGCCCGCCCTCCCGCAGCGCGTTGTTCAGAGTGGCCTCGCTGGGGCACATCCCCTCGATGCGGATTTTGCCGTTGACCACTGCCGCCGGTACGCAAAAGAGCCGGTACGCCTCGAACTTGGCCAGGCCCTCTTCGCCGACGAAGACGGTCAGCTCCAGCTCTCCCTCGTATTTCGCCGCCACCCGCTTGGCCAACTCCACCAGGGCCACGCAACCCGGGCAGGGCGGGTCGCCGCTAAAGACCTCCAGCTTGACCATGCCTACGCCTCCAGTTTCTTTGCCAAGACGGCGACTAATTTCTCCGCCGGCACCACCTTGCCCGAGCCGACGACCTCATCGCCGACCACAACCATGGGCGTTAACACCAGCCCATACGCCTCCGCCTCGGGCCCCAAAGCGTCGAGGTGGACGACCTCCACCCGCCCCGGAAACCTCTCCGCCGCCAAGCGCGCCTGCGCCTCTGCGCGCTTGCAGTTGGCGCATGGCGGCGTTGTACCGAACACTTTGATCTGCAGCATCCTCTCTCTTTCCTCTCTCAGGGTTTTCAGGGGGGGCGCCCACGGGCGACTTGCTGGAAACCCCTCATTCCATCATTTCTATGCCTTGGCCGCGCGCCCTCGCCGGCTGATCCCATACAGCCCCAGAGCCAGGATGGTCAAGGCCGCTGCCAAGTAGGCGCCGATCAGGAGCGCGCTGACGCCGTCGACCCAGGCGCCGAAGACCAGGCCGGCCAGGGTGCTGAACAGGGCCACCCAGCCCACATAGACCCAGGCGCGGGTTCGGCCGATGATGCTGGCGGTGATCAGGATGCTCTGCAGGCTCAGCTCCGGATCGGCCATCAGATAGGCCAGGAGCGGCCCGCGGTGCATGCCCAGGTCCAGGAACAGGTTGGCGATGGGCACCTCAACGAGCGTCGGGAAGTACATGAACACGCCGAATAGGACGCCGACCAGGTTGCCCAGGAGGGTGTTGCGGCCGGCCAGGCTCTCGATCCACTCCGGCCGGATCAGCGGACGGATGACGCCGACGGCAAAGACACCCACGATCAGCAACGGGAAGATCTGCTTCACAAAACGCCAGGTCTCCCAGAGCCACTCCTGGATTTCATAGTCATCATAGTAGCGGCGGGCGGTGTACCCGAGCCCGCCTATGGCGGCCACCACGGCAAACACCTTGCCGGTCAGTTGCACCTCCAGGCCGTGGGCCAGCGGCACCATCCGCATCGCCGCCACGACCAGGGTCAGCGCCGTCAGGCCGAGGGCGATCCCGGTCCAGCGGTTGTAGCCTTCGTCGACCTTGTTCAGCCCACGCCAGGCTGTAGCAGCGATCAGCGCCAGCAGGCCGATCAGGATGGCCCCCTGCACTGAGACGCCCTCCTCGCCCCGCGTGGCGTCAAAGGGCACGAGCCGGTTGAGCGTGGCCTGAGCCCGGTCCATACTCGGGATGGGTAGGGTGAACTGGGCATAGCTGCTCGTCAGCAGGCCGACCTGCAGCGTGCCGGCGATAAGCAGGGCCAGGAGCAGGCCCAGGAAGAGCCAGACGCGCCCGCCCACATGCGCGCTTGCCGCAAAGGCGCCACCCGATTCGGTGGTGCGCGAGGCGTCCGAGCGGCGGAAGATGAGGGCCATAATCAGGCCGATGCCGATGCCGAAAACCGCCGAGAGGATGATGCGCGCGACGGCGATGTCCATGCCCAGGGCCACGCCGGTATAAGTCAGAGCCAGGATGTTGATCGCCGGCCCTACAAAGAGGAAGGTGATCGCCGGCCCCAGCCCGGCCCCCTTTTTATAGGTGCCCGCAAAGAGGGGCATGATCGTGCAAGAGCAGACGGCCAGCACAAACCCGCCCAGCGCCGCCGCCGGGTACGAGATGTACTTGGGCGCGTTGCGGCCGAGGAAGCGAGTCACCGCCTCCTTCGGCACCAGGGCCGTCAGCGCGCCGGCGATGAAAAAGGCCGGCACCAGGCAGAGCAACACATGCGCCGCCAGGTAGGCGGCTAGGTTGCCCAGGCCCGACTGCATCAGGCCGATCAGGTAGGCGAGAGCGTCCATCGTCCTACAACCTTTCCGGGGCTATACCCTCCAGAGTGAAGGTAAAGCCGCAGAGCCACTCGGTTTCCTGCAACCTGCCGAACTCGGTGCCTCACGGGCCTTTGGTTACGTGCCCTAATACTGCAACGTCACTTCCAGACTGGTGATTGGAAATTGTGCCATGTGGCGTGGTGCGGCGCCGGGCACCCGCCTGCGCGGGCTGGCCGCCACGACCCGTCGGCCCTGAGAGCGCGATTTCTAATCGGATGGATAGGAAGTGACGCGGCCGCCCTGGGCTACCGCTTCGGCGATCTCGACGCTCTGGCGGCGGACGATCCCCATGACCCGGTCGATGATCTCAAAGACGGCGGGGTCGGTGACGCGATACATCACCCGCAGGCCGTCGCGGCGTGAGGTCACCAGATTGGCTGCGCGCAAGACGGCCAGGTGCTGGCTGATGTTGGGTTGGCGCAGCCCGAGCGCCGGCTCGAACTCGCAGACGCAGCGCTCGCCCTCCCGCAGCAGTTGGATAATCTGCAGGCGAGCACTGTGGCTGAGGGCACGCAGCACATCGGCCTGCAATTCCAGCAGCCGCTCATCGGGTGAGGGCGATCCCTGCCCGCATGCACAGTCCTCTCTCTCAACCAACTCGTGTCTCCTTCCGTGTTCCCTATCTTGCCTACAGTATATGCGTATGTGCGCATATAATCAAGAAGCGCTCTCCATGATCACGAATGGGTATGGCGTGAGACTGTATTGACAAATATCAATATACAGGCTACACTGCAAGCATGGGAAAGGAATGTACCGACTGCAACAACGAACCGTGCTGTCCTGCAGAAACCCCCCGGCGCTACCCGGACCTTGAAGAGACGGCCGCGCTCTTTAAGGCTCTGAGCGACGAAACGCGCCTGGCCATCCTCCGGCAGTTGCGAGAGCAGGGTGAGGTTTGCGCCTGCGACTTGGTCGCCTGCTGTGAGCTGGCCCAGCCGACCGTCTCGCATCACCTCAAAGTGCTGCGCCGAGCCGGGCTGGTGAAGGCGGCGAAACGGGGCTTGTGGGTGTACTATACCCTCAACGAGGAACGGCTGGAGGCGGCCCGCAGGCTCGTTCCCTGACAGCTTGCAGTCCGGGAGGTGTATAGCCACCCTCCAAACCATACAACGAAACGCTGGAGGCAAAAATCATGGCTGTTCAGCCTGACCACGATCGTATCCGCGATGCGGTGCGCGAGCGCTATGCGCAGGCGGCGCGCCAGGCGCAGCAGAAGGGCCGGGCCAGTTGTTGCTCGTCGTCGAGCTGCTGCTCATCAGCGAATTGCTGCGACAGCTCATCCCAGCTCTACGACCCGCAATTTCTGCAGGAGGTGCCCGAAGCGGCGGCTCTCGCTTCCCTGGGCTGCGGCAACCCCCTGCTCCTGGCCGAACTGCAGCCCGGCGAGGTGGTGCTGGACCTGGGCTCGGGCGGCGGCATCGATGTCCTCCTCTCCGCCCGGCGCGTGGGGCCGGCCGGCAAAGCCTACGGGCTGGATATGACCGATGAGATGCTCGACCTCGCCCGCGAGAACGCGCGGCAGGCGGGTGTCAGCAATGTCGAGTTCCTCAAGGGGCAGATTGAGGCCATCCCCCTGCCCGACGCAACGGTCGATGTGATCATCTCTAACTGTGTCATCAACCTCTCCGTCGACAAGGACGCCGTCCTGGCCGAGGCCTACCGCGTCCTCAAGCCCGGCGGGCGCTTTGCCGTGGCCGATATCGTCGTGCAGGGCCGGCCGCTGCCGCCGCAGGTGCGCCAGGCCCTCGCCCTGTGGACGGAATGCCTGGCCGGCGCCATCACCGAGGAGGAGTACCGGCAAAAGCTGGCCGCCGCCGGGTTTGGCGATATTGACGTGCGGGTCCTCAGAGAATACGGCCCGGCCGACGTGCCCGAGGCGTGCTGCTGCGGCTCCGCCCCCAACCTGAGCCTGGAGCCGGGCACACGGATTGTGTCTGCGTTCATCAAGGCGGAGAAGCGGGGGAGCTGAGGGAAGCAAGGTGCCGGGGAACCCAGGAGCCAGGGAAGGGAGGAATCAAGGTTCCCCTGCTCCCTGGTTCCCTGGTTTCCCGTCCTATCCGAGGTGCTGCTTCTCGCCCGATTTGTCCTTGGGGCCGACCAGGTTCCAGGCGTCGCTGCGGTATTTTTCCTCGCAGAGGCGCTCGGCCAGGTCCCGCTCGTACGCGTTGAGGCCGCCGGGGGCAAAGCGCACGCCCAGGGCCTCGGCAAAGCCCTGCGTCAGTGCGGCCTTGGCCTCGGCGAGGCTCGCCGGCCGCCCCAGTTGCTCCAGCGTGGCCACCCGCTCGGTGACGCTCGTGACGCCCTTTTTCTCCAGATGTTCCCGCGTTACCCGCAGCACCTTGCCCATGGTTGGGATGTCCAGATGCAACAAGAGCGTCCCGTGGTGCAGGACGGCGCCGTAGCGGCGTGCCTGAGCCGTGCCCGAGACCTTGCGCCCGCCGACGCAGATGTCGTTGATGGGCACAAACTCGCCTTGCAGGCCCAGCGCAGCCAGCGCGCGGATCAGCCCGCTGCAGTAGAGGTGGTACGATTCCATCACGTCGCCCGGCACGCGCGGGTCATCGAGGGGGATAAAGACGGCATAGTTCAGGTTGCCCCCATCGTGGTAGACGGCGCCCCCGCCCGACACTCGGCGCACTACCGCCGTCCCCAGCGAGCGGCAGGCCTCCAGGTCCGCCTCGCGCGCCGCCTCTTGAAAGTAGCCGATGATCACCGCATTGGCATTCTGCCAGAGGCGCAGCGTCGGTGGTGCCTTGTGCTCGCCCACCGCGCGCATCACTGCCTCTTCCACCGCCATGTTGTAATAGGGGTCCTCCAGCCGGCTATAGTCCAGGAGCCGCCACGCCTCGACCGCCGCTCTGCCCTGCACCTGTCCCTCAGTCATCCCTTGTTCCTTCCAGAAACGCGATACATGTCGCCTCTTCCCCGGCCGTCTCGTACTATACCACAGCACGCCCCCACCACAAATGGTCAAGGTGTGTTCGCTGGCCAGGGGCGAATCTTGTTCAGAGCGAGGTTGCGCCGTACGGTCTGGCGTTTTGACGCTTGACGTTCCACCCCGTTTGCGCCGTCCCGCCCAGGGTGTATAATACAGCTTGGTAGAGACTGCATTTTCCCCTTACGCTGCGTCACGCAGATCCGGCAGAAACCTTGGGGCCTCATGTCAGGGGTATTGGCCCACAGGATTGTCGTGAGGCGCTAATAGAACGGAGCGAGATGCCCCAGGTCTTTGTTGCTGTCGATCTGGAAACGACAGGGCTGAGCCCCGAGCACGACGCCATCACAGAGATCGGCGCCGTCCGTTTCCGCCAGGACCGGGTCCTGGATACTTGGTCTACCCTGGTCAACCCCCGCCGCCCAATCCCTCTCAAGATCCAACAACTGACCGGCATTTCCCAGGCCGATGTGGCCTCTGCGCCGCCGCTGCCGCAGGTGCTTGCGGAGCTGCGCCGCTTTGCCGGCGATCACCCGATTGTGGGACACAATGTGTCCTTTGACCTGGCCTTCCTGAACCGGCACGGCGTGCTGAACCAGAATCTGCCGGTGGATACCTTCGAGCTGGCCTCTATCCTCCTCCCCGAGGCGCCGCGCTACTCTCTGGGCGCCCTGGCGGACCGGCTGGGCATCTCCCTGCCCGTACGCCACCGCGCCCTGGAGGATGCGATGGCCACCAAGGACCTCTTCTTGGCCCTTTTGGAGCGGGCGTTGGAGATGGACCTGGAGGTATTACAGGAGATCAACCGCCTGGCGGCGCGCAGCCGCTGGCCGCTGCGGCACATCTTTCGCGATCTGGAACGGCAGCGGGCGCTGACCGCCTCCGCCGGGTCCATCCGCGCTCAGCTCTTGGAAAAGGGCCTGCTGGACAAGGCGGCCATGGGCCTGGTGATGGGGCGCCGGCCGCGCGAGGAGCCCTTGCGCCCTGCGCCCAAGCCGGCGCGCATCGATGCCGACGCCCTGGCGGCGCTCCTCGGGCCGGAGGGCCCCTTTGCCGCCGGCTTTGGCGGCTATGAGCACCGCCCGCAGCAGGTCGACATGCTGCGCGAGGTGGCCGAGTATTTCAACGAGGGTGGGCAGCTCCTGGTGGAGGCGGGTACGGGCACGGGCAAGTCTCTGGCCTATCTGCTGCCTGCCGCCGACTATGCCATGCACAACGGCCGGCATGTGGTCATCTCTACCAACACCATCAACCTGCAGGACCAGCTCCACCAAAAGGACATCCCGGACCTGCAGCGCATCCTCAACTGGCCGCTCAGGGCGACGGTGCTCAAGGGGCGCAACAACTATATCTGCCTGCGCCGCCTGGCCCAATATCGGCGCGGCAGCCGCCTGAGCACCGACCAGGTGCGCGTGCTGGCCAAGATTCTGGCCTGGCTGCCCGTTACCGCCACGGGCGATCAGGCCGAGCTGACCCTGATGAATAACGAGTTGGACGTCTGGAGCCAGGTGGGGGCGGAGGCGGACAACTGCCTGGGCGAACGCTGCCCACACCGCCGCGGGGGCGCCTGCTTCCTGGCGCGGGCGCGAGCGCGGGCCGAAGCGGCGCATTTGATCATCGTCAACCATGCCCTTTTGCTCTCGGATGTGGCTATGGAGGGGCGGCTGCTGCCCGAGTTCGAGCACTTGATTGTCGACGAGGCGCACCACCTGGAAGAGCAGGCCACCGATAGGCTGGGCTTTGCCGTCACCCAGCGGCAGGTGGAGGGGCTCTTGAATAGCCTGAGCATGCGCCTGGGCGGCGACCGGCGCGGCGGCCTGCTGGCTGAGATCCCCAGCAGCTTGCGCCAGGCTACCCTCTCGCCCAACGACCGTCAGCGCATCGAAGGGATGATCGAGGGCCTGCACACCCTGGTGGAAAAGCTGCGCCATGCCGTCGCCCTCTGCTTTGACGCCATCGACAACTTTTGCCACGACCAGCTCGACGGCCGCCGGCAGAGCGACTATGACGTACAGATTCGCCTGACTCGCGGCCTGCGCGCCCAGCCCTCCTGGTCCAACGTAGAGATGCGCTGGGACGACGCCGCGCAGACGATGAAAAAGGTCGTGCAGGACCTGCGCCGGCTGGCCGCCGTCTATGGGGACCTGGAAGATGCCGATCTCCCCGACTATGACGAGGTGGCGCAGGGGCTGGCCACGCGCTTGCAGCGCATGAGCGAAGTCTATGCCCAGCTCGAGGCGCTGATTATGAAACCCTCGGACGAGCACATTTGCTGGGTGACCCTCTCCCCCCGCGACGGCGCCCTCACCCTGCAGGCGGCGCCGCTGGAGGTAGGCCCGCTCTTGCAGGAGGGGCTCTTTGCGCGCCTGCAGACGGCCATCCTCACCTCGGCCACCCTGCAGGCCGGCGACCGCTTCGACTATATCCGCAGCCGGCTGGGCCTGGAGGATGCGGATGAATGCGCTGTGGGATCGCCCTTTGACTATCGGCAGTCGACCCTCGTCTATCTGCCCACGGACATCCCCGAGCCGGCGATGGCCTATTACCAGCGGGCGGTGGAGGGTAGCCTGATCGAACTCTGCCGGGCGACAAAGGGGCGCACGCTGGTGCTCTTTACCTCCCACTCTCAGCTCCGCGCCACCCATCGCACCATCACCCCGCCGCTGGAGCAGTCCGGCATTATCGTCTACGGCCAGGGACTGGACGGCGGGCGGCGGCAGATCCTGGAGAGTTTCCGCAATGCCGAGCAGGCCGTGCTCCTGGGCACCCGCTCCTTTTGGGAGGGCATCGACGTGGTGGGCGAGGCGCTGAGCTGCCTGGTGATTGTGCGGCTGCCCTTTGCCGTCCCCTCGGACCCCATCACCGCGGCGCGGGCCGAGACCTTTGACGACCCCTTTAACCAGTACCAACTGCCGGAGTCGGTCCTGCGCTTCCGCCAGGGCTTTGGCCGGCTCATCCGCAGCCGCGAGGATCGGGGCGTGGTGGTCGTCCTGGACCGGCGGGTGCTGACCAAGTCCTACGGCCAGGTCTTTTTGCGCGCCCTGCCCGAGTGCACTGTGCGGCGTGGGCTGGCCAAGGATCTGCCGGCTGTCGCTGCGCAGTGGATCGATGGGGAGCAGGCTGGGCGGTAAGACCGCCCGAGGCCAAGCGACCGCCCGAGGCCAAGGCCTGTGGGGCCGCGTAGTCTGGCGGTGAGCGAGATGCTCCGCGGCCCCCGTGGGCTATGGAGAGGCGAAGCGACCGCCCGAGGCCAAGGCCATCGGGCTAAGAAAGGCGAAGCCCCTCCGGGGCTTGTGTAGGAGTGAGCCTCGCTGCGCAGGCCATGTCAGCGCTTCAGGGCTTGGCCTCTGTTGAGCCCCGGGTGGGGCTTTGAAGCCGTCCCCAGCCTCCGGTCCCCAGCTCTTGCCTCTTACAGCCAGCGTTTGCAGCGGCAATAGTGGTATTCGTCGATGGCCTTGAGGGGGTTGCCGCCGAGGCGTTCTTCGCCACCGAGGCGCTCGCAGAGCCCGGCCATGAGGCGCATGAAGGCCAGGTAGCGGTTGCCGTTGGGGCTGGTCATGCCCAGGGGCAGGCCGTAGTGGCGGGCGATGGTGTAATCCCACATGGGGAAGAAGCGGGGCGCCAGCAGGTGCAGGCATTTGGCCGCGCCGTCGGGACCGAGGAGGCGCTCAAAGTCGTTGAAGAGGCGCTCGACGGCGGGCGTATCGGCCTCTTGCAGGGAACACACGGTGCGCGGGCGAAAGGCCTCGATGGCCTGGCGCCGGCCGTTGACGAGATCGTCCAGCTCGTGCAGGTGCTGGCTGTCGAAGGGGCGAAAGCGGTAAAAGGACGCGTTCCAGGTCTGCAAGAGGATGGCCAGGCCCTCGGCCACCGTCAGGGCCGTTCGGCCGGCCAGGGCCAGATCCACCACCTCCAGGGCGGCACGGTAGAACAGGTCGCGCGGCTCGGCGCGCTCTAATGCAGCGTGCGCGCGCTGCAAATCCTCCAACGTCGGCGCTACGGACAGATCGACGGCCACGGCTGCCTCCTCTTCGAGTGCAAGCACAGACACTCCGCCAGAACCGACATCGTGTTAACATGATAACCCATTACAGGGGCGCGGTCAAGGGGGGAGCCGGCTTTGCCGGCAAGGCAAAGAGTGCGCAGAGTGGGTATGCCGAGCGCTGTGTTTTTTGCGGCTTGTGCGGTAAATCCGCGCCTCGTTCTCGCCATTCCTGGCGCCGCCGGTGATGGGTGGGGGCGGATTCAACGCAAAAGATGCAATAAGCATAGAGCGGATGGGTGCCCTCTTCAGCGGTGAATCCGGCCCCTCTGTTTGTTGACGCAACCCGCGCCTGCCCGTACAATACTCGTGGTATTACCCACATTGCGTATCGGTGCTTTCTGGCGGCGCGAGCCGGCCGACGATGCGCTTGACAGCGAGAGGCTGCGGGATTGGTGAGACCGTCCCTTCGCCGGGCGTGGCGTTGAGGGCGAGGGTGGCTGGTTGTTAAGGCGGCGTGGGCGACCGAGAGCGGCTTTGGTTGGTTATCTCTAGGGATAGAGAGCCGTTTTGGCCCAAGCCATGGGGCGCGTCTTAGTTGTTGTGCCGGGTATGGATACCCGGCCTACGCGTTGCGTTGTGCGGCATGCGCACTATCAACAAGCGGTATCATCATACCCAC
Organism: Anaerolineae bacterium; assembly: GCA_034428955.1. Lineage (GTDB taxonomy): Bacteria > Chloroflexota > Anaerolineae > SpSt-313 > SpSt-313 > DAOUGZ01. Next base: position 1,457 of record DAOUGZ010000033.1, on the reverse strand, counting down.
TTTGGCGTTAGAAGCCGGCACGATTGATTTCGTCGATGGGGTCGGGCCGGGGGATGATGACGGATTCCCCCGACGCCCAGCGCATGCCCTCCAGGACGGCGCAGAGGGCGGCGGAGATGAGCAGGTCGTCGTGCCCGTGGCGGACGCCCCAGCGCAGCCGCCGGGCCGGTGCGGGCAGGGCTTCGGCCGCCGCTACCTGGCGCCAGAACTCGTCCTGTGCCGGGTCGGCCGCCGGGGTGTGGTCTTTGAAGCGGCCGGTGTCGCAGATGCTCAGGAAGGCCCAGCCCAGGTCGGACTTGCTGGCCGCGGTAAAGATGAAGGGGCGCACGCGCGAGCCGAAGCGCCGCTCGAGGAAGGAGGCCACGCCGGCGCCTAGACCGGTGGCGTCGACGACGAGGTGGCGCGGCGACCACTCGGCGGCCAGGTCGGCCAGGCGGGTGTAGAGCTCGGCCTGGGGCAGGCCGCGCCACCACCAGCGGGCGACGACCAAGTAGCGCGGCCGCCCGGCCAGGGGATCCTGCTCGTCGACCAGGCGCATTTGGAAGAGGGTGCAGGCCGTGCAGTCGCGCCCCTCGCCCGCCGGCGAGCCGGCGGCTCCGCCCAAGGTATCCTCGCCGGCGACGTCGATGCAGAGGGCGTACACCGCCCCCGGCTGGGGCCCGGCATGGGGGGCGTGGTCGCCACGCATCAGGGCCTGGCGCGCCGGTGGGAAGAGGCCCGCCCCGGCGTCCAGCTCTTGCAGGGCGTATTGGGTGCGCACCAGGGGATGGGTGGCGCCCAGGCGAGCGATCTCCCCTTGCACGTAGGCCCCGTAGGCCGGCACCTCCGCCGCCACCTGGGGCCAGGGCACGCGGAACACGCGGCGGATGCCGTCCTGCGCTTCTTGCTGCGCCAGCGCGGCCGCCGTGCGCGCCAGGAGCGTGTCGGGGGTCCAGGCTGTGCCCCAGAGGACCGTGGTGGCGTTGGTGGCGGCGGCCATGGGCCGGAACTCTTTATCCCACTTTTCGGGCGGGATATCCTGCGCCTCGTCCGCCTCCAGCAGGATAGACGCCGTAGCGCCGACGACCGAAGCGGTGGGCTGGGCGGAGAGGAAGAGCGCCCTGGCCTGGCCCAGGCGCACCATGCGCCCCTGCTCGCGCCGCCAGCGCCCGCGCGTCCAGGGGTTCTGCAGCCGCGCCTCCAGCCGCAGCAGCGAGTTGAGCGCCTGGGGCTGGAAGGTGGGCGAGGCCTTGACCAGCCAGCCGCCGACATCGGCAAAGAGCAGGAGGAGGAGCGCCTCGAGCTGGGCGGCCGTCTCGTTCTTGCCGGCCTGACCTTCGCCGTGATGATGTCCCGCCAGGCCGGCAAGAACGAGACGGCCGCCCAGCTCGAGCCGCTCCTCCTCCTGCTCCTTGCCCATGTCGGCGGCTGGCTGGTCAAGGCCTCGCCCACCTTCCAGCCCCAGGCGCTCCACTCGC
>DAOUGZ010000032.1:0-49750 GCA_034428955.1 Anaerolineae bacterium | reverse complement strand
GTCGTTCCTTTGTCAAGGTTCAGAAAGGAGCCAGCCCGTGTCAACCATCGATCTTTCGCGACGCGACTTTATTCGCTGGGCCGGTCTGGCCGGCGGCACGGCCGTCATCGCCGCCTGCGCCAAGCCCGCCGGTCCGGCAGCCACCGAGCCACCCCCGCCTACAGTGGACACCAAAGCGACGGAGGCGGCAGCCGCCGCTCAGACCGCCGAAGCCGAGATCGCCATAAAGGCGAAGGAGGATGAAGAGGCCAAGGCAATCCTCGAGATGGATGCCGACCAGTTCAACGCCTATCTGGAGGAGAACAAGGCCAAGGCCGTCGCTGAAGGCAAGACAGTTATCGAGTTCCTGTCCGCCTACGGCACGATCATCGAAGACAAGACGCAGCCGCACATCTGGATCATGCGCGATTTCATGGCCAGGAACCCCAACATCTATGTCGAGTATTCGCCATCGAGCGCCTACACCGGCGGGTTCAACGAGGTGATCATGATGCGCATCGCCTCCGGCACCCCGCCCGATGCCATCCTGCACTACAGCTCGCCCGTGGCCTATGCGGCGCGCGGCACTTGCCTGGCTCTTGATGACCTGCTGGCCGCCCACCCCGTCTGCAACAAGCAGACTATCGTCGAGAGTACCTGGGCCGCGGTCACCTGGAAGGGCGAGACCTTTGGCGTGCCCATCAACGGCTCCATGGCCGCCATGTTCTACAACACCAGCATCCTCAAAGACCATGGACTGCCCACCGAGCGAGACAAGCTGCCCAAGACCCTCGATGAGCTGCGCGCCATGTCGGCCAAGGTCGTCCAGTATGAGAACGACGTGCTGACGATGGGCGGTAACACGCCCTGGAACGTCGCCTTTGCCTGGGCCTGGCCTTCAGCGATGGTGGCCAACGGCGGCAGTCTGTGGGACGGCGAAAAGTATACCATCAATGACCCCAAGAATGCCGAACTCATCCAGTACTGGCTGGACTGGATCGACGAGATGTACGGCGGCGACATTGATAAGCTGAATGCCCAGGGCACCTTTGCCTCGGCCTACCCCGGCAGCCTGTTCGCCAACAAGGCTCAGGCCTTTACTGAGGAAGGCATCTGGGCGCTCACCCACTATCCGCCCGAGATCGAGCTGGAGATCGGCCCCATGCCCATCGGCCTCAGCGGGTCGCGGCCGGCAACATCCAACTGGCCGAACCTGATGTTCATCCCCACCGGTGCCAAACACGTGCAGGAGGCGTTCGAACTGATCGCCTACTATGCCACGGAGGGCCAGATCGAGTGGTGGAACCGCTGGTCCGATGTGCCCTACTGGACCGAGTTCCCCGCGGACGTGGCGCCTCAGGACCTCATCGCCCGCGTCGGCGAGGAGAAGGCTCTCGAGTTCACCAAATTCGCGCGCGAGTACGCCAACGAGATCGTTATTCAGTGGAACTCGCCCATCGAGGACTTGGCCAACGACGAGATCTTCCGTGCTGTTGACCAGGCCCTGCACAGGCAGATGGAGCCGCAGGCCGCTCTGGATCAGGCGCAGGACATTGTTCAGGCCAAGCTGGATGAGATGCTGACGACCGCTTGATACGCAGCGGTGTGGGCCAGGCCGGGTCGCCCCCGGCCTGGCCCATGTCCGGAAGGTCGAGGATGGGGCCATGAAAGAAGCGAGCATCGTCCGTGGCCGGAGCAATGGATTCTGGTCGCGCCTGCCGAAGCAACTGCGCACCGATGTCGTGGGCTATATCTTTTGCGCGCCGTGGATACTGAGTATCCTCATCTTTACCGCTTACCCAACGCTGGCGTCCTTCTTTTTCTCGTTCCACAAGTACAACGTCATCCAGCCGCCGCGCTTTTTGGGGCTCAGCAACTATATCAACATGTTCACACGGGATCCCCGGATCCTGAAGAGCATCTACAACACTCTCTACCTGACCGTTCTGGGGGTGCCTTTGGGCATGGTCAGTTCCCTTGGGCTGGCGCTGCTCCTCAATGCCCGGGTCAGGCTGGTGGGGTTCTTTAGAACACTCTACTACCTGCCCTCGTTGGTGCCGCCCGTGGCCGGCACGCTTTTGTGGATGCTGATCATGGATCCCCGGCAAGGGCTGATGAATGCCGCGCTCTATCGCCTCGGCCTGCCGCGGCTGGGCTGGTTCGAGGACCCGACCTGGTCCAAGCCGGCGCTGTTGGTCATGAGCATGTGGGGCGTGGGTTCCGGCACACTGATCTACCTGGCCAGCCTGAAGGAAGTGCCCATCGAACTGCTCGAGGCGGCGACGATCGACGGGGCGTCGGCATGGCGCCGCTTCTGGCGCATTACGATACCCATGATCTCACCGGTGATCCTCTTCAACCTGGTGATGGCCATCATCGGCTCGTTCGGCACCTTTACCAACGCCTTTGTGGCTGGCAGCAGCAGCGGCATGAGCGGCGGCGGGCCGTCGGGCACGGCTGGGGGGCCCCTCGACTCCCTGCTGGTATACATGCTGTACCTCTACGCCCAGGCGTTTCGCTACTTTGAGATGGGCTACGCCTCAGCCATGGCCGTGCTGCTCTTCCTGGTGATCACAACCCTGACGCTGCTCATCTTCAAGAGCTCCGGCCGCTGGGTCTACTATGAGGGAGGCGCACGATGAGCGAGCGCGTTTTGGTGCGGCCTACAGCGAGTTCGCGGCGGAGAGCCCACTTTCTCCGGCACACGTTGCCGGATATCATCTCTTACACGCTGCTGAGCGCGGTGGGGCTGCTGTTCTTTATCCCCTTCCTGTGGCTCATCATCACCTCGCTAAAGCCGCTGGACCAGGTCTTTACCATGCCGCTCATCTGGATCCCAAACCCGATCCAGTGGAACAACTATTATGATGCGCTGAACCATCCCGGGTTCCCGTTTCTGCGCTTCCTGCGGCACAGTCTGACCTACTCTGTACTCTCGACGGTCGGCGTGACGGCTGCCAGCGCCATGGCCGCCTATGCCTTTGCGCGCATCCCCTTCCGCGGGCGCGGCTTGTGGTTCGGCATCACCCTGGGCACGATGATGATTCCAGGCGTCGTGACCATGATTCCGACCTACATCATCTTCCGCTGGCTGAACTGGGTGGGGTCTTACAAACCGTTGATCATCCCCTCCTACGGCGGCAGCGCTTTCTTCATCTTTATGCTGCGGCAGTTCATGATGACCCTGCCCTGGGACCTCAGCGATGCGGCGCGGGTGGATGGGGCCAGCGAGGCGCATATCCTGCTGCGCATCATGCTGCCGCTGATGAGGCCAGCTCTCCTGGTGGTCGTCGTGTTCAACTTTATGGGCTGCTGGAACGACTTTATGGGGCCCATCATCTATCTGAACAACGCTCAGTTATACCCGCTGTCGGTCGGGCTCTTTGCCTTCCTGACCCGCAGCGGCCGCTACTGGAATCTGCTCATGGCCGCCGCGCTGGTCGTGACGACACCCATGGTTATCATCTTTTTCCTCGCCCAGCGGCAGTTCATCGAGGGCATTACGATGACCGGCCTCAAGGGGTGACGCGATGAGCCAGGCAGCCAAGCCGCCCATTGTCGTGGGCGTGGATGGCGGAACGACCAAGACGATCGCCTTGGTGGCCGACGGTGAGGGGCGCATCCTGGGTGCGGCGCGGGGCGGCGGCAGCAACTGGTCCGGACCCGACGTCGAGATACCGATGAGCACAGTAGTGGCTGTGGTGCGGGAGGCTCTGGGCGGTACCGGGCTCGCCGGCGAGGATGTGGACATGGCCGTCTTCTCGCTGGCCGGGGCAGACTGGCCCGAGGACCATGAGCGGCGCCATGCTTACCTTTCGACCCAGGTCCTTGCTCGTCGGGCCGTGGTCAAGAACGACTCCTTCGGCGGTCTGCGCGCGGGCACGTCGCAGCCCTACGGTGTGGTCATCGCTGCCGGCACGGGGATCAACGCTGCAGCCATCGCCCCCGATGGGCGAGAGTGGGCGTTCGGTTACTATGTGGACGATGGGGGGGGCAGCTCGATCGCGGAGGCGGCTATACAAGCCGTGCTGCGCGCCGACGATGGGCGCGGCCGGCCTACCGCGCTTACAGTGGCGGTGCTGGAGCACCTGGGCTATGCCACGCCCGAAGCGATGCTGCGTGCCAGAGTGGCCGGCGAACTCGACCACGCCCGCGTGCATTCGCTCTGCCCACTGGTGTTCCGCGTGGCCGATGCGGGGGATGACGTCGCCGCCGGGCTGATCGTCGAGGAGGGCCTGGCCCTGGCCGAGTACGCGACGGCGCTCATCCGCCGCTTCGACATGGCACGTTTGGCTTTTGATGTGGTGCTGGCGGGGAGTGTGTTCAAGGGCCAGGGGCCTCTGCTGGTCGATACCGTCACCCAGGCCATTCACCGCCTGGCGCCACGAGCGCGCATTGTGCGCGCCCGCTTCGAGCCGGCGGTGGGGGCGGTACTCCTGGCCTACGATGCCTTGGGCATCCCCGTGAGCGAGGGCATGTACGCCAAGTTGGCGGAGACGGCGCCCGGCGCCGAGTTCTATGATACGACGGACGGCCGCGGGTTGCGGCCGATGCGCCGGAGGAGAGGGAACAGGTGAAGCTGGTTATCTTTGGTGGGGGCAGTTCCTACACGCCGGAGCTGATCGATGGACTCATCCGGCGGATTGAGGAATTGCCGGTGAGTGAGATCTGCCTGACCGATATCAACGAGCAGCGGCTCGGAATCCTGGCCGGCATGGCCCGGCGGATGATCGAGCGGGCCGGAGCGCCGGTAGCGGTGACCATGACCACCGACCGCCGCCGCGCGCTGGAAGGGGCCGCTTTCGTCAACGGCCTGATCCGTGTCGGCGGTATGGATGCGCGCATCAATGACGAGCGCATCCCTCTGCGGTACGGCGTTATCGGCCAGGAAACGACCGGACCGGGCGGCATGATGAAGGCGCTGCGCACCATTCCGCCCATGCTGGCCCTGGCGCACGATATGGAAGAGGTCTGCCCCGAGGCCTGGCTGATCAACTATACCAACCCCAGCGGCATTATTGCCGAGGCCCTGGGAAAACACAGCCGCGTGCAGTATGTGGGGCTTTGCTCCGGGCCCAAGGGCTGGATCGAGCAGACGTTGCAGTTGATGGGCGTGGAGCCGGCGCGGGCCAATGTGGATTGGGTCGGCCTTAACCACCTGGGTTTTGCCACTCGGGTGTGTGTGGACGGGCAGGACGTCACCGAGCAGGCGGTGGAGGCGGCGGCGCGCCGCTGGAATATCGACGGCGAGTGGAGACGTACCCTGGGCGCTATTCCCTCTTCGTACCTGCGGAACTATTACCACCATGGCTTGGTTGTCGAGGCGGCCAACGCACCGGGGCACAAGGTGCGCGGCGAACAGGTCAAAGAGATCGAGGGTGAGCTGTTGCGCCAGTATGCCGACCCGAACCTGGCCGAAAAACCCGAGTTGCTCAGCGCGCGCGGTGGCGGGGGGTATGCCGATGTGGCTATGGCCGCGATGCTGGCCATCTATCACAACAAGGGCGAGCGTCAGATCGTCCAGGTGCTCAACCAGGGTGCGGTGGACGGCATCCCCGCCGATGCGTCGGTAGAGATCGCCTGCATCGTCGACCGCACCGGCCCGCACCCCGTCCGCATGGGGGCCATCCCGCTACCCATCCGTGGGCTCATCCAGGTCGTCAAGGCCTATGAGAGCCTCACTGTGCAGGCGGCCGTGGAGGGCTCCCGGCGGGTGGCCATGCAGGCGCTGATGGCCCATCCCCTCGTTCCCTCCTGGGAGGTGGCCAAGCCGCTCCTCGACGAGCTTTTGGCCGCCAACCGGCCCTGGATCCCCTGGGCCAGATGAGGGGTCTATAATGCATCAAACGTCAAGCGTCAGACGCCATGCGTAGGCTGCATGGTCTGCCCGCATGGATCGGGAAATTTCGGTACACACAGCATCTGACGTGTGACGCTTGACGCTTGATGTCTTTACTCACATTCTCTGGAGCGAGATGATGACACGAGTTCCCTACAGCCACCGTCTCGAGGTGGATTTCCTGACGGCGGGCCAGGCCGAGCGCATCCACCAGACCGCTTTGCGCATCCTACAGGAGGTTGGCCTGGAGGTCCTGTTGGAGAGCGCGCGCGAGGGGATGGCGGCGCGTGGTTTCCGCGTGCAGGGCGAGCGCGTCTTTTTTGAGCCGCGAGCGGTCGAAGAGTACCTGGCCGAGCTGCGCCGGCGGCACGAGGGCCGGTCCAGTCCGCCGGCCGATGAGGAGCCGGACGACGGCAAGCTCTATCTTTCCACGGGTGTCTATGCCCATCACGTGCATGACCTCGATGCCGACCAGATCGTGCCTTATACGACGGACAAGCTCATCGAGATGACCAAGCTGGTGGACGTGCTCTCCGAGCGCGGGGTCTACTCGCCGGCACCGGGCTACCCGCTCGACGTGCCTCCGCCGCTGCAACCTGTCGTCAAGTATTGGGTGGGCGCCCTGTACTCGCGCGAGGGGGAGTGGCCGGTCGACCCCATCTCGGCGGAGTCCATCCCCTACGTGATGGAGATGGCCGAGGCCCTTGGGCATCCGATGGATAGCTTGCCGGTCTATGTCTTTAGCCCGATGCGCCTGGCGGGCGAATCGCTCCAGGCGGCCATGCGCTTCCGCGATCGGGTGCGGAGCATCCACGTCGGCGCCATGTCCGCGCCTGGAGGGACGGCGCCTATTTTGCCCTTCGGGGCGCTGGCCATGTCTGCAGCGGAGGTGCTGGGGGCGGCCGTCGTCCTGCAAACGCTCACCGGCCTGCCGGTCGATTTCGGCATCGGGCTGCATGCCTTTGACTTGCGTTTCGGCTCGATGATCTTTGGCTCGCCGGAGGCCTATCTCTTTGGCCAGCTCAACGCCGAGATTAACGAGTTCTACAAGCCCTGGCGCCGGCGCCAGCGTGGGCTGGCTTCGGCGGGCATCCATACGCGGGCCAACTTTCCCGGCGCGCAGGCGGCGGCCGAAAAGGCCGGACTGATCACCGCCGGGGCACTGATCGGCGCGCGTTGGTTCGACGGCGCCGGCATCCTCTCCGTCGATGAGGTGTTTAGCGCCGAGCAGTTGCTCGTGGATTGCGAAATCAAGGACCAGGTGCAGCGGCTGATCGGTGGGCTGGAGATGGGCGAGGAGTCCTACGATTGGGTGGCTGAGGTACGCGAAGGGCTGGAGCGCTCTTTTATGGCTGTTGACAGCACCCTGGACCACTATCGGACCACCTACTGGCACCCGGAACTCTTTGACCGCGGCTTTTTGGCCGAACAGGGCTTTGCGGGGCGGCGCGCCCTGGCCGACCGCGCCCGCGAGATGGTGCGCGGCTACATCGCCCGGCATGACTATGAGCTGGATCAGGTCCGTCGCACCGAGGTGGAGCGCATCTATGAGCGGGCCAGGCTGGAGCTGGGGTAGGGGCGGACCTGGCTCCGTGGCGCAGGCGACGGTCCGTGCCTTCCGCAGGTGTTGTGGAGTGGGGCTAATGCCAAGTTTGGTCAGAGCTTGACTTTCGCGGTATCCCGTGTTAGAATAACTGGTAATGACCACGTATGACCAATGTTGGCGCCTGTCCCGGGAGATATGGGATGCTGGACAAGGACTCGGCGGTACCGCTGCACCTCCAGTTGAGGGATCTCCTGCGCAAGCAGATCCTCAGCAATGAACTCTCCTCGCATACACAATTGCCTTCGGAGCGCGATCTCTGCGAGCGCTATGCCGTCAGCCGGATTACAGTGCGCCAGGCCCTCGGGGACCTGCTCCACGAAGGCCTTATCTACACGGCGGTGGGCAAAGGTACCTATGTCGCTGTCCCCAGCCTCCACGAGGAGCTTCAGCCCCTGAGCAGTTTCACCGATGATATGCGTCGGCGGGGCATGGCGGCCTCTAGCGTGGTGCTGGACGTCGGCGTCGCTCCGGCTGACGATGAGATGGCGGCACGGCTGCACGTGCCCCTCCGCGCGGCGGTGGCGGCGGTGCGCAGGTTGCGCCTGACGGATGGCCTGCCTATCGCCATTCAGACCAGTTGGCTCCCGCACCACCTCTGTCCAAGCCTCCTGAAACACGATCTCTCTACCCGTTCCCTTTTTGACGTTCTTCGCACTGAGTATGGCTTGCGCCTGGTGCGCGGTGAAACGACTATCGAGGCCGCCCTGGCTCGCCCCGATGAGCTCGACCTGCTGCAGATGGAAGCGCCGGCGGCTGTGCTGGTTAGCGAGCAAACGACCTATCTGGACAACGACCAGGTCATCGAGTTTGTGCATTCGGTTTTCCGCGGGGATCGGTACAAGCTGCGCACACGGATGTGAGTGGGGCTCGCGAGGTGCCCAGAGGGTTATCTGCCTCATCGAGGTTTCCGAATCGGAGGATGCCGGGTTTGCCCTCGGCTCGATGGCCATTGGAGTGCATTGCCGCCGGTCCATCGCTCTGGGAGCTACCGTGGGGGTGCCGCTGCCGGAGCGATGGACCAGCACGATGCATGTTGGGGCACTGAAAGGAGGGAAGGACGCTCCGAAAACGATTGCTCGAGATCTGCGGCGGCTTGGCGGATGTGCACCGAGTCGCCTACGCACCAAAGCTATCGATATCTCTATCCCGGTGCGGCTCCAAGTGCCGGAAACGTGTTCTCTCCCATAGGGTTCATGGAGGTCAACATGTCCAGCCAGAAGACACGCAGTGTGACTCGCAGAGAGTTTCTCAGGTATGCCGGGTTGGCCGGCGGCGCCGCGTTGATCGCGGCCTGCCAGCCCAAGACAGTGGAGGTAGAGAAGCAGATCACGACGGTCGTGAACGCGACGCCGGCTCCCAAGGAAGAGGTGCGCTTGCGCCTCGCTGAGGGAAGCTGGGTGGGACCCGAGGGCATCAAGTACTGGACCGATGATATCATCCCGCGCTTTGAGGGGGAGAACCCCGGTATCAAGGTGGATTTCGAGTCCGCTGAGGCGGAAGAGTGGCAGCAAAAGACCTTTGCCCAGATGGTGGCCGGGCAGGCGCCTGATGTCATGTTTGCCTGGAGTCCGGTCTGCTGGGACTGGATCGTCAAGGGCCAGGCGCTGCAACTCGACGAGCACTTTGACGACTCCTACCTGGAGGACTTTTTCCCCAGCCAAGTAGTCTCCTGGAAGCTGGACGGCCATCTCTGGGGCCTGCCCAAGTACGTCTCTACGATTGCGCTGGCCTACAACAAGGACATTCTGGATGAGGCTGGCGTCCCCTACCCCGACGGCACCTGGGATTGGGACACCTACCTCGAAGCCTGCCGCGCCTGCACCAAGCGCGACGACAGCGGCGAGATCACCCAATGGGGCACCTATGTGTGCCATGACTTTTTGCCGCCCTGGGTCTGGCAGAACGGCGGCCAGTGGACTGACACGCCCCTGCTGGCCACCAAGTGCCTGCTCGATGATCCCAAGTCTCTGGAAGCGCTCAAGTTCGTCCACGACTTTATCTATGGGCCCGAGCCGGTAGCGCCCAAGCCGGGGTCCATCCCCGATATGGGCTGGTCCAACGTCTTCTCTACGGGCAAGATCGCCTTCGTCGAGTCCCATAGCTGGACGGTGACCAACTATGCCCGTGAGAACAACTTTCTCTGGGATTTTACAAACTTGCCCAAGGGGCGCGACGGCACCGAGTCCAGCCTCACCTTCGCCAACGGCTACATCGCCTACGCCAAGACCAAGTATCCCGCGGAATCCATCGCCCTGATGCGCTTCCTGACCTCGGTCTGGGCCGGAGAGGCCGGCGCCAAGAGCATCGTCGGCTTGCAGCCCGCGCGGCGCACCGCCTCCGAGGTGTGGGATCAATACTCCATCGGCGCTCAGGCCGGGTACAACGTAGCCGCCTTCACACACGCGGTGGAGAACGCTGGCCTGGAGATCGCCTACAAGGACCCGGGCAAGGCCAGCGAGGTGTTCACCCCCATCTGGGAAGCCATCTGGATCACCGGCGACATGCCCCTCGAACAGGGCGTCAACGAAGCGGTCCAGCGCATTAACTCTCTCTTCGCCTAGGCTGAACCCGGCGACGCAGTGGGAGGCGGGCGCCCGCCCGCCTCCCACGCCTCTCCATTCACAGGGAAGGATGCCATGGAACTGACTGCGGATGCCGGCAGTGCCCCCAGGCGCCCGAGTGGGAAAAGAGCGAGTATGACACAGAGCCAGCACGAAGAGCTATGGGCCTGGGCGCTCGTCTCTCCGTGGATTGTCGGCTTTTTGTGCTTCACTCTGGTGCCGCTCCTGGCCACGCTGGGCCTGAGCTTTTTCGACACCGACATGCTGACATCCAGCTTTGTCGGGCTGAATAACTATCGGACGCTGTTCTCCTTTGACGTGACGCGTTCGCTTTTCTGGACGGCTCTTTACAACACGGCCTTCTATGTCGTCCTGAGCATCCCGCTCAGGATCTCCATCGGCTTTTTCATCGCCGTTCTGCTCAATCAGAATACGCGCGGCCAATCGTTCTATCGCATTGTCTACTACCTGCCGTCGGTCCTGCCGGCCATCGCCGTGTCGCTGCTCTGGCTCTGGCTCTTTGACGCCCAGTTCGGGCTCATCAACTGGTTCCTGTCGCTCTTCGGCATCGAGGGGGTCGCCTGGCTCTACGAGACGCACACCGCCAAGCCGGCGCTGATCATCATGAGCCTCTGGGCAGCCGGAGAGAACATGCTCGTCTTCTTGGCCGGGCTGCAGGGTATCCCCACGCAGCTCTATGAAGCGGCGATGATTGATGGGGCCGGGACTTGGCGGCGGTTTATGCGCATCACCATACCCATGATCAGCCCCACGCTGTTCTTTGTGCTGGTTACCGACACCATCTATTCGTTCCAGGTCTTCACCAGCTCGTTCATCATGACCCGCGGCGGCCCGTCCAATGCCACCCTGATGTACGTCCTGTACCTCTACAACCTGGCCTTCAAGCAGTTCGACATGGGCTATGCCAGCGCCCTGGCCTGGATCTTTTTCCTCATCATCATGCTGGTCACCCTGCTCATTTTTCGCTCGTCCGATGCCTGGGTCTACTATGAGGCTGAGATAGGGGGGGCTCGGAAGTGATGAACGCCTTGCTCCACAGCAAACAGCGAATGAACGCAGCAAAGACGGTTCTGGTTCACCTGGCCCTGCTGATTGGCGCGGTTGTGGTGCTCTTTCCCATCTGCTGGATGCTCTCGACCTCGCTCAAGCCGCCGGATCAGGTAAGAACCTTCCCGCCGAGCTGGATTCCCCGGCCTTTTATGTGGTCGAACTATGTGAATGCGGTGACCATCTTTCCGGTGCCCTTTTACATCTTTGTCTGGAACTCGCTCTTCATGGGCCTGGGCATCTGCGCCGGAACGCTGCTCTCCAACCCGATCGTGGCCTATGCCTTTGCGCGCCTGCGTTTCCGGGGCAGCCGGGTGCTCTTTATCCTCGTGCTGGCCACGATGATGCTGCCCGGCCAGGTCACCATGATCCCGCTGTTCATGATGTTCTCCAAGATCGGCTGGGTGAACAGCTACAAGCCGCTCATCGTGCCCGCTTTTTTCGGCAATGCCTACTTTGTGTTTCTGCTGCGCCAGTTCTTCTCGACCATTCCGCGGGAGATGGATGACGCCGCCAAGATTGACGGGTGCGGTATCCTGGGGGTCTTTTTCCGCATCCTCTTGCCCATGGCCAAGCCAGCCCTGGGCATCACAGCCATCTTTGCTCTGACCTGGGCCTGGAACGACTTTATGGGCCCGCTGATCTATATCAGCGAGATGAAAATGTACCCGCTGTCCATCGCCCTCTCCTTCCTGCGCGGTACCTATCGCGTGCTGTGGTCGGAGCTGATGGTGGTCTCGTTCATCGCCATGCTGCCGCCGGTGACGCTCTTTTTCATCGCCCAGCGCCATTACGTCCAGGGCATTGTCGTCAGTGGGCTCAAGGGCTAGCGACGAGCCGTATCTGCAGAGTGATCTGGACCCGCTGTGAGAGGTGTGACCCAAGATGATGACACACCGCGAGCGCATACTCGCGACGCTCGAATTCCAGGAACCCGACCGGCCGGCCTTGCTGGGCGGATGGGTGATCGACGACCGGCTCCAGCGCGAACTCGCGGGATGCAGCGAGGAGGCTTACTGGCGCGAGCCGATGCGTTGGGCTGTGGAGGCAGAGCGCAACCTTGGGGTTGACGGCATGATCGACGTCATCGTGCCCCCCAAACCCGGGGATTATCGCCTGGGGCTGACCAAGGAGAAATTCGAGCGCTACAAACAACGTTACCATAGTCCTGAGGATGTGTTGGCCTTTGTCAGGCAGCGGCCTTCGCCGCAAGAGGCCGCCAGGCACTTTGATGCCCTTCGCTGGCGCGACGAACTCGAGCAGGAGATACGAGCCCGCCAGGAGTTGATGGGAGACATAGTCTACCTGCCGACTCTCTGGGAGGTCGTCCACCCCAAGTTCGAGTGGTACCACGAGTTTGGGTACGAGAACTATTTGATGTTCATGCAGCTCTACCCCGAGGAAGCCGGGCGGCTCTTTGCTTCTGAAGTGGAAGTGAATCGGAAGAAGGGCCTTGCCGTCCTCGATCTGTACCGAGAGATGGACATGGTTCCCCTCACCCTCATCGGGACGGATATTACCGGCGGCGGAGGGCCTGTGATCTCGCCGGCCTTCTTGCGCGAGTTTTACTTTCCCTACGTCCGTCAAGCCCTTGAGCCGCTGGTAGAGGCTGGGGTCCGGATGGTGTGGCACAGCGACGGGTATATCCATCCCATTGTCGACGACATTCTCTCTTGTGGGGTATCGGGGCTGCAGGGGTTCCAGGAGGAATACGGCGTTGACATCGCCGACATCGCCCGGCGGCGTACGATAGACGGCAAGAAGCTCACGCTCTTCGCCGGCCTATCGTCGGCGGCTACACTGCCGCACGGCAGCGTAGCGGACGTCCGGCGCGGGATCGAGCGGATCATCGGCACGTTGGCAGGCGAATGCGCTCTCTTTATCCTGCCTGGGAACAACATCCTGCCCGATTGCCCTCTCGAGAACGTGGTTGCCATGTACCGCCACGCTGCGGAGTACGGGAGACGGGGTTCCTCGGTGCGAGGATAGGAGGCATCAACATGCGGCGTGGCCTTGACGTTCGGAGAGACCGCGTTGTTGGGCCCGATCAAGCGCAGCGTATCCACGAGACCGCGCTCGGCATACTGCGCCGGGTAGGGCTTTGGGTAGATAGTGATGAGTTGCGGCAGGCGATGGAGCGGGCCGGGTTCACGGTGCGCGGGCAACGCGTGTACCTGGAGCCCAGGGTCGTTGACGAATACGTGGCGGAACACCGTCGCCGCCTCGAGGCCGCCCCGGCAGAGGCGGATGACGGCATCTTGCGTCTGCATGTCAGTCCATACAACCACGATCTTCAGGACCCGTTCTCCGGCGAGTTGACGCCGTTTACGACCGAGCGCCTGGTGGAGATGACCCGGTTCCTCGACACGCTGCGAGAGCAGCATGTCTACGGCTCTACTCCGGGCTACCCGGCCGATGTATCGCCAGATCTGCAGCCGCTCATCCAGTATCGCATCGGCGCCGAGTACTCGCGCGGCGGTGGCTCGTTCAACGACATCTCGGAGCCCTGGGTGATGGAGCACGTCATGGCCATGGCCGAGGTGATGGAACGGCCGGTGCGTCGGTTGCCGGTGTATCTGATCAGCCCGTTGCGCCTCGGGGGGAGCTCTTTGGACATGGTGCTCCACTTCAGGGAGCGCCTGGAGGGGGTTCATATCAGCGGAATGCCGGCCTGCGGCGCAACAGCGCCCATCGACCCCTTCGGCGCCCTGGCCCTGTCGGCCGCCGAGGCTATGGGCGCCTATGTTGCTCTCACGGTGGGGCTGGACATTCCTGTCCAGTTCTCGGTGTGGGCCTTTCCCTTCGACCTGCGGGCGATGACCATGGTCTTTGGCTCGCCCGAGAATTTCCTCCTGCGGGTTGCAGCGGGCGACCTCAACAGGTTCTATGGGCATCGCATGGAGCGCCACCAGAGCCTGGGAGACCTGTATGTGATGGCCAAGGAAGTCGGGCCGCAGGCAGCAGCGGAGAAGGCCAGCTTGATGACCGCTGCGGCCCTGCTGGGTGAGCGCACGTTCGCTGGGGCGGGATCGCTGAGCATGGACGACATCTTTAGCCCGCTACAGCTCTTGATTGATTGTGAGATCCGGAACCACGTTCAGCAATTGGTTGGCGGCCTGACGCTCGAACATAACGCCGAGGATTGGGTGCAGTTGGTTGAGCAAGGGGTCGAAGAGGGCTTTCTGGGGCTCGAGAGCACCCTACGCGACTATCGTCGCTTCGGCTGGTATCCACGCCTCTTCGACCGCGTTTCACTGGGAGCATGGCAACGAGACGGCGCCCCAAGCTTGTTGGAGCGAGCGCGAGAGATGTACCGGCAACAGAGCGCCAGGTACAGCTATGAGCTGGATCCGGTCAAGCGCAGGGAGATCTATCGAATCTGGAATCGTGCTCTAGAGCAAGCGTTATAGTGGAGGATTCATGAAGCAGGTACATTCCAAGGTCGAGGTGCTTTCCGAAAGCGAGATCGAGCAGATCCATCGGGCGACGCTGGATGTGCTCAGCACGGTGGGCTGCCACTTGCCGCACCGGCGCGTGCTGGACCGGTTGGCCAAGGCCGGCGCCGAGGTGGATTACGGCACCGCCCAGGCCAAGCTACCGCCCGAGCTGGTCGAAGAGGCCATCAGCGCCACCGGCGGCGAGCGCATCACCCCTGAGGAAAAGTATCGCGCCGGCGTGTTGCGCGGGCGGCGGTTGGGCGTTGGCCCAAGCAACCAGGCCAACATCGTGGACTATCAGGCGACGAGCCGCCGTCAGGGCACGACCGAGGACGTGATCAAGGGCATCGTCCTCTGCAACGAGTTGCCCTATGTGAGTAGAGCGATGCCGCTGGTGACCCCGGCCGATGTGCCCCAGGTCATGGGTGACCTCTATGGCTACTATCTCTGCGCGCTCTACTCGAAAAAGCCGTATGGCGTGTACATCATGACGCCCGAAGCCGCCAGGCAGATCATGCGCGTGGCCGAGATCAAGGCGGAAGGCGAGCAACCGCATATCAACTACCTCCTTGAGCCCAACGGTGCGCTGTCTTACGACGACTTTAGCCTGGAGATGGCCCTGACGTTCGTTGAGGCCGGGCATAGCTTCCATGTCGGCCCGATGGCCATGGCCGGCCTGGATGCGCCGGTCACCCTGGCCGGCACGCTGGTTATGCAGAACGCTTACAACCTCATCGCCAATGTCGTCGCCTATCTCTGGGGGACGTCGGCCGGCTGGTCGGGCAGCGCCCATACCATGGACCTGCGCTCGAGCCTCTGCTCTTTCGGCTCCCCCAACCAGGTGCTCATCGGCCTGGGCGCCGTGCAGCTCGGCAACTGGTACGGCTTCCATACCGGCGCCAACTGCGGCCTCACCGATGCCTGCGTGCCCGATTTCCAGGGCGGCTTTGAAAAGGGCATGTCGGCCGTGGTCATGCTCCTGGCGGGGGCCGGCTTTGGCGGCCAGGCTATCGTCGGCGCTGACCAAGGCACGAGCTATGAGCAACTGGTCATCGACAACGAATGGGCCTCTGCTCTGGACCACATCTTTAGCCACGGCATGGAGGTGAGCGAGGAGACCCTGGGCGTCGATGTGATCAAGCGTGTCGGCATCCTCGGCAATTTCCTCGCCGATGAGCACACCGTTCGCCACATGCGCGACACGTATTGGCACTCGAGCATCTTTAACCATGAGAGTTGGGACGCCTGGATGGCCAAGGGCGGCAAGGATGTCTATGCGCGAGCGCATGAGAAGGTCGAAGAGATCCTGGCCAAGCACTATCCGCCTGCGCCGGTAGTCAGCGACGAAATCAAAGCCCAGCTTGACGCCCTGATTGCCGATGCCATGGCTCATCCGGAGTGGTTCCAGGCGGAGCGGTACTGCTACGCATAATGCGTGCTGCGTAATACGTAATGAGCATTGCGCGGTACATAGTAGACAAGGAGAACCCCATGCGCTCTACCAAGGTTGTCTTGATCGGTGCTGCCAGCGCCAGCTTTGGGCCGCGGATGATTGCCGATGCCATGCTGACGCCCGAGTTCAGAGGCAGTACCCTCGTGTTGGTTGATATTGATGCCGAGCGGCTGGAGGTGATGGCTGCTTATGCCCGGCGGCTCAATGAGGCGATTGGCGCTGGCCTGACCATCGAGCACACGCCGGACCGCACCAAGGCCCTGCCCGGCGCCGAGTTTGTCATCACGTCTATTGCCGTCAAGCGCGACGAGCTCTGGAAGCTGGATTTTCACATCCCGCACAAGTATGGAATCAAGCAGGTGCTGGGTGAGAATGGCGGCCCGGGCGGTCTGTCGCACTCGCTGCGCAATATCCCCATCATCCTGGATATCGCCCGCGACATCGAAAAGCTGGCGCCCGGCGCTCTGCTGATGAACTTTTCCAACCCAGAGAGCCGCATCGGCCTGGCGCTCAGCCGCTACACCGGCGTGCCCTTTGTGGGGCTGTGCCACGGCATCGGCATGGCTTACGACTCCATCGGCCGCATCACCGGCATCCCGGCTGACGACCTGAAGGCCATCGCCGCGGGCCTGAACCACTTTGTGTGGGTGCTCGATATCCGCCGCAAGAGCACAGGGGAGGACGTCTACCCCATCCTGCGCGAGGCGGACAAGGCCTACGACCCCAGCTACTATCCGCTGACGCGCTACATGTTCCGGCGCTACGGGCTTTACCCGCACCCGTCCGACGACCACATCGGCGAGTACCTGCCCTATGCCTGGGAGTATTGCGGACTCGAGGGATACGACTTTGAGGCGGCCGACCGCGGGCGCGAGCGCGGCTGGCAGGGCATCCTGCGTGTGGCGCGCGGCGAGGACCCCGTGCCCATGCCTGAGGCGGCAGGCGGCTCGGCGGAGCAAGACATGCTCGAGAACCGCCCGCGGCTCAAAAAGTCGGGCGAGTTTGCCTTCCCTATCATCGCCTCGGTGTTGGCCAACCGGCACGAGCTGATCGAGTCCGTGAACATCCCCAACAACGGCCTGATCGCCAACCTGCCCGATTGGGCCGTGGTCGAAGTGCCGGCCGTGGTCGGCGCGGACGGGGTCAAGGGCGTGCGCGTGGGCGCTCTGCCGGCCGGTATCGCCGCCTTGCTGAGCACCCAGGCCCACGTGCAGGACCTGGTCGTCGAGGCCTCGGTGCACGGCTCGCGCGAGCTGGCGCTGCAGGCGCTGCTGGCCGATCCGGTGGTAGGGGCCGCCGCGACGGCGCCCATACAGGCGGCGGAAAAGACCCTGGATGAGCTACTGCAAGTTCACGCGCCTTACCTGCCCCAGTTCACAAACCAGTAGAGGACCTATGTGATGCCTCTGACCTCCCGAGAGCGGCTGCTCACGGCCCTGAGCTGTGGGCAGCCGGACTATGTGCCCTGCGCCTTTATGATCTTTGGCGCCCTCCATAGCCGCTGCAAAGACTATGCCGAGTTTGTCGAACGCCAGGTCGAGTTGGGGCTCGACGCCTTTGTCGAACTCCCACCTCGGCCGCCGGTGGTGGTCAACGATCATTACAACCTGCACGGCCTGCCCGTGGTGTATGACCCGCGCGTGACCATCCGGGAGTGGGTCGAGGACCAGCCGGGCGAGGACGTTCCGGTGATGGTCAAAGAGTACCACACGCCCGGGGGCGTGCTGCGTACCGAGGTCCGCCAGACAGCCGATTGGCGCTGGGGCGATCACGTGCCCCTGTTCGATGACTATTTGGTGCCGCGCAGCAAGAAGCATCTGGTCACCGGGCCGGACGATCTGGAGGCGCTGCAGTACCTGCTGGCCCCGCTCAGTGATGCGGATATCGCCGCCTTCCGTGCCGAGGCCGCGCCGGCCATAGCCCAGGCGCGGCGGCATGGGCTGCTCGTGGCCGGGGGATGGGGGGCGGCCGTCGATGTGGTGGCCTGGCTGACCGGCTTTGAGAACATGATCGTGCTCACCGCCGAGCAGCCGGGCTTTATGCGCGCCCTGCTGGAGATGGTAGCCCAGTGGAACCGCCGCCGCCTGGAGATCCTGCTGGATGCCGGCATTGACCTCTATCTCAAGCGCATTTTCTACGAGAGCACCGACTTTTGGTCGCCGCGTCTCTACCGCGAGTTCCTGCAGCCCATCCTCAAGGCCGATACCGACCTGGCCCACCAGGCGGGCGCAAGGGTGGGCGGCATGATGACGACGGGTACTCTGCCCCTCTTGGATGCGCTGGTCGAAGCCGGGCTGGATGCCGTCATCGGTATCGACCCGCTGGTGACCGACCTCGCCGAAGTCAAGCGCTGCGCTGCCGGGAGAATTGCCCTGTGGGGCGGGGTGAACGGCTACGTGACGGTGGAAGAGGGCACGGAGGATCAGGTGCGCCAGGCCGTGCGCCGGGCCGTGGAGGTGCTGGGGCCCGGAGGGGGCTTTATCCTCTCGCCGGTGGAGAATGTGCGCAGCCCGTCGGACCATGCCTGGCGCAACACGCTCGCCCTGATCGATGAGTGGCGCAAGGTGACCGGTAGCGAGGGAAGTGGGTTATGACGCGGATGATGACTAGACGACAGCGGATGCTGGCCGCGCTGGACCGGCAGGAGCCGGACCATGCGCCCTGCAGCTTTATGCTCTACAACGGCCTCAAATCCACCTGCCGCACCCAGGCCGAGTTCGTTGAGCGGCAACTGGCGCTGGGGCTGGATGCGGTGGTGGAGCTGCCGCCGCGGCCGCCGGTGGTGGTCAACGACTACTATAACCTGCATGGCCTGCCGGTTAGCTGTGATCCGCGGGTGAGCACCGTCGAGTGGATCGAGTATCCTGCCGATGAGCCATGCCCGATCATGATCAAGGAGTACCGGACGCCGGCCGGCACGCTGCGGGCCGAGGTTCGCCAGACGGCCGACTGGCGCTGGGGTAATCACGTGCCCTTCCTCGACGACTATATCGTGCCGCGCTCGCGCAAGTATCCCGTGGGCGGGCCGGAGGACCTGGACGCGTTGCGCTATCTGCTCGTGCCGCCCACGCCCGCTGAGGTCCGGGCCTTCCATGCCGAGGCTGCGCCGGCCCTCGCGCAGGCGCGCCGGCACGACTTGTTGGTCAGTGGCGGTTGGGGGGTGGGTGCCGACCTGGTGGGTTGGATCTATGGGCTGGAGAACATGGTCTACGCCAGCTACGATCGCCCGGATTTCCTCGCAGAGATGCTGGACATAACGGCCCAGTGGAATCGGCAGCGCATGGCCGTAGTGCTGGATGCGGGCGTAGACCTGTACATCAAGCGTGCCTGGTACGAGAACCTGGACTTTTGGTCGCCGGCCAGTTGGCGCCGCTTCATCTATCCCTTGCTCAAGGCCGACGTCGAGTTGGCTCACGAGCGGGGGGCGCGCTTTGGCTATCTCATCACCTCGAACTGTATGCCCCTGCTCGACATGTTTGCCGAACTCGGCATCGATGTTGTCGTCGGCGTGGACCCTTTGGAGTGGGACCTGGCCGAGACCAAGCGCAAGCTGGGGGGCAGGGTGTGCCTGTGGGGCGGCGTCAATGGGCATCTGACGGTGGAGCACGGCACGGAGGAAGAAGTGCGCGCCGCCGTGAGCGAGGCCATGCGCGTTCTGGCGCCGGGAGGGGGATTCATCCTCTCGCCGGTGGATAATGTGCGCGAAGACACGCCGCTGGCGCGCCGGAATGCACGCGCTCTGATCGACGAATGGCGGCAGCAGACGGGGCAGCCCGAGCCGATGGAGCCTGGGTTCTCCGCATCCAGCCGGGCGCAATAGTCCGGCTGGATGCGGAATCACTTGCGGTAGCGATCAGAATACGAATTGGGCGAGCAGGGCCAGGATCACGAGCAGCCCGAGCATGGCGACGGCGAGGATGCCGATGCGCTTCAGGTCGCTAGTGACATAATGGTACTCATCGGCCAGGTTCGTGGCCCGGCTCGCCACCGGCTGTTCCGTGGCTACGCGGGCCGCAGGGCGCTGTTCGGTCGCTGCAGGGGCCTGCTTGGCCCTCTGCTGCGCAGGCGCCTGCGACCGCCTTCTCTTCTTGCTGCTCTTCTTGGCCATAGCCTCAACTGCCTCCTCAGTGCTTGACAGCGATTCTCTTGTCTCCCAATGATGCCTACTGCGCTACCTCGCCGGTTCACTCCACCAGACGCGCCGTTACGATGAAGCGATGCGTATCGATGAACGGCGGGTAGCAGGTGATCAGGGTCAGGGTCGGCTCGTCCGTCGGTTTGGTAACGCTCGTATCCGACGGGAGCACCACGCGGCTGCCGGCGACCTCGTAGCGGAACACGCCTGTGGGCGTGTGGACGTAGACGAGTGCGCCGGGCTGGAGCGAGGGCAGCTCCCGGAAGATAGAGCCGTACACGTCGTTATGCGCCGAGAGCACTGCGTTCCCGGCCTGGCCGGGCCAGGCGCTGCCCGGCCGGTGCCCGATGCCTGTCTTGAGCGTCTCCCAGTTGTCGCCCTCGACCATTGGAGCATCGACCCCGATGGTTGGGATGATGATGCGCACACCGGTGGGCGAGTTGGGCGTTGGCCCGGGCGTCGCGGCGGGCGCAGCGGTCGCGCCGGCTGTCGGCGTCTGCTGCGCTGCCGGCAGCGAACCGGCCGGCGGGAGCCCCGGCGTGGCGGTGACGACCACAGCCGTCGGTGTGTTGTGGATGGGCGTGGCGAGCGCCTCCGAACTCGCGGACTCGGAGGGAGTTGTCTGCGCATCCTCCTGCACAACATCGCTCAGCATGCCGAGCGACAGCACCATGATGGCGATGAGCCCGATCGCCCCCAGCACCTCGATGGCCAACAGCGCCTGGTCTGCCCAGATCTTGCCGCCACGGCGCGTTGCGCTGAGCATCAGGCGGGAACTCGCGCCGGGCGCGGGGCCTGTGGCGGCCTCGCTGCTGCGAGAACTCTTGCCGGGCGCCGGGTTCGCGGCGGCGCAGGGAAGGTCTTCCTCTGGCCTGCGGTGTTCCTCAGGAGCCAGGCGCGAGGTTCTGTCGCACAGTGCCTCGACAAGCAGCGCATCGGCTTCGCTGTCGGCAATGGAGGTGATGCGCCTCAGGCGGGCTCGAGTCCGAGCCCGGCGCTGGGCTCGCAGGGCGCGCACCAGTTCATCGGTCACAGGGTCCCTTGCCTAGTAGTGGCCCGCAGAGATTCCGCCGGCCTATGCCAACGGATTGGGCGCTTGACGCAGGCCATGGAAGTCAACGCGGTCAGCCACTGGTGGGCCAATGGTCTATGATGACGGATTATAGTGTGCTGAACAGCGCCCGTCAAGCATTCAGGCGCCGTTCGCCGGCCCTCGGCCGGGCAGCCGGATGATCCGCTTGAGGACGGCCAGCTCTTCGGCCCGCAGTAGAGCCAGACCGAACAGGTAAACGACGATACCCATGGCCGCGCTCACTAGGAGTGCCGAGGCCTCGCTCATGGTACCGGCAGCGGGCAGAAAGTGGCGGGCCAGGGCCAGGCCCGCCACCATGGCCAGGCCGGCGGCCGCCGATGCCAGAGTCGCCTTGACCACCGTGGCCGGCAGGCCGTAGCCGGCCATCGAGCCGACTTTGCGATGGAGCATGATCCACATCAGGATGCAGTGGCTGGTGAGCTGCACGGCGTTGGCGATGACCAGCCCGATGTAGCTCAGATCGAAGACAAAGGCCAGGAGCGGCCCCACAACCAGGTAGGCGCCTACGCTGGCGATGCCCACCAACACGGGGGTTACCGTGTCTTTGCGGGCATAGAAGGCAAAGACGAGGGGCTGGTCGATGGCGGCAAAGGGCAGGCCGGGCAGGTAAAAGAGCAGCGTCTGGTAGACGCGAGCCGTGTCCGTAGGCGTGAACTCGCCGTGCTCCAACACAGTACGGATGCCGGGCACCCCGAGGGCGATCAGGGCGACTGTAGCCGGCGCAACCAGCACGATCACGAGGCGCAGCGCGCCGGCCAGAGTGCGCCGGAACTGGCGGTTTCCGGGATCATCGCTCAGGCGGGCCAGGGCAGGCAGAGCGGCCGTGGCAATGGCCACCGATACCAGGCCCAAAGGGAGCTGGTACAGCCGGGTTGCATAGTCCATCCAGGCGATGGCCTGATCGACGGTGCGCGATGCCAGGTTGCGGTCGATGACGATGCCCAGGTTGGCTACCACCAGGCTGGCGATGACGGGTATGTAGAGGATCACGATCCGCCGCAGGGCAGGGTGGCGGAAGGAGAACTGGGGCCGCAGCCTCAGGTCACGCAGACCGGGCAGGATCACCAGCAACTGCAGCAGCGAGCCCAGCACGACGCCCATACTCAACGCGGCGACGCCAATCCACTGGCCCAGGAATATGGCGGCCAGGATGACCCCCAGGTTGTATATGGCAGAGGCCAGCGCCGGGAAGACAAACTGCTGCCGCGCATAGAGGACCGAGGCCGCAACGCCCCACAATGAGAGGAAGAAGAGGGAGGGCAGGATGATGCGGATCAGCGATGTCGTCAGCCGCAGCAACTCGGGCGACTGCCCCCCGCCCACCATGAACGAGACGAGCGGCGCTGCGACCTCCAGGATGAGCACCACCAGCGCAAAGATAGCGGCAACCAGCGTGAACACGATGCTGGTAAGCCGCTCGAACTCTTGCTGGCTGTTGTGCGTGATGTACTCGCTCAACACCGGCACGAGCGCTGCGCTGACCATGCCTCCGAGCAAGAGATCGTAGACCATGGTAGGCACAACGGAGGCGATGTTGAAGGAGCTGAGTTCGGGTGGGGCGCCGAACACAGTGGCCACCGCCGTCACCCGGACGAGGCCCATGAGCCGGCTGAGGAGCTGGCCCATCGCCACGATGATGGCGGAGATGGCCACACCGCGGGCCACGGCGCCGCGTCGGGCAGCGCCTTCCCGGGCGGCCACGGCTTCGGTCTCCTCAGGAGCGGGCATCTCGGGAAGCTCAGTGGGCACGAGGCGTTCCTTCTTTCTCTTCGGCGGCCAGGGTGGCGAGGGCCGGCCGTAACGTCTCGATAGCCCTCGCCCGGTGGCTGATACGGTTCTTGGCCTGCTTCGGCAGCTCGGCCAGAGTCCGGCCCAGTTCGGGCAGCAGGAAGACCGGATCGTAGCCAAAGCCGTGGGCGCCGCGGGGCTCGCTGATAATGACCCCGCGGACGATACCCTCGCCCGTGAACAGGCGGCCATCCAGGGTAGCGGCGGCCGCGACACAGCGGAACTGGGCCGTGCGTGCCTCCGCGGCCACGCCGCGCAGGCGCTCTTGCAGCAGGCGAATGCGGTCCATATCGGAGGCCTGCGGTCCGGCCCAGCGCGCCGAGCGCACTCCGGGCTCGCCGCCGAGCGCATCAACCTCCAGACCCGAGTCGTCCGCCAACGTCGCAAGCCCGCTCATTTGGGCATAGCTCTGGGCCTTGAGAATGGCGTTGTCGCGGAAGGAATCGCCCGTCTCGGCAACGTCCTGCGCGACGCCCACCTCGTCCAGTGACACGCACTCGAAAGGCAGGTCGCTGAGCAGTGCCTTGATCTCGGCCAGTTTCCCTGGGTTACGGGTTGCAATTAACAGGCGCATAAAACCTCTCTGCCGGCTCCGGTCACAACGCAAGTGAGGCGCGTGGCACATTACCGCCTGGAAGCAAGAAACGCGCCACCTGTCAGCGCCCTGCATCCTCACCCGGCAAAGGCTGGCGGGCACGGTGGGGGCTTGGCGTCACACAGGCTTGACAGGCGTCATGGCGCTGCTTGGGGGCAGGTCTACCCATCAGAGTCGCTGTGAAGCACTACTGAATGGTGGCGAAGGGTGACCTATAATAGCACACTGGCCTTTCGTTGACAAAAGGAAACTTTTGCTCTATACTAGCACCTGGTGTGTGCTGTAAATGCCACGAGCGTTGCAGCGTCTGACCGGATGCCCGCCGTCGCCTCGGGCGACGCCGGCGCCGCCTCTTGCGAGCGGTGCACACGGCGTCGACAGTTCTCTCTCGAGGAGACGAAGACGCGTGCAACGTAACAGAAGGCGTAACGCCCTGACGGTCCTGCTCGTGCCCTATGGAGAGCGGCGGTCCGTCAGTGTGCGCTTACCTGTCTGGCTGGTACCTCTCCTGACGGCCGTTCTAGTCACGGCGAGCGTGGCATCTGTGGCCTTTGGCTACCGATGCTACAGCCTGCAGCGCCACCTGGACCGCTTGCTTCAGCAGCAGGCGATCGAGGGGGTGCGGCAGCGTGATATGCGTGCCACCATCCTGAGCCAGCAGGACGAAGTACAAGGCCTCTCGACGCAGGTTGAGGGGTTCAAGGCAGAGTTGCTGAGTGTCCGTCGCCTCAGTGACGAGATACGTGACATCCTCGGGTTGCCCACACCTGCCAGCCCCGAATCGGCGCCGCCGATCCAGACACCCGACTCATCCCGGCGCAGCGAAAGCTGGGGAAGGCAGGTGGGTGATGAGGCACCCAGGGGCGGACACGCGGCGTTGCGGCCATCGACGCGCAGTATGCGGGATGCTGCCGAGCGCGGGCAAGAACTGGTCGGAATGCGCTCGGCCGTCCCTGCAGAAGTGCAGGCGCTGCAAGAGCTGCGGCAGTTGGTCCTGGAGAGAGTGTCGCGCATCGACAAGGGCGACCAGGGTAACTGGGAAACGCTGCAGCGAGAGCTACGGCTGTGGGCGGCGGCTCCCCATCAATGGCCGACGTACCCGCACTCCATCTCGTCCGAGTTTGGCTATCGCGAGTTTCGCGGCCGTTACGAGTTTCATCATGGTTTGGACCTGGCTGTGCCGGTCGGGACTCCTGTGCGAGCCACCAAGGACGGGTTGGTCGTCAGATCCGGCTGGAGTGCCGGCTACGGATGGGTGGTAGAGATCGCTCATGACAATGGCTATAGTACCGTATATGCCCACAACTCCGCTCTAGCCGCAAGAATTGGGGACAGGGTGAAGGCGGGGGATGTGATTGCCCTCTCCGGCTCCTCCGGCAACTCGACTGGTCCCCACGTGCACTATGAGATTCGTCTATTCGGTACCCCTGTCGATCCGTTGCGGTACATCGATGAGGGGTAGGGTGATGCTCGGGGGAGAGAGGGCGCTCAAGGCGAGGTGACTAGGTGGCACTCTTCAATAAGGACAAAGGCCCCGTCGCGGGTCCCGGTAAGATCGAGAACGTCATAGGCGTCAGCACGCATATCGAGGGTAGCCTGACATCAGACGGCAACATCCGCGTCGACGGCGTCTTTGAGGGCTCGATTGAGACCACCGGCAACGTGATCATCGGAGAGCAGGCGCGAGTCATGGCAGACATCACCGCCAACGGCGTGCAAGTGTGGGGAGCTGTCCGCGGCGACATTACTGCCGCTGGCAGGCTGGAGATTCTCTCCACGGGCCGTGTCTGGGGCGATATCAAGGTGGCCGCGCTGCTGATCGACGAGGGCGGCATCTACCGTGGGCAATGCGTGATGCAGAGCGACGGTGAGCCCTTGTTGATCGAGGGACCCGAGGATGACGATATCGAGGACGATGAGGACGACGAGGACGAGTCTGAACTCCCGGGGACCTATATCGACGCGGGGGTTAATGAGGAGTAGTGTGCGATAAGCCCCTTCGGGGCCGAAGCGGGCGGGAGCAGGGCGTTCCCGCCCGCCTTTTCGATTCTGGCACTGGGTTGGTCAGACCCGTAGCTTTGTGCTATCATTCCCAGGCAAGGCCAGAACCTCTCGGGCAGGGATGAGCGAAGTGATACTGAGGCAGGAAGCGATGAAAGCTGTGCTCTTGATGCGCGAGTGCGTTCTCCCAGGGAAGGCGCCCGAGGTGATCCCAGACGAGACCAAGGCTGCCCTGCGGTCCCTCGCCCAGGGCGACTTGTTCACCATCCTGGTGGACCCGGGCGGCGAGGGCCATGTGGCGAGCCCGGCGGCCGCTGCCCGTCTGGCGAACGCCGTGGAGGCAGTCGGCGGGCGGATCGATGCTGTGGTCTGGTGCCCCCACACCCCTGACGCGGGCTGCGGCTGCTGGGGCAACCATCCGGGCCTCATCGAGGAGGCCGTCGCCCGTTTTGACCTGCAGCCCAACGAGAGCTTTATCATTGGGGCGAGCTTGGTGGACGTGGAGATGGCCGTGGCCGCCGGTGTGCGGCCTATCCTGAGCTTGCAGGGGCGCACCATCGGCGATATCCTCGGCGACCGCGTGGCGCACAAGGACTATCCTGTGGCGCGCAAGCTGCAGCAGGCGGTCGACTATGTCTTTTCAGAGGACCGGACGACGGCGCAGTTGGGCCGGCCGCGCCAGTTCGTCACTCCCTCCGCCAGCGAAGAGAGGCCCTTGCTCGCCGCCGGCCCGCCGACAATCACCCCCATCTCGCGGACGGCCGTGGCCGCCAATCGCCGCGTCCGCCTGCGCCCGCGCGAGGTTGCACGCTGGCTGTCGCTGCTCATCGTTGGTGGCGTTTGGCTGAGCCTGGGCATCGCCTACCTTCTCACCCATATGTACCGCGAGCAGCCCTTCCCGGCGGTGGCCTGGTATATCACGCTCCAGTTCATCCCGCGCCTGGCCCGCGGCGTGCTCTTTATCCTCACCGGGGTGGCTGTGGTTCTCCTGGCCAGTCGGAGCTTTTGGCACGCCTTTGGCAATGGGCAGACGGCCAAGCGGCATTAGCAAAAGGCCTGGCAGGTCTCACAGACCTGTCAGGCCTCTCTATCTCGGTTCATTTGCTCTTTTTGTGGTCGCCGATCAGCAATGTGAGGCCCCAGTTCACGAGTGAGACGACCAGAGCGCCCCAGAATGCCGGCACGAATCCGGTCACCTCGAACCCCAGCCCCAAAGCCGTGCCGATAACCCCGGCCAGCCAGAGCATCAAGGCGTTGAGGATCAGCAGGAAGAGCCCCAAGGTGAGGATAATCAGGGGGCCAGTCAGGATGGCCAGCACCGGGCGGATCAGCGCATTGAGCACCCCCAGGATCAAGGCCATCGCGGCAAACGTGACCCACGATTGGACCGCATACAGGCCGGGCACCACCTGCACGGCGACGTAAAGGGCCAGAGCGTTGATGATGAGCCGCAGTACGAGCCTACGCACAGATCACCTCCCAGCGCAACACGCTACTCTACATAGATTTCGACGCGTTCGCCGTCAGCCTCATCCTCAACGTCCACGATCTTGCCCTGTGCGCCCTCGCGGATGGCCTTGGTGATCTGCGCCAGGTCGAGGCCTTGGGTTTCGGGGGCAAAGCGTGCGCCCATCTTGATCCCTACCTCGACAAGGCTCATGGGGATGTTGACATTGACCTTGGTCTTGCCGCTGCGCAGGTCGGTCACGCGTACCCGAAACCAGCGGGGCGCGCTTGTCGGTGCTGCGCTAGCCCCCTTGTCGGCGCGGTCCAGCGCGGCCAGCAGCCGCGCGCCTTCCTCCGCACTGATCTGGCGCGATTCGATCATCTTGAGGATCTGCATGCGCTCTTCAGCCGATGCCATAATACTCCCCCTCGCGGCTAACCATCCACACCTCAATCCGCAAACCTCTCAGAGGTTTGCGGCTACCTGCAGGCGACCCTGCTCCGCTTGACAGTTCGGGCGGCTCGCCATGCCGGGCTAAGCAATCGCCTCACTCCAAACGGTACACGAGCTGATCCAGGGTGCGCAGGGTCACAAAGTGCCGCGAGCGTAGTGCCTGCAAGGCCTCCGGATGCGTGGTTGATACCGTCGCGCCCACCGCTCGCGGCCGCCAATCGTCGAGCGCCATCAACCCCGCATCGGTCAGGGGAGCCTCCAGCGGGCCGCGGTAGCCTGGCCGCACGGTCAGGTCCAGTCGCGCGAGCGCGCCGTCCGAGGCCAAGACGCTCACCACTGCCACCAGCATGCCGTCTCGCTGCAAGCCCCAGCGCATCGTTCGTCGCCCGTTGACCAGGCCATCCAGCCACTCTTGCGCCCGGCGGAGCAGTGAGGGCCGGAAGGTCTGCTCGTCCAGCGCGCGCACCTGCAGCACCTCGCTGGGCGTAGCAGCCTGGGCCAGATCGAGCTGCATGGCCCAATCCCGATAGCCGAGGCGGCGCAGATCCATCTGCGTGGCGCGCGGTGCGGGCAGCGAGCTGGGCCTGATCATCTCGGCCACTGTGTCAAAACGGGTGAACCCCAGCCCTCGGTAGAGCCGCTGGGCCGGTTCGTTGTCGGTGCGCACCTGGAGCAGCACCTGGCGCCCGCCCCGTTGCCGGACTGCCTCCAGGGCCGCCTCCATCAGCCGCCGCCCAATGCCCTGCCCCCGGTAATCGGGGTGGACGGCCACGTTGCTCACGAACCAGAGCCGGGCGGATGAGTCCTCAATGGACAGAGTGGCATTGCCGATCAGCTTGCCGTCTTGCTCCCAGACGTAACCGGCAGGGTAAGAGGCTACACGGTCGGCGAACGTCAGCAGGGGGCCCAGTGTGGCCAGGTGACGTAGCTCTGCAACCAGGTTGTTCCCGGTGCGCTCCAGCTCGCCGCCGAATGCGATTTCGATCAAATCGGCAATGGGACCCATATCGCGCCCTGGGTCCACCGGCCGCGCGTGGCCCAGGCCCCTCTCGGCGCCTACCCCGGCAATGATCATCGTCCCTCCGGCCAGGCTACAGGTGACACTCAACGCTTACGCTTGGTAGCCGCTTGGCCGGGCCTAGTATAGCACTATAGGCGTGGGCTGAAAAGATGTGCCCGCAGGGTTCGGCCAGCCCCAGGCGCCGGCCGGTCAGGAGCCTGCGAGCAGGTTCAGAGCCTCCTCCGACGTAATCTTGCCGGCTGCCAGGTCCTGCAGAATGGCTCGCCGCCGCTCCAGAGACGGCCCTTGCTCCTCATCCACCTCATAGCCCAGCGCACGGACGACGTCGGTCAGGCGAGAGCGCACCGCCGGGTACGATAGGTGGAGTTCCTCCTGCATCCGGTTCAGCTTGCCCTCGCAACGTACCAGCGCCTCCACAAATTGCAGTTGCTCTGGGCTGAGCTCGTAAAAGCGCCCGAGGGAAAAGTGCCCCTCCACGGCCGTGTCGCAGTGGCGGCAGTAGAGACGGGTTACCTCGAGGGTTTCTTTGCATATCGGGCAGCGACCGATGACGGGGTTCATCGCCGCACTCCTCTCCTTACCCCACAGGTGCCCTCCGGCGGCCCACCAGACCACGCCCGACATCTTGAGCGAAGGGCGCCATCATCCGCTTACTCTCATTGTAACACGAGTATTGAGAATTGTCAACACAATCAGCACAAGAGTCGCTACCTGCTTGAATATTCTTCATGTATCGTGAGTATTCTTATCCACGGGATGCATAGTGTTGCTGCAGGTGACACAGCCACGCTTCCTCGAGAGCCGTGATGCTCTGGCCGAGCACGGCTGCAGAGGCATCGTGCAGCGAACCCGAGAACTCGGTGGCTTGCAGCAGGGTGCGGCGCTCTGTGGGGGCGTAAGACGTGCCGAGGAACTCGCCAAAGGTGTAGGCCAGGGCACGCCGATGCTCGTCGCTGCGAGGAGAGGCTTCCCCACCCGCGGGCCTGGGTCCGGCGCCACTGCCGGCGCTCTCGATCAGGCCCGCGCAGGCGCCGTCGCGCAGGCTGCGCTGTACAAGGCCCAGCCATTGCGGCTCCCAGGCCCGGGCATGCCAGAGCGCCAGCCCCTCGATTAGCCAGGCCGTGGCGCCCTTGGGGTTGGGGCGCCTCAGCAGGCCAGTGAGGATGTGGCGGGCTACGGCCATGCGGGCGCCGCGCGCCATCAAGGCATAGCGCCCCTCCGGGCTCCAAGCATCCAGTGCCAGGTGGGGAGAAGGGACGGCGCTGGTCGTGCCCGGGCTGCCGTAGGGGGCGATGCGAATGCTCAGACGGCGCGGGCCGGACTCGGGCGTGCTCGCGTGCGGCCCGCCGGGCTGTTGGAGGCGGTAAGTGCGGACCAGGTCGTTCCACAGTTCCTCCATTTCGCTCAGCAGGCGCGGTGCGGCAGCCCTGTCGGGAGCCTGCACCTCGAGTGTGATGTGCGACGTGCGCAGGCTCGTCTCTTCTTGGCCCCAGAACTCGGAGACGGGCGGGGCGTGGCGCCATTGCCCGTTAACGCGCCGAAAGTACCACTGGGCGATCTCTGCGGCCTGGCCGCCCTGGCCGTCGCAGAGGCGGACTCGTGCTATAGCCGTCTCGGTACCCAGCGTGACGCTCTCGATCCGGACGCGAAACTCGGGATAGGCGGCATACCAAGCCGCCTGCCGGTCAAAGCTTTCCTCATGGTAGCGCAGCCAGGGGCGATAGCGCCGGTCGAGCAGCGCGAGGAAGGTCTCTCGCCGGCCGCTGCGCAGCGCCGCAATCTCGGCATCGATCAACTGCTGCAGGTCGGCCTGGGCCGCACGCAGGCCCTGCCGGCTCTGCCAGTAGACGGCGCCGCCGGCGGCAGCGACAACGATTAGCAGCAGCCCGATGACTGCGGCCCAACGCCCCAGGCGGCGCCGAGATTGGGGCCCTTGGCCTGTTGGGACGATATCGGTTTCCCCAGAGTGCCATCTGAACTGGACGCCCATGGTCACCTCCGTCGTATGATGTCCCGTGGAGTGAGGTCTACGGCGAAGCATAGACCGGTAGACCGATCAGGTCTCCGGGCATACTCATGAGGCATGGCGAACCAGGTTCCGGGCTCGGGGCACGTAGGGGGAGCAGTCAGCGCAGGCTGGTCACGTCGCCAACCAGTATGCGGCGGATCGTGCCGTCCGCCAGAGTCAGGCGCAGGGCGCCGTCGGGGTCCACGCCGGTGGCCTGGCCCTGCAGCGTCTCCTCGGGGGTGACCACCTGCACCTGCTGGCCCAACGTGGCCAGGTTGGCGACCCACTCGTCAAGGGGCGACTCGCCCGTGCGCAGCCGGTCGTAGCGGGCCTCGATCTGTCGCAGGATCTCTTGTAGCAGCGGCAGGCGTGGAACGGGGTGACCCAACACCTGGCGTAGGCTGGTCGCTTGCCGGCTGATGTCGGGCCAAGGGGAGAGATCCGTGTTCACGTTCAGGCCGATGCCGACGACGGCGTAGAGGCGTTCGCTGGCCTGGCCGAGGTCGGTGAGTATGCCGGCCAACTTTTTGCCGTCCAGCAGCAAGTCGTTGGGCCACTTGATGGCCGGCCGCACGCCGGTCTGGGCCTCAATGGCCTGCATACAGGCCAGGCTGCTGAGCATGACCAGCTCTTGCGCGCCGTGCGGCAGCGCCGTGGGGAAAAAGATGAGGGAGAAGAGCAGGGCCTCGCCTTTGGGCGCCATCCAACGCCGTTGCAGGCGCCCTCGGCCCGCCGTCTGCTCCTCGGCCAGTACCAGCGTGCCCTCAGGAGTGCCGGCCAGGGCGAGTTGGCGTGCCTCATCGTTCGTCGAGCCGATCGATTCATAGTAGACGATCTTGCGCCCGAGCCAACAGGTGCCGAGCCCGGAGGCGATGGAGTCAACTGACAGCATGTCCATAGTGGTGGAGATTACCCCAACTCTTGCGCAGCGTCAAGCAGCCTCCACAGGCCGGCCTGGGCTTGACCACGTCGGCCCTGTGGGCTAACCTGTGTGGGCACTGCGACGGCGATCACGTCAGGTAACCCGGACAAGGAGGAAGAGGTGAGAAAAGCTTGGTTCCTTGGGGCCATGCTCCTGGCGGCGGGGCTCATCGCTCTGAGCGCTCTGCCTGCCGTCGCCCAGGCCCCCTCACCCTATGCAGCCACGTTGCTGGGCAGCGAGGAGGCGCCGACGCCGGTGGATACGGAGGCCCAGGGCGGGTCGGTGCTCCAGTTCAGCCCCGACGGCAGCACGCTGTACTATGCCCTCTGGGCCCTGAACATCGAGAACGTCACCGAGGCTCATATCCACATGGGGCCGCCGGGGGAGCCCGGCCCGATCGTGGCCTGGCTCTACCCCTCGCCCGAGGATCGTGAGCCCAAGACCATCCAGGGCCGGTTCGACGGCCTCCTGGCGGGGGGCGGCATCACGGAGGAGGACCTGGTTGGCCCGCTGGATGGCAGAACGATGGAGGACCTGAGGCGGGAGATACAGGCAGGTAACGCCTTTGTGAACGTCCACACCACTGCCAACCCGCAGGGCGAGATACGCGGCCAGATCCGGCCCGCCGAGGCGGGGCAGTTGCCGGCCCTGGAGCAGGCGACAACCCCTACGGGAGCGCCCGCTCAGGGGCAAGCCGCGACACCTCCAGCGGCACAGCCGCCTCCGACCGATGGCGCCCCCACGTACTGACACGATCCGTCGGTCTGGGTGCGCAGGCACCGCGCACCCAGACCAAACCACCAGGCTGTGGCATCGCCGCATTTGCATGGATGCCCAGAATCTGCTATACTAGCGGCAGTGACGGGGCGTAGCGCAGCCTGGTAGCGCGCAGCGTTCGGGACGCTGAGGTCGGAGGTTCAAAGCCTCTCGCCCCGACACAAAGAGGGCGGCCATATGGCCGCCCTCTTGCGTTAAGCCTAGCTGGCCACTGGACGGAGTAACCCCGCGCCTACGCGTCAGCGGGGCCGCGCCTGGCTTTGGCTCGCTGCCACAGCTCTTCGAGTTCGGTGCGACTGAGTTCTTGGGGCTCGCGGCCGGTGCCGGCAGCCTCTTCCTCCACGGCGACGACGCGCGCTGTGAAGCGTGCTGTCGCTTCGCGCAGGGCGCTCTCGGCGTCGACCTTGAGCCAACGGGCCAGGTTGGCCAGGGCGAAGAGGGTGTCTCCGAGGTGGTGGCTTTGCTCCTCGGCGTTGCCGGCTTGCTCGAGTTCGGCCACTTCCTCCTTCACCTGCCGCCAGACGGCCTCCAGGTCGGGCCAGTCGAAGCCGATGCGCCCGCCCCGCTCGCCAATGGCCTGCGCCCGGGCCAGTGCCGGCAGGGCGCTCGATACGCCCTGGAAGGTCGAAGAGGCGCGCTGGGCACCCTTTTCCGCGCGCTTGATCTCTTCCCAGTTGCGCAGGATCTCTCCGGTGCTCTCTACCGTCACTTCACCAAAGACGTGGGGGTGCCTGCGGCGCAGTTTCTGTGTGATGTGGCCGATGACGTCCGGCAGGGTGAACTCTTCGCACTCGGTGGCAATCTGGGCGTGAAGCACGATCTGCAGCAAGAGGTCGCCGAGTTCCTCTTTCAGGTCCTCCATGTCGTTGCGATCGAGCGCGGCGAGCACCTCATAGGTTTCCTCCAGCAGGTGTGGGCGCAGGCTCTGATGCGTCTGCTCGCGGTCCCATGGGCAGCCCATCGGGCCGCGGAGGTGGGCGATGAGCTCCTGAAAGCTGATCGGCGAGCCGGGCTGGGGCAACGGCGGGATGTAGAGCGCGGTCAGGTGGTCTACCTGCTCGCGGTCCAGGTCGTAGAGGGGAATGGCGCGCAGTGCCTGCTGCGGTGTGCCTGCACTACCGATCAGGGTCACCGTGTGCTCCGGCGGGTAGACGTTGAGGAGCGTCAGCTTGACGTCGCTCGCGACCTGGCGGCTGTAGACCTGGCCGAGCAGTGCGGGGCGGTCGGGGTCGAGCAGGGGGCTGTGTTGGGTGGCCACATCGAGGGCATCGGCCAGTTGCAGGCCCTCCATGGCGTCTGTGCCCAGGGCCGCAAGCACCGGCTCAACAAAGCTCAGCCCATCGACGATGCGCACAGGAATCCCCCGGTCAAGGGCATCGCGCAGGATGAGGCGCACGGTCGTCTCGCCGACCAGGGGGTGGCCGGGCACGGCGTAAATCACGCCTTCCTCGCGCGCCCCAAGGGCCAGGACCTGGTCGGCAATCGCTCTGTAGAGCGCAGCGAAGGATTCGGCACTGTCGTAGAGCGCATCGA
The DNA here is from genome assembly GCA_034428955.1 of Anaerolineae bacterium. Lineage (GTDB taxonomy): Bacteria > Chloroflexota > Anaerolineae > SpSt-313 > SpSt-313 > DAOUGZ01. The sequence continues at coordinate 16,034 of DAOUGZ010000032.1, read as the reverse complement.
ATGAGCGGATCTCGGCCTGGCCGGGAAGCGCCTCCGCAATCGGGTGCCGCCGGGTACGCAGGTAGACCTCGCTTGCGTCGGAAAGCACGGCGCTCGCTTCGGCAGTGAGGAAGCGAGGATCGCCCGGCCCCAGGCCGATGATGGTGATTTGTGCTGGCATGTAGCCCTCCATGGACCCGTTTGCCGGATTATAGCCCACACGCCCGACTGTGCCAACCCTCCCAGCGCATCACCGGCCGGTGTAAGCGCCTGAAACTTGACAAGCGGCCTGGTATGCTTATCATGAACGCCAGACTATGCGTGCTCTCTGAAGCGCGGTGTCTTGGGGCGCCGCGTCTGTTACGCATCGTCGAGGCAAAAGCGCACGTGCGGGGGATAGAGCGCCCGGCCGCGATCCGTCCCTCGGTGGATGTTGCCGGCCGGTTGTCCGTCCTCCCCGGACCAAGACGCTGGTGAGCATGAAGCTGACGGTCGCCAAGAACAGGTCGCCACTTCCGGTGAGCCAATTCCTGGCACTAGCCCTCGCCGGGCTTGTGCTTGGGTTGGCTTTAGTCGTGCGCTGGAAAGAGGCTCCCGCTCCGCCGACCGAGGCCACCGGTTCTCGTGAGCGCGCCGCACAGGCCGTGACCCAACTCGAGCAAGAGCAGGAACAGCTCAAGGCCCGGGTCGCTGAGCTGCGCGAGACGCTGGCCGCTGCGCAGCGGACGGCCTCACAGGATACGGACCAACTGGCAAGCATTTCCGCCGAGCTGGAGGCGGAGCGCCGGGCCGCCGGCCTGGTGGCTCTGCGCGGCCCGGGGGTGATTGTGCAGTTGGACGACAGCAAGAGCGTCCCTGTCGGCGTGGTCGGCAAGGAAGCGGAGGACTATATCATCCACGAGTACCAGTTGCGCGATGTGGCGAACGTGCTCTGGGCTGCCGGCGCCGAGGCGGTGGCCATCAACGGCGAACGGTTGGTCGGCACGACCTCTGTCTATTGCGTGGCCTCGACGATCATGGTGAACGATACCCGCCTCTCGCCCCCCTACGAAATTCGCGCCATCGGCGACCGTGCCCAGTTGCAGGCGCTCCTGGATGACCCGAACATCCTCGCCGACTTGCGCCGGCGGGCCAAGGCATTTGGGCTGCAGTTCAAGATCAGTTGGTCCAATGAGATAGAGATACCGGCCTTCTCCGGCACCTACAATCTGCGCCATGCCCGTGCCGGGGAGGTCGCTCCGTGAGTGCTCGCAACCGTATGGCTCTGACCATCATCTGCTTTCTGCTGGGCGTCGGCCTGGTCGCGCAGATGCGTGGGCGCCGCGGGCAGTCGCTGCCTACCGTGGCCAGCCAGGACCTGTCGAGCATCCTCGGCGGCCTGGTGGTGGCCAATGCCGACTTGCGCGATGAGGTGCTAAAGCTCGAGAGAGAGTTGCAGGCCTACAACCGCGCGGCGGACCGGGCCGTGCTGCCCCAGATGGTGGAAGAGCTGGCGCACATGCGTGTCGTTAACGGCCATGTGCAGGTTGCGGGGCCCGGCGTGGAGGTGTACATTACCGGGCTGGTCAGCGCCGTGGAACTGCAGGACTTGCTGAACGAGGTGCGTAACGCGGGCGCTGAGGCCATCAGCCTCAACGGCATACGGATCGTCGCCTCTTCGGCGCTCACGGAGGATGAGCGCAGCGTTATCCTCGACGGCCAGCGGCTGGTCCCCCCTTATGTCTTTCAAGCCATCGGTGACCCGGCGACGATGGAGACCGCTCTCAACCGGCCCGGCGGCCAGTTGAGCTTTCTTCGCCTGAGCTACCCCGGACTAGAGACCGAGGTCAAGACCGTGCAGCAGATGGTCCTGCCGGCGCGGGAGGGCCGCGCTTTTGAACTGGCTCAGCCGGTGGAGGCGAAGGAGCAACCCCATTAGTGGTGGCCGCAGCTTGCGCAAGACCCCCCGGCGCACGATGCGCACCCCCCGCCGCCTACCGACGATACGGCGCCGTCCGAGCTCTTGCTGAAAGAGGCAAAGCGAGAGATTGCGCGCTTGGCCCCATTGGCTTTGCACTGAGGGCAGCAAGTGGGCGAGTCGGCCTGGGACATGCTGCGCAGCAGTTCAAAGTGGTGATCGCACTTGGGGCAGGTGTACTCATAGATGGGCATAGCCAAAACCTTCCATTCCTCGACATTCACTGGGCACTGAAGCATCCTACCCCGTATTCTACTCCCTGCCTTTGGCCTGTCAAGAGGTCATCAAGCGGCTCGTTTGCATGCCATTGACAGTTGATCTTGCATAGCTGGCCGAGGCGGCCATTGCGCAAGCGGATTCTACTCGTCGCTCCACCCCTGAGGTGGTTTGCTGCCGGCCAGGGCGTGGCGGATGCCCTCGGGCAGGCGGCGCGCCCGGCCCTGCGCATTCAGAAAGAGGTGGGTCGTCTGGCCGGTGACCAGGCGCCGGCCGCCATCCTCGAGCGTGCACTCGTAGCCAAAGGTGATGCTGCGGCTGCGCACCTCGCTCACCCAGGTGCGGATGATGACCACGTCGCCGTAACGCGCCGGCGCGTGGAAGCGGGCCTGCACGTCCGAGACGGGGAAGGAGCCCGCATCCTGCGGCGTGCCGTCGGCATCGGGGTAGAGGGCGCGCCAATAGGCGCCGCGGCCCACTTCGAACCAGACGATATAGTTGGTGTGGTAGACGACGCCCATGGCGTCGGTCTCGGCAAAGCGTACCCGCACCTTGGTTTCTACCACCGGCGCTCTGGCCGGCACGGGAAGGTTCCTCTGTTCACTCACCGATCGCTATACTCCCGGCCTTGCGACCTCTCTCTCTGCCGGCTTTCGCGGCCCTCTAGAAAGGCGGCTTGCACGTCCGATGGCGCCAACTCTTGGCGAAGCCGTTCACTCTGACTCGCGGACCAAAAGCTGGCGCCATTGCGCGCACGCGCCGCTGCGGCTATTGCGCTGGGGAACGGTTGCTAGTCGTCGCTCTGCCCTTCCTGCGCCTCTACGTTGCCGCCCTGAATGCGAACGACCAGCTCGCGGATGGCTGCGACATTGGGGATGCAATAGTCGACCCCAGCGGTGGGCGTTGCCTCCGGCCGCACCCAGATGGTCGTCATTCCCCACTCTTTGGCGGCGGTCAGGTTGCAGAGGGCATCGTCGGCGAACAGGCAAGCCGAGCCGGCGACGCCCAGCGCGCTCAGTACGTGCTGGTAGACGGAGGGATGGGGCTTTTGCCGGTAGCCCATGCCGGTGATGTCAAAGATGCGACTAAAGTGGTGGCGAATGCCCAGAGCGGCCAGCACCCGCTCGCTGTGTCGCCGGTCCGAATTGGTCAGGATGGCGCACTCCCAGGGCAGGGCGGCGAGTATGGCCTCCAATTCGGCTGCCGGCTGCAGCATCTGCTCCACCGGCACGTCGTGTACAAAGGTCAAATAGTCCTCGGCATCGGCCGTGTGGTTGGCCAGCAGGCCGCCCAGGGTCGTGCCGTAGCGGTCACGGTATTCGTCGCGCAGCCGTGCCGCCTCAGCAGGCTCCATGCGCAGGCGCTCAATGAGGTAGCGCTCGATGCGCTGCCCGACGGCGTGCAGGATGCCGGTAGACGGGGGATATAGGGTGTCGTCCAAGTCAAAGAGGGCGTAGCGGATCACGATGACCCTCCCTGCCTTTCGCTCAGGCTCGCCAGGCCGATGCCGAGCAGCAGGATGGCTCCGCCCAACAGCAGCAGCCCCCCGGGGCGCTCGTTCAGGAACACCAGGGCGAGAAGGGTCGCGCCCAGCGGCTCGCCCAAGACGACCACCGTGACCAAAGTCGGCGACAGGTAGCGCAGCGCCCAGTTCACCGACGAGTGCCCCACGATCTGCGGCCCGAGTGCCATCAACAGCAGCAGACCGTAGACGCGCGGCGCCAAGCCCACCAGCGGCTGCCCGGCCAGGAGGCAGCCCGCGAGAAGCACGAGGGCGGCCAGTCCGTAGACGGGCCAGATGTAGGCCAAGAGCGACAGGCGGCGGCGCAGCACCCGGCCGGCAAGAACGTAGACCGCGGCCATGAGGGCGCCGATGAGCGCCAGCAGATCACCCGCCAGCGCCCCGCCCAGCGTGCCCACATCGGCCATGCCGATCAGCGTCGAGCCCAGCAGGGCCAGCAGGATGGCGGCGACCATCATCCGCGGCACGCGTTCACCGAGCAGGAGCGGCGAGGCGAACGCGACGAAGAGGGGCGTCGTGCTGACCAGGGCCACCGAGCTGGCAACCGAGGTCAAGCTCAGCGAGGCGATCCACGAGGCAAAGTGGATGCCCAGGGCAATGCCTGAGGCCAAGAGCAGCAGCCAGTGGCGCCGCGAGAGGCCGGGCCACTCGCGGCGCGCCACCGGCCAGGCCAGCGGTGTCAGGATCAGGGCGGCGGCGGTCAGGCGACCGGCGCCGACGACCAGCGGCGGTGCATCCGCCCAGCGGATGAGCACGGCGGACCAGGCCATGGCCAGGACGCCGGTCAGGAGAACCAGGCCGGCGTGGGCCGGGCCAGGCCGCGTGGCGGGTACGGGGGGCGCTGCGCTAGACATGAGCGGCCAAGGTCAGCATGCACAGCCAGGCGCGGAAGAGGGTTCTCATATCCTCGTGCCGGTAGCGGACGGTTCGGCCATCCAGGCGCTCGACGTCGGGGATCATCCCGGCCATGTCGGCCTGATCAGGGCGCATGAACGTGATCTCGATCTCTAGAGGTGGGGGCACGATAAAGGGCTTTCCAGGGTTGCGCAGGGCCTCGCCCGCTGCCGCCTCGATGCGCTGCCGGGCTACAGAGGGCGAGAGGCAGCGCGCAGCGTTGCGGGCCACAGCCCTCTTTACGGCCACAGTGGCCGGTGGCGCAAAGAGGCGCTGTGCCTCCTCGACCACGGCCTCGTCGCCCGTCACCAGGCCGACCGGCACACCGTAGGCCCCGGCAAGGGCGGCGTTCAGGCCCGGCTCGCCCACCGGCCGGCCGTTCAGGCGCGCCTGGAAGACGCGGCCCGAGTAGGTGTGGCTCAGCGTTCCCAATTGCGTCCCGGCCTGGGCGTGATAGCCGATGAGAAAGGCTACGTGAAAGCTCTCGTCGAGCCCCTGGAGCATCGAAAAGGGCTTGGGGGCGCCGGTCACCAGCTCGGCCCGCACATCCAACTCTTCGATGAGGATGTTGCGCATAGAGCCGTGGGAGTCGTTGACCACCACCTCGCTGGCCCCGGCCCCGAAGGCGCCTACGATGGCTGCGTTGACCTCGCCCGTCATCAGGCGGCGGGCCCGCTCGAACTCTTTCTGGCTGTCGTCGGTCTGGACGCTGTCCACGACGCCGGAAATGCCCTCGATATCGGCAGAGATGTAGACCTTCACGACATCATTCCCCCTCTAATGGTCGCGGAAAATGGGTGAACGCTCTTGCAGAAAGGCGCTCACGCCCTCACGCATATCCTCGCCGGCACAAAGCCGGGCGAACTCGCTTGCCTCCACGTCGAACCCTTCCACCGCCTCGGGGCTTGGCCCGACGGCCACCGGCATCAGTCGCCAACCCAAGTGCCGCCCGGCAATCGATGCGGGCTATCCGCTCCTCACCGGACCCCGTGGCTCCTATTCTACATTGAGTCCGGAGAGGAAGCAAGGTTCCGCGAAGGGGTGGGCATTCCACAGGTCTGTTGTGCTGCGGCATACGCAAGGCGAACTCGTTTGTGGTACAATAGTGGAGTGTGCAAGTCTGTGATGAGGGAGCAAGCGAGTTGACTATCAAGGCGCTGCCGCCGGACGTGACGGCCCAGATTGCGGCGGGCGAGGTTGTGGAGCGGCCGGCGGCGGTGGTGAAGGAACTGCTGGAGAATGCACTGGATGCCGGCGCCACGACGGTGCAGGTGGCGGTGCGTGAGGGCGGCCGCCGGCTGATCCAGGTGGCCGATGACGGCTGCGGCATCGCTGCCGACGAGGTGGCCCTGGCCTTTGGCCGCCACACGACGAGCAAGCTCGATGATGAGCAGGATCTCTTTCGTGTCCATACCCTCGGCTTTCGCGGCGAGGCGCTGGCCTCTATCGCCGCTGTGGCCCAGGTGACGATGACCACGCGCGTCTGGGGCGAAGAAGCGGGCACCCTCATTCGCTTTGAGGGTGGCGAGCCGGTCCGGCGCGAGCTGACAGCCCGCCCGACGGGCACCACCGTGAGCGTAGAGAACCTCTTCTACAACCTGCCTGCTCGCCGCAAGTTCATGCGTAGCGACGCAACCGAGAGCGGGCACATACTCAGCTTGCTCGTGGCCTATGCCCTGGCCTACCCGGCGGTGCGCTTTACCCTCCTGCAGAACGGGCGCGAGGTCCTGCGCTCCTCCGGCACAGGCAAGCTGGAGGAAGCCGTGGCTGAGGTCCTGGGCCTCGATGTGGCCCGTGCTATGACGGCGCTGCCCCTCACATCCGGCCGCGCCGTCGACGGCGGCGTGCCCCCATCCGTTTCGGGCTACATCGGTGCGCCCTCGCTGCACCGAGGCAGCCGCGATCAGCTCCTCCTCTTTGTGAACGGGCGCTGGGTGCAGGATCGAGCATTGGCCTATGCGGTGGAGGAGGCCTATCGCAGTCTGCTGCCCAGCGGCCGGCACCCGGTGGCTGTGATTGACCTGCGCGTTGACCCCGGCGATGTGGACGTCAACATCCACCCGACCAAGCGCGAGGTGCGCTTCCGCCATGGGCAGGATCTCTTTGGCCTGGTGCAGCGAGCCGTGCGCCGCACCCTGGTGGAGCACGTGCCGCTGCCGCGGGTCGAGGGGGTGCGCGGAGATGTGGTGCCTGTGCCGGAAGGACGGCCGCCTGCCCTACATGCCGGCCGCGAAAGGGACGTCGGGCCGGCCCAGCTCGGGTTGGAGCTGATGCGCCCCCTGGTGGGCTCTGAGCCCGCCGCTGCGCGTCGTCTGCCGCCGCTGCGCGTCATCGGCCAGGTGGCGCAGACCTACATCCTCGCCGAGGGCCCCGACGGGCTCTACCTGATCGACCAGCACGCGGCCCACGAGCGGATACTATACGAGGAGTTGCTGGCCCTCAGGGAGGCGATGGCCGTGCCGATGCAGACGCTGCTCGAGCCGCGGCCTGTGGAATTGACCCGCTATCAGGCCGGCATCCTCCAGGAGCGGCAAGAGGTCGTGAGCAAGCTCGGATTCGATATCGCGCCCTTTGGCGGCACGACCTTTTTGGTGCGCGCCGTGCCGGCCGCCTTCCCCGAGCGCGAGATCGTCAACTTTTTGGCCGAGTTGCTGCAGCCGGCGCCCAGCCGCGAGGTGGAGCGCGACTGGGCAGACCGCGCTCTGGTCACCGTCGTCTGCCACGCCGCTGTACGTGCCGGGCAGACCCTGGCCGAAGACGAGATGAAGGACCTCATCCGCCAGCTCGAGGCCACGAGCCTGCCCTACACCTGCCCGCACGGCCGGCCGACCCTCGTGCAGATGACCCTGGCGCAGCTCGAGCGGGAGTTTGGGCGGCGGTAGAATCCGGAGCCTCTCGAGCGGCAGGGCTTTCGGGGGCGCAGAGGAGCGGAGCGCCGCAGAGGCTACGGTAAAGGCAAGCACTCTCCCTCTGCGATCCTCAGCCGCTCTGCGCCCCCTGAAGCCGCGCTATCAGAGTCGCATTGCGCCGGAAGGCTATCTGCACCGCGCGGTGTAGTACCCGTCCTCCCTGCCTACTTCCATCGGTGCGCCAAAGAGGGTGGAGAGGTTGGCGGCGGTGAGGGTGGTGGGCTTGGGGCCGGTGCATAGCACGCGGCCGCGCTGCAAGAGCACGACTTGCTCAATCTCGGGGATGATCTCTTCCAGGCGGTGGGTGACGAGGATAATCGTCTTGCCGTTTTGAGCCAGGCCACGCACGGTCTGCAGAAAGCGGTGCCGGGCAACGAGATCCAGCCCGGCGGTGGGTTCGTCGAGCAAGAGGGCCTGGGGATTGTGGACCAGGGCGCGGGCGATGAGGATGCGGCGCACCTCGCCGGTCGACATCTGGTCCAGCGTGCGCTCGGCCAGGTAGGCCGCCTCCACCCGCTCCAGCGCGCCCAGGGCGCGTTCGCGCATCGCGGGGGTCACGTCGTGGTGGCTATAGATGCCGTGGCTGGCGAAAAAGGCCGAGAGGACGGCCTCCAGCCCGCACGTGCCGTGGCCGGTGAAGGACTGGTCCAGGTCGGCCGAGACGATGCCCAGGCGCGAGCGCAGGTCAAAGACGTTCCAACGCTCCTGCCCGCAGACGCGCACCGGCGGCGTGCCCTCGGCGCGATGCAGGGCATAATAGTCGTGGGTGATCAGGCGGATCAGCGAGGACTTGCCCGAGCCGTTCGGGCCCAGGATCGCCGTGTGCTGCCCCTCCGCCACTTGCAGGCTGACGCCATCCAGAATGCGCCGGCCGTTGCGCAGTACGGTTGCATCGTGTAGGGTTAGCAGTGTCATGGACGGATGGTACCGCAGGTGGGCGGTGACGTCAAAAAGGGGGCTGGGGCTATAGGCGCTCTGATGCAAGTGCTACGCAACCCCTCGTTGCCCTCTTGCGTATAGAGATTTGGAGGACAGGCGCGGCCGCCTGTTGATTGTCGGATGGAGGAAGTCTATGGAAGGTCGTTTGTGCCGTAGCCGGCGAGAACGGGTCTTTGCCGGTGTGGCTGGGGGGCTGGGTCACTATCTGGGCCTGGACCCGGTGATTGTGCGTTTGTTCTTTGTTGCCCTGGCGCTGGTGACCCGTGGAGCGCTGCTGTTGTACATCGTCCTCTGGATCGCGCTGCCGGAGGCACCGGCGGACGCTATGGACTATACCAGCGCGCGGCTAGACCCGTCGAAGCGTAGCCTGCTCTTTGGCGGGACGTTGATTGCACTAGGGCTTGTGCTCCTGCTGCGGGAGCTTGGCATTCTCTGGTGGCTCGACCCGCAACGGCTGTGGCCGCTGCTGTTGATTGCGGCCGGCATCGCGCTGCTGGTCGACAGGGCAAGGAGTGTGCGATGGTAGAGGAACGGCGGCAGAGGCCCGGGCTGTTCGGGCCGGTGATGCTCATTATCGTTGGTGTCATCCTGCTGCTCTCCACCCTCGGCCTGCTGCAGGTCAACTGGTGGGAGCTTTGGCGGCTATGGCCGCTGCTTCTGGTGCTGGCCGGCCTCGACATCCTCTCGCGCCAGAGCCGCTGGGCGAGTGCTGTGGTGGCCGTGCTGACGGTTGTGCTGGTAGGGGGTGGGTTCTATCTGCTGGCGACCCGGCCTGAGCCGCTCAGCCCTCTCTTCGCCATGGAGCAAGACAATCTTGTCGTCAACCCTGTGCGCGAGGAACTGGGCAAGGCCGAGCGGGTGGAGATCGATATCCGCATGGGGGTGGGCGAACTGCGCCTCGACGCGGCTGAAGGCGATAGCGAGGACCTGCTCTCCGGCTACTTGAACTACCCCGAGCGCTGGGCTGACGCGCCGCGCGTTACCTACAACGTTGACGGCAGTGTGGGCCGATTGCGGCTCGAGGGTCGCGGCAAGAACCGGTGGGTCATCCCCCTGGTCGGCCAGCGTGGCGGCGGCGAGAGTTGGGCCGTCCACCTCAGCCGTCAGGTGCCTCTGAGCATCAGCATCGATGCCGGGGCGAGTTCATCGCTGCTTGACCTAAGCGCACTGCAACTCACCGACCTGCGGGTGGATGCCGGCGTGGGCCGCATGGAGGTCCGCTTCCCTGCCGAGGGCGATCGCATGACGGCTCGCATCGATGGCGGCGTGGGTGAGCTGATTCTGCGGGTGCCGGAGAGCGTCGGCGCGCGGGTGAGCGTGGACGGCGGGCTCGGCAGCAAGCAATTCGGCAGCCGCTTCCGCCGGGTGAGCGAAGGCGTCTATGAGACGGAGAACTATGCGAGCGCGGCCAGCCGGCTGGAGGTCTCGGTGGATGGCGGGGTCGGCTCGGTGCAGGTCTGGTAGAGGCAACTCGATAGCCTCCGACCCGTCAGCCGCCGCCTACAAAGGGTATGAGCTTGACGAGGTCACCGTCACGCAAGACGGTATCCTTCGGCACCTGCCGGCCGTTGATCAGGACCATGGCCACCAGGTCCGGCTCGATCGCGAGCCGGCGCAGCATTTCGTGGACCGTCTGCCCGCAAGCGGCCTCGAACACGATGTCGTCTTTGGACGGGCTGGGCCGCAGCACGCCGACCGGTATCACGCGTACCGGCATGGGGGTATGCTCCTTCCATCAACTACGAGCGGATCGAGCTTTCAGGCAGAAAACGAATCTCCCGCAGGTCAGTAGCACGCGCCCGCTGCACGCTTGCCGGGGAAGCCCGGCTTGCCGTTGCGGAACGAGCCCGAGAACCTGCGGGAGGGGGAATACGTTGCCTGCTATACGCCGGCAAGCCCCAACTCGGTCAGCTTTGCCGTCGTCGGGCGGCCTTCGCCATCCCAGCCGCGCTGCTCGTAGTACATGTCCAGCAGGCGCTCCACATCCTCGCGCTGTGCCTTCTTGCCGGCCGTGGAACCGCTGGCCACGGGATCGCGCCAGACCCGCGCCGGCGGCAGGTCCGAGCTGCGGCCAAAGCCGGGCACCTCGCGCAGCCAATAGAGGCGGGTCAGGTTCCACACGCGCTCCGAGATGCGCATTAGGTCCTCCCAACTGCGCGGCTCGCCGGTGATTGCCTCCAGCAGCGGCGCATAGTGGCCGAGGTCGATCGAGAGTTCGACCCACTGCAGGCGGCAGGCGCCCAGGCAGTCGAAGAGCGGGCGGACGTGCTGCAGCTCGATGACCTTGGCGGCCTTGTCTGGGGTGACCGCGTCGCGGCCCTGGGCGATGTCGTAGGTGATAGCCCAGGCGCGGTTGTGGTGCGCGCCCACATCGCAGGTCATATAGGCCAGGAGCATGGCGGGCGCGTTGCGGGGTTCGTACCCGCTCATCTCCATGCCCTTCACTTGAATGGCAAAGGCTTCGCTCCCGCCGCCCCAAGTGGCGGCGGCATGGCGCACGCCCTGCGCCAGCACGGCCCCCAGCCCCTCTCGCGCGGCGATTTGCCGTAAGAGGGTAAAGACCGTCTCTGCGTCGCCAAAGCGCAACTCTAGGCCGCCGGTCTCGGTGGGGCCGATGACTCCGCGCTCGTAGCATTCGATGGCAAAGGCCACGGCGTTCCCCGCCGAGATGGTGTCCAGGCCGAGGTCGTCGCAGAGATAGTTGGCATAGGCGACGTCCTCGATGTCGCTCAGCGCACAGTTCCCGCCGATCATGGCCGTCGTCTCGTACTCGGGCCCCTCCACGCGCACGTCGTGCTTGCGGGAGTAGGAGTACTTGCCGCACGGGCTTGGGCAGCCGAAGCACCCCTTGTCGGCCACGACGATGGCCGAGCGCATGGCCTCGCCACTCAGCGTCTCGTGCCCCTCAAAAAAGCCCGACTGGTAGTTCCGTGTAGGGAAGGCGCCGATCTCGTTGGCCCAGGTGGTCACGCCGGCCGTGCCGTACTTTTGCCAGGCCTCCAGGCCGGGGGAAGCCTTGCAGGCGGCATAGGCTTCGCGCGCCAGGGTGCGATAGCGCTCCGTGTCCGCCACCGAGATGGCCCGCGAGCCGCGCACAGCGACGGCCTTGAGCCGCTTGGCACCCATCACGGCGCCCACGCCGCCGCGCCCGGCCTGGCGGCCATAGTCGTGGCTGATGCAGGCATAGGCCACCCCCGACTCGCCGGCCGTCCCGATGGTGAGGATCTGAAAGTCCTCCCCCAGGGCCTCCTTGAGGGCCTCCTCAGTGTGCAGGGAGCCCTGGCCCCAGTAGGGGGTGGCATCGCGCAGCTCGACATGGTCATCATCGATAACGAGGTAGACCGGCTTCTCGGCCTGGCCCTCGATGGCGATGGTATCGTAGCCGGCGTATTTGATCTCGGCGGCGATGTGCCCGCCGATGTTGGCCCCGGCATATCCGCCGGTGAGCGGCGATTTGGTCGTGATGTCGCATTTGCCGGCCCCGGGGACGAGCAGGCCGGAGAGCGGCCCGGCCGATATGTATAGCCGGTTCTCGGGACCCAGAGGGTCGGCGCCCTTGGGCACCTCATGATAGAGCAGATAGGCCGCCACGCCACGCCCGCCGAGGTAATCGCGAGCCAGCGCCTCGGGCAACGGTTCGGCACTGGTCTGGCCGGTGGTCAGGTTTGCGCGCAGGATGCGCCCGCCATATCCAAACATCGGCTCTCTCCTCTCTTAGCGCAGCGATAGGGCGTCCATGCCGCAGACGGCTATACAGTCGCCGCAGGCGTCGCACTTGAACGGAGCATCCCGGTCCGTAGCGGTCATGATGACCTGCTCCGGGCAGGCATCCTGGCAGGCCAGGCAGCCGGTGCACTCTTCGGCGTCGATGAAATAGGCGCCCTGGTCGTTCTGCTGGATGGCGCCCGCTGGGCAGACGTCGGCGCACTCACCGCACTGGGTGCATGTCTTGACCTCATAGGCACCGGGCGCGGGAAAGTGGGGAATGATGGCCAGGGCCGCTCTCTTGGGGTTGTTGATGCCGAAGAGGTGTAGCGAACACGCGAGTTGGCAGGCACGGCATCCGGAACAGCGGGCGCTGTCGGCATGTAGATACATAGGGACCTCTCCTTTGGGAGACCGGATCGATAGGCTTCACCGGGGTTCCGGCGGAGCGCCAGAGGGTGACGGCAAGTAGCAGCGGTATGCCGGCTGCAGCGCTGCAGCCGGCGCTGTCAAAAGGATACTCAATGGACTCCGAAAAGTCAAGAGGACGCGCAGGTCCCAGGTCCCGCGCACTGGCCTTGACACCCCAGCAGCCGCCGCCTATACTGGTTTTCTGAGGCTCTGTCGTACTCTGCCCTCGGGCCCATGTTGCCGGTTGGAACATAGATTGCTAGAGTTGGTTGTGCGCCACTGCAGCGCCTGCCGCTTTGGCGATCACCGTACCGGTTGTCGGATGGCGCTCGAGGGCTTGACATGGCAGCACAGAACGTGTACAATTGGTATAGATACCCATGGGGGGTATCTGGTTGCGAAAGGTTCGAATGCGGTGCCAGTAGCAGATGAGCAATCCCGTGCGGAGGTAATCACCCGCCTGCGCCGGATTGAGGGGCAGGTTCGCGGCTTGCAGCGAATGGTCGAGGAGGGCAAGACCTGCGAGGCCATTCTGACGCAGCTTATGGCTGCCCGTGCGGCGCTAGACAAGGCAGGCCTGTTTATCGTCGAGCACTACCTGGACGATTGCCTGCGCGAGACGGCCGATCCGCAGATCAGAGAGCGCCTCAACCGCATCATCGAGCTATTCCTGCGTTTTGGAGTTTCCGGTGTCTCCGGAGAGAGGAGTACGGGAGATGGCAGTGGAACCGATGGAAGTCACTGACGCCACGTTTGATGCCGAGGTGTTACAGTCCGAGTTGCCGACCCTGGTGGACTTTTGGGCGGCCTGGTGTGGCCCCTGTCGCATGATTGCGCCGGTGGTCAAAGAGATCGCCAGCGAGCAGGCCGGCTCGCTCAAGGTGGCCAAGCTGGACGTCGACCAGAACGTGGCGACCGCAACGCGCTTTGGCGTGCAGAGTATTCCTACGCTGATCGTGTTCAAGGACGGCCAGCCCGTAGAGCGTATCGTCGGCTACATGCCGAAGGAGCGGCTGATGGACCGCGTGCAGCCGTATCTGACGACGGCACCGGCGTGATGGGCGAGGCCGGGCGGGGACGCCGGTGCGAGTAGGCACAACCGCCTGGCCTGTTGCTGTGGTCATCACGGAGGCTCAGAGCGCTCGTTCTGTGCCTCCGTGACGCAACCTCACGATCGGGGCACAGCGGCCGGCCCGGATCGTTGCCTGCGTGGCAGGTGGGCGGTGTTTGTCTGCTCTTTTCCCCTATTTGGGAGGCCCCGACATGCCCGTATCGCGCGTGGTCGTGGATGGCGAGAGCCTCCGCCTGGAGGACGTGGTGGCTGTGGCCCAGGCCTGGCCCCACCCTGCCCTGGTACAGGTCGAGCTGGCCCAACCGGCTCGCGAACGCATCGCCCGTGCTCGCCGGGCGGTCGAGGGCTTTTTGGCTCGTGGCGAGGTCATCTATGGCGTCACCACCGGCTTTGGCCACTTTAAGGACCGGTTCATCCCCCCTCAATCCGCCGCAAGGCTGCAGCAGAACATTCTCATGAGCCACGCCGTGGGCGTCGGCGACCCTGTCGACGAGGCTACGACGCGAGCGGTGATGCTCATCCGCGCCAACACCCTGGCCAAGGGCCACTCGGGCATCCGGGTGGAGGCGGTTGAGCGGCTCTTGCAGGCGCTGAATGCCGGCGTACACCCCTTGATACCGGAAAAGGGCTCGCTGGGGGCTAGTGGCGACCTGGCTCCCCTGGCCCATATGGCGCTGGTGCTCGTGGGCCAGGGCGAGGCGCGCTGGCGAGGCGAGGTCTTGCCCGGCGGTGAGGCTTTGCGCCGGGCGGGCATCGAGCCTCTCACGCTGGGCGCGAAGGAAGGCCTGGCCTTCACCAACGGCACGGCCTTTATGAGCGCCATCGGCGCTCTGACCACGGCGCAAGCCGAGCGCTTGGCCCAGGTGGCCGACATTGCGGCAGCCCTGAGCTGCGAGGCGCTGCACGCCACGCCCCGCGCGCTGGACCCGCGCATCCACGCCGCCCGCCCTCACCCCCGCCAGGTGGCCTGTGCCGGGTATCTGCGGCGCCTGCTGGAAGGCAGCGAGTTTCTGCGCCCCGACGACCCCCTGAACGTGCAAGACGCCTATACGCTACGCTGCATCCCCCAGGTGCATGGGGCGGCACGGGATTCCATCGCCTATGCACGTTGGGTGCTGGAGATCGAGCTCAACAGCGCCACCGATAATCCGCTCATCTTCTTTGAAGAGGACGGCACCCCCATATGTCTCTCCGGCGGCAACTTTCATGGTGAGCCGGTGGCTATCGCCATGGACTATCTGGCCATCGCCCTGGCCGAAATCGGCAACATCTCCGAGCGGCGCCTGACGCGCCTGACCGACGACGCTTCGAACCGGGGCACGTTGCCGGCCTTTCTGACCCGTCACGGTGGGCTGAACTCGGGCTTTATGATGGCTCAATGCACCGCTGCCGCCCTGGCCTCGGAGAACAAGGTCCTGGCCCATCCGGCCAGCGTCGATACAGTGCCTACCTCGGCCAATACGGAGGACCATGTGAGCATGGGCGCCATCGCCGCCCGCCAGGCTGCCGAAGTGTTGGGGAATGTGGAGGTCATACTGGCCATCGAACTCTTGGCGGCGGTGCAGGGGGTGGACTTTCGGCGCGAGGTGCTTGGGCGTGCGCGTTTGGGGCGAGGCACGGCGCCCGCCTATCGTCTGATTCGGGAGCGCGTGCCTTTCCTTGAGCGTGATGTCTATATGGCGCCTTTGATCGAGGCCGTGCGCGAGTTGGTGCACAGTGGCGAGTTGGTGCGGGGGGTGGAGGAGGCGTTGTGACAGGAGTAGTCGATGGAACCAAGGAACCAGGGAACCAAGGAACCAGGGAACCAAGGAACCAAGGAACTCTTTCCCCCTTGGTTCCCTCTCTTCCCTGGTTCCCCCAGTCCCATAGGAGGGAGCGATGAGCGCGCGAGTGGTACGGGCGCCGCGCGGCACGGCGCTGACCTGCAAGGGTTGGGGGCAGGAAGCGGCCCTGCGCATGCTGATGAACAACCTGGACCCCGAGGTGGCCGAAAAGCCGGACGAACTGATCGTCTACGGCGGTCGCGGCAAGGCTGCGCGCAGTTGGGCCTGCTTCGCTGCGCTGGTCGCCGCGTTGCAGGGCCTGGGGAACGATGAGACGCTCCTCGTCCAATCCGGCAAGCCGGTGGGCGTCTTTCGCACGCACGCCGATGCGCCGCGGGTGCTGATTGCCAACGCCAACCTGGTGCCGGCTTGGGCCACGCAGGCGCATTTCGACGACCTCGACGCCCAGGGACTCATCATGTACGGCCAGATGACGGCCGGCTCGTGGATCTATATTGGCACCCAGGGCATTCTGCAGGGCACCTACGAGACCCTCGGCTCCGTGGCCCGGAAGCACTTTGGCGGCTCGCTGCGCGGGCGTCTGGTGCTTTCGGCCGGCCTGGGCGGCATGGGCGGCGCCCAGCCCCTGGCCGTGACGATGAACGAG
>DAOUGZ010000031.1:0-3529 GCA_034428955.1 Anaerolineae bacterium | reverse complement strand
AAATTGTCAGGAGGCAGCCATGAATCCAATGTTTGGCGCGGCCGATCTCGTCCCCCACTTTGAGCAGGTGCTCCGTCTCTGCCGGGTGGCCCCATCGGAGACGGTGCTGATCTTTACCGACACCCAGTTCCCTCACCACGCCTATGCCCCGGCCGCCCTGGCGGCGGCCCGTGCGTTGGGAGCTACGGTGTACGTGATGGTGGCCCAGTCGGATCAGGACGTCGAGGACAGGCTGATCAACGCCGCTTGGACCCACGCCGATATGATCCTCGGCATGTCCTTCCTGCCGGGCGGCCATTCGTGGATGTATGCCGACGTGCACAGCGCAGCCCTGGCCGCCGGAGCGCGGGTGCTGATGGTCCAGGAGCCCCCCGACGTGCTCAAGCGCATGCTGCCGACCGACCAGATCAGGCACCGCGGGCTGGCTGGGGCCAAGATGATGCAGGAGGCCTCCGAGGTGCGCTTCGTTTCGCGGGCGGGCACAGACCTCACCCTGCGCAAGGACGGGCGTAAGGGCGCCTATCAGAGTGGCGTCGCCGATGTTCCCGGGCGCTGGGATCACTGGCCCACGGGGATGGTCTATTGCGCGCCTCTGGAGGATAGCGCAGAGGGGACTCTGGTTGTGCAGCCCGGTGACGTCCTCCTGGGCTCGAGGCGTCATGCCAGGTCGGAGGTGCGGCTGACCTTTGAGGCGGGGCGCATCACCCGTTTTGACGGCGGGCCGGATGCGCAAGAGACGGAGAGCTACCTGCGCGCCGCAGGCGATGAGGGGTCTTTCCGCATCGCTCATGCCGGCTGGGGCACCGACCATCGGGCCGACTGGCGCTTTGTGGGGATGGATTCGGAATCCCTCTATGGTGGCGTCACCGTCGGCCTTGGCCGCAACATCTTTGCCTCGCCGGCGCCATACTGCGGCCTGGGCGGCGAGAACCGCGCCAAGATCCACTTTGACATCTGCCTGCGCGAGGTCAGCGTCTACCTGGATGGCTCCCTCGTTCTGGATGAGGGTAGGTTCATCCCTGAGGAACTCGCCTGACCCCGGAGCGGGTGTATTGAGGAGGACTGCCATGACCTTTGACCCCAATCAGCCGCTCACTAGGGAGATGACCGGCCCCTTCCCCCGGGTTCTCCCGCTCCGGCAGCGCAGCCAGGTGATCAACCGCATCCTGCAAAAGCGCCTGGAGACCATTCTGCCGCTGGCGATGCGCGAGGCCGGCCTGGACATGTGGTTGGTGCTCTGCCAGGAGGACAATCTCGACCCGGCCTTTACCACCCTGATACCGATGGACACCTGGTGCCCCATCCTGCAGATCCTCGTCTTCTTTGACCGGGGGGCCGAGGCAGGCATTGAGCGCATCAACATCTCGGGGACCGACACCCACGACCTCTACGACAGACCCTACAGGGGCCAGATCGAGGAAGAGCAGTGGCCGCTCCTGCGAGATATCGTCGAGTCCCGCGATCCCAAGCGCATTGGGATCAACATCGGCGCTACTCAGTGGGCGGCCGGAGGGCTCACCCATAACCTGTACAAGCAGCTTGAGCAGCAATTGCCGCCGGGTTATGCCGAGCGGCTCACATCGGCCGAACCCCTGGTCACCCGCTGGCTGGCGACCCTCAGCCAGGAAGAGTTGGCGCTCTACGAACACGTGGTTCAGGTGGCGCAAGCGATCATCGCCGAGTGCTACAGCCGCCAGGTGATCGTGCCGGGCGTGACCACGGTGCAGGACCTGGAATGGCATTACTGGCAGCGCTGCGCCGACCTGGGGCTCGAGCCCTCCTTCAAACCTGACTTTGGCATCATCCGCAGCAATGCGATGCGTGCCGTCTATGGCGAGCAAGACCAGGTCGTGCGTCCAGGTGATGTGCTCCACTGTGACGTGGGGATCCGCTATCTGCGCCTGAACTCGGATCACCAACAACTGGCGTATGTGCTGCAGAATGGAGAAGAGGACGCACCTGTCGGCCTAAAGCGCTTGATGGATGCCTGCACGGATCTGCAAGATATCTTTATGGCCGAGTTCAAACACGGCCTGAGCGGGAACCAGTTGCTGGCGAATATCCTGGCCCGCGCCCGAAAAGAGGGAATCCCGGACCCCAAGGTGTACTCGCACTCGCTGGGGCTATTTCTCCATGAGCCGGGCCCCCTGATTGGCCTGCCCTGGGAACAGGAGCATTGCGCCGGCCGGGGCGATGTGTTGCTGCAATACGACTATGCTTTCACCATGGAGCTATCGGTAGGCGGCCCCGTGCCGGAATGGGGTGGGCAATACGTGCGCCTGGGCCGCGAGGAGGACGTCCAATTCACTCGCCAAGGCTGTCGCCCCATCCATGCGCGGCAGACGGCCTTCTATCTCATCTAGTTGTCGGCAGAAAGGTGACAGTAGCTACGCCATGGCACCGGAAGGCAAGCAATGAGCGCGGATAAAGGACTGCAGGACGGCGTGCACGCCATGGTGCCGCGCGAGCGGATGGCGCCCGAGGCGCGCAAGCTGCACGATGCCTACGCTCGCGTGCCCGGCGCGCCCCTCTTCAGGCGCGAGTTCGGCTTTTACTCGCTGGAGGCCTGGGCCGAGCAGGGCATGCCCCAGGATGTGCCCCTGGCCGAACTCTTTGACTATGACCCGCCGGCCCACTGCGCCCTGGGCCAGCTCGGCTGGGTGGAGCCGGCCTTTGAGCCGGTGTTCGAAGAAAAGGTATTGGAAGACCGCGGCGACTATGAGGTCGTCCAGGATTGGGCCGGGCGCCACGTCCTCTTCTTCAAGGGCCGCCGCAGCGGCTTTATGCCCGAGTATCTGGACCACCCTGTGAGCGACCGGCGCACCTGGGAGGAGAACTGCCGCTGGCGCCTGGATCCCAAGACACCCGAGCGCTATGCGGGCCTGGAAGAGCGCATGGCCGTAGCGCAAGAGCAGGCCGCCCGGGGCCTGATCATCCAACAGAACATCGGCGGTGGGGGCATGTACCTGCGCAGCCTCATCGGCACCGAGCGCATGATGTACGCCTTTTACGATATGCCCGACCTGATCCACGAAATGATGCAGACCTGGTACGACCTGGCCGATGCCGTCACCGCCCGGCATCAGGAGTACGTCACCTTTGACGAGCTGTTCATCGCCGAGGACATTTGCTACAAGGGTGGCCCACTCATCGCACCGGATATGATCCGCGAGTTCTTTTTCCCCTACTACCGGCAACTCATCGCCAACATCAAGCGCCGCCAGATCGACCCAAGCCGCCACCTCTACATCCAAATCGACACCGACGGCGACTGCCGGCCGGTCATTCCGGTCTATATGGAGATCGGCATGGACATCATGAGCCCCTTCGAAGTGGCCGCGGGATGCGACATAGTCGAGATCGGGCGGCAGTATCCCGAGCTGGCCCTGTTCGGGGGGATCGACAAGCGCGTGCTGGCGCAGGGGCGCGAGGCTATCGACCGGCACCTGGAGTACATCATCCCCACCCTGCGCGCACGGGGCGGGTACATCCCTACCTGCGACCACGGCGTGCCGGCCGAGGTGCCGTA
>DAOUGZ010000030.1:0-12643 GCA_034428955.1 Anaerolineae bacterium | reverse complement strand
TTGGAGAAAGGGAGCACAATCTTGAAGAATCCCCTCTGGAACCCTGAGCAGCGACGGCTGCGTGCGGTTTGGCGCCTGCTGATCCAGGTGATCCTTCTGCTCGTAATCCTGATGGCCGTCAGTGTGGGCTTGGGCATTGCCCTGGCCCTCTGGGCGCTCGTCAGCGGTGCAGGCCTGCCCACCCCTGAGAACATCAATGCCTTCATGACCCACCCTGTCGCCCGGCTCACGAGCCTTGGCGTCCTCGGAGCCATGCTGCTCTCCGTCTGGCTGGCTGGCCGCTTGCTGGACCGGCGCCCCTTTGCCGATTTCGGCTTTCATCTCAACCGTGGCTGGTGGCTGGACCTGGGCTTTGGCCTGGCCCTGGGCGCCGTGTTGATGGCCGGCGTGTTCCTGCTCGAGTGGGCGCTGGGTTGGGTCAGTGTGACGGGCCTGTTCCAGGCTGGGCGCGGGGACTCGTCGTTCCTGCCCGGCTTTATGCTGGCGCTGCTCAACTTTATCGCTGTCGGCATCTATGAAGAGCTGTTCTCCCGTGGCTACCAACTGCGCAACGTGGCCGAGGGCCTGAACTGGCGCTTCCTGGGTCCGCGCGGGGCGCTGCTGGTGGCCTGGATCCTGTCGTCGGCCGTCTTTGGCGCGCTGCACGCGGGGAACCCGAACGCTACGGCCATCAGCACGCTGAACCTGATTCTGGCCGGGCTCTTCCTGGGGCTGGGCTACGTCCTCACCGGCGAGCTGGCCATCCCCATCGGCCTGCACATCACCTGGAACCTCTTCCAGGGTAACGTGTTCGGCTTTCCGGTCAGCGGCGCTCAGGCCGGCGCGACGGTGATTGCGATTGCTCAGCAGGGGCCCGAGATGTGGACCGGCGGCGCCTTTGGGCCGGAGGCGGGGCTGGTCGGCATCCTCGCCCTGGCCGTGGGCAGCGCGCTGATTGTGGCCTGGGTGCGCCGGCGGCGCGGGGAAGCTGGGCTGTGCGCGCGCCTGGCCGAGGCGCCGGTGCGGGCGGCAGCCGAGGGCAGCCCGGCAGAGTGACCGAGCCCGCGGAGGCGCTCACCCTCCGGGAGGGCCGTGACTCTTTCACACAGATGGAAGGTTCCCCATGTGGTTTACCCTGCGCATGGCCTCCCAGGCCAAGTCGGACTTTATCGCCTCGGCCACTGACCTGCTGAACTCGATGGCGCGGGCGCTGATCTATGCCATTGGCGGCCTCTACTTCGTCTGGCATCTGGGGTCCATCGCCACCTGGCCCGCGCAGATGGTTATCCCAGCCTGGACTACCATGCTGGCTGTGGCGCCGGTGTTTTTCCTCTCGCTTCTCCTTCTGAAGCGCCATTTCCTGGTCGCGCAGGGGGTGTGGCTCTGTGGGCTGGCGGCCGCCATGACGCTGGCCATCTATGCCTACCAGGAGCCGGGTATCGGCTTTGCCTACTCCTTCCTCCCGCTCATCGCGGTCGTCACGGTGGGCTGGCCAGCTGCGCTGCTGGCGGAGGGCTTGGTGGCCGCGCTCCTTGGCTGGCTGGCTCACAGCAGCAGTATACCGCCGCTGCCCTCTTCTCTCATCGCCGGCATTCTCTGTGCTGGGGCGGTAGCGGGCCTGCTCGGTTGGATCGCCACCCACACCCTGCTGACGGTGACCGAGTGGTCGCTCTTGGGCTTTGAGCAGGCGCGCAAGAGTCTGGAAGAAGCCCGCGACCAGCGGGTGGAGCTCAAGCAGACCCAGGCGGACCTCATCCACGCCAACCAGGAGCTGGCGCGCCTGGCGGACCGCCTGCAGGTGATGCAGCAGGCAGCCCAAGAGGCGCGGCAGGCCAAAGAGGCCTTTGTGGCCAATGTGAGCCATGAGCTACGCACCCCGCTGAACATGATCATCGGCTTTAGCGAGATGATCACCGAGGCGCCCCAGGTCTATGGCGCCAAGCTGCCGCCGGCGCTCCTGGCGGATATCACGGCCATCCAGCGCAACAGCCAGCACCTCTCCAAGCTGGTAGACGACGTTCTGGACCTCAGCCAGGTAGAGGCCGGGCGCATGGCCCTGAGCAAGGAATGGGCTTCTCTGTGGGAAATTACCGAGGCTGCTGTACTGAGCGTGCGTGCGCTCTTTGAATCCAAGGGGCTCTACCTGGAGACGGACGTGCCGGCGGACCTGCCGCCCCTCTTTTGCGACAGCACGCGGATCCGCCAGGTGGTCATCAACCTGCTCAGCAACGCCGGGCGCTTTACGGAGCGCGGCGGCGTGCGGCTGAAGGCCTGGCGCAAGGATGGCGAGATGCTAGTCAGCGTGGCCGACACCGGCCCGGGCATCTCTCCCGAGGGCCAGAAAAAGCTCTTCGAGCCCTTTCAGCAGTTGGACGGCTCCATTCGCCGGCGGCACGGTGGCAGCGGGCTCGGCCTGAGCATCAGCAAGCGCTTTGTGGAGATGCACGGGGGCAAGATGTGGCTGGAAAGCCGGCTGGGCGAGGGCACGACGTTCTACTTTAGCCTGCCTTCGGAGGCGACGTTGACCCCGACCCTGCCGGAAGGCGGCGCCATGCGCTGGTTCAGCCCTTACCACGATTACCAAGACCAGGTGCGCACCCGCCGGTCCCGGGCACCGGCGTCGGCGCCCGGGCCTCGCTACGTCCTGTTGGAGGAGGAGGACGCCCTGCAGCGCCAGTTCAGCCGCTACTTGGCCGGCACCGAGATCGCGTCCGTCCGCAATATCCGCGAGGCTATCGACGAGCTAGAGCGTTCGCCGGCCCAGGCGCTGGTCGTCAATGCCCCTCTGCTCGACGAATCGCCGGCGGCGCTGGGCCAACTGGCCGACCTGCCTTACGGCACGCCGGCAGTGACCTGCTGGGTGCCCGGCGAGGGCGATGCGGCGCGCCGGCTGGGGGTGGCGCGTTATCTGGTCAAGCCGGTCACTCGGACGGTGCTTCTCTCGGCCTTGGAATCACTGGGCGAGGGGATAGAAACGGTGTTGCTGGTCGATGACGAGCGAGGGTTGCTGCAGCTCTTCACCCGCATGCTTACTGCCGAGAAGCCTGGCTATCGTGTCTTGCAGGCCACCGATGGGCAGCGAGCGCTGGCCCTGCTGCGCGAACGCAGGCCCGACGCCATGTTGCTGGACCTGCTCATGCCCGAGATGGACGGTTACCAGTTGCTGCGGGAGAAGAGCCGTGACCCGGCCATCCGAGACATCCCCGTCGTGGCCGTTTCTTCGCGTGACCCGACCGGCGAGCCGGCGGTGAGCGAAAAGCTGATGGTAATGCGCAGCGGAGGCCTCTCGGTGCCCGATGTATTGGCCTGCATCCGCGCCGTCAGCGAGGCCCTTTCTCCCGTAGGGCGACCTGAGCGTCGAGAGCGGCCAGAAAAGCATGCCTCGTGACCGGCTTGCGAAGGAAGCCGGCCGCGCCGAGAGAGAGGGCCAGTTCTTCCTGCGAGAGGATGCTGCATACCAAGACGGGGACATGCTCTGTGGCCGGGTGTTCACGCAACCGCTCGAGCACCCGCCAGCCGTCAATCTGGGGCATCATGACATCCAGCACGATGATGTGCGGGCCGATTCTCTCCGCCAGGCTCAGCGCCTGCTCCGGATCCTGCGTTGCCACCAAACGGTAGCGGGTGAACGAGGTATAGCGCTGCAAGAGCTGCAGGGTATCCGTATTGTCGTCGATAACCAGCACGGGCATCTGCTCGAGGGCGGGCAGGGTTAGCACCACCGAAAAGGGCTGGCCGGCGACGGCCAGGTCCAGCCGGCAGTTGCTCAGGGTCGCCAGATGGCGGGCCATCCGCAGGCTGGCCACGTCCTCGGGCGCCGGCTCGCCGGCGGCGCGCGCACCGGCACAGTGCACGGTGACCTCGGCCTCCCAACGCATGGCCTGGGCCGAGATGCGCACCTGGCCGCTTGCGGCCTGATGGACGGCGACGCCGAGCAAGTTCAGCAGGATCTGGCTGAGCGCAACCGGGTGCACGGCCAGCCCTGGGAGCGTCTCGGGCACGTGTACTTCCAGTTGGGCCTGGTACCGGCCGGCCAGCCGCCGGGCCAGGTCCAAAGCGCCGCGCAACGTCTCGTTCAGGTCGGTCGGCTTTTCCAGCGAGGCATCCCTCAGCCAGGCCAGTTCGCCGCCGATATCGGGGCCGTCTTCAGTTTCCTGCCAGGCGTCCGCCTCATCTTTCCCCTCATCCCGCTTACCTACATCGTACTCCTGCCAGAGGCGCTGGGCCAACAGCTCCAGGGCGGCATTGCGGTCGCGCCGCAGTTGCCGCGGGCTGATGCCGAGCTGGCCGGCCACGGTCGCCTGATCCAACTGCTGCACGTAGCAACAGAGGAGAAGGTCGTAGGTGCGCCAGGCAGGGCCGGAGGGCGGCAAGCTCGTGTCGGGCTTGAGGGCCTCGATGGCCTCGGTGAGGATGCGCTGCAGAGATGCCGGCGCATCGAAACGATCGGCCAGCTTGAAAGCAGCGAGGAGGGGGTTCCGACGCAGGCGATCCAGATCATAGAGGTGATTCAGGGCATCGCGCAGATGCCGCAGAAACTGTGCACTGGTCAACGCGGCCACTTTATGACCATTTCCCGTCCGCTTCCCGTCCAATATCACACCATGAAGTCAGGGTTATGTGCTATTATAGAGGAACGGAGAGCGGCTGACAAAAGTGTCCAACAATGAGGTGCAATATCCGATGAGCGTGCGGAGCACAGACATCCGGGCGGGTACACCGGCAGCAATCGCCAGGCGTAGGAGAGGGCCGTCCCTGCGTCGCTTCTGGCAACAGGCGCGCAAGTATTGGCTTCTGTACCTGATGCTCCTGCCCGGGGTGGCCTACTTTCTCATCTTCCGCTACGGGCCGATCTATGGCATCGTCATCGCCTTCAAGGACTATCGCGTGCTGGACGGCATTCTGGCCAGCCCTTGGGTTGGGTTCAAACACTTTGAGGCGTTCCTCACTGCTCCCTATTTCGGCCGCATTATGAGGAACACGCTGGTGATCAGCCTGCTCAAGTTGGCGGCCGGCTTTCCCGCTCCCATCATCCTGGCACTCATGCTCAACGAGGTCCGCATCGCCAGGCTGAAAAAGTTCATTCAGACCGTGTCTTACCTGCCCCACTTTATCTCCTGGATCATCATCTCCGGCATTCTCTTTGCCTTTCTGGCCCCCAGTGGCGGGTTGATCAACGAGTGGATCAAGAGCCTGGGCGGACAGTCTATCGCCTTTATGACCCACAAGACGTGGTTTGTGGTCGTACTGGTCGTATCGAGTATCTGGAAGAGCGTGGGCTGGGGGGCCATTATCTACCTGGCGGCGCTGAGCGGCATCAGCCCCGACCTCTACGAGGCCGCGACGATGGACGGCGCCAATCGCCTGCAACAGATCCGTCACATCTCACTGCCGGGCATACAATCGGTCATCATCCTCCTGTTCATCCTCAATCTGGGCCATCTGCTGGATGCCGGTTTCGAGCAGATCTACATCCTCTACACGCCTCAGGTCTACGAGGTGGCCGATATTATCGATACCTGGGTGTTTCGCAACGGGATCGAGCAGTTTCGCTTCTCATTGTCAGCCGCTGCAGGCGTGTTCAAGTCGGTCATCGGCATGGCCCTGCTGCTCGGCAGCAACAAGCTGGCCAAACTGTGGGCCGACCAGGGTATCTGGTAGTCTGGTAGCGTAGCTTGGAGGTTGAGAGTATGCTCATGTCGCGGATGTCCCTTGGGGATCGCATTTTCCAACTGGTCAACATGGCGCTCTTGATCCTGCTGGCCGTTGCCACGCTCTTCCCATTCCTGTACGTAGTCTCGGTCTCTCTGACTCCGCTAGACGCTCTGGCCAAGTACGGCAGCTTCCAGGTGATCCCACGGGTGATCACTTTTGACGCCTACGAGTACCTCTGGTCCACTAAGCTGGTTCCGCGGGCATTTCTGAACTCGGTGACCATTACGGCACTGGGCACGGCGATCAATCTGGTGCTGACCACGCTGATGGCCTATCCGCTCTCGCGCAAGCGTCTGCCTGGGCGCACGGCCCTCCTGGTGTTTGTCCTCATCCCCATGCTCTTTAGCGGTGGATTGGTGCCCCTCTTCATCCTGGTGCGAAGCCTCAAGCTCTTCAACACCTACTGGGCGCTGGTGCTGCCGGGGGCCGTTTCGATCTACAATATGCTGGTGATGAAGAGCTTTTTCGAGTCGCTGCCCCAAGAGATTTTTGAGTCGGCTCAACTCGACGGCGCCAACGAACTCCGGATTCTGTTCAGCATCGTGCTGCCCCTTTCCAGGCCAGTGCAGGCCACTCTAGGCCTCTTCTATGCGGTTGGGCATTGGAACGGTTTCTTCAATGCCCTGATGTTCATCACCAAGGATGACCTTCAGCCATTGCAGGTCGTATTGCGTAATGTGCTGCTGGATATGCTGGCCACGGACCTGCCGGACGTGCTGGAGATGGTCGAGTTGCTTCCCGGCCAGACGCTCAAGATGTCGGCTGTTGTCGTCTCAGTGGTGCCGCTCCTCATAGTGTATCCCTGGTTGCAGAAGTACTTTACCAAGGGTGTGATGTTGGGCGCAATAAAGGGGTAGAGGGCTGTAGGGTGTGCCAGAGGAGGTGATGCGTAGAGAGTGATGAATCAGCAAGCGACTGTGAGTATAGCAAAGAGCATCATGCAGTCACGCGCTAAAGGAGAAGGATCCGATGAGACGCTCTGTTTGGAGTGTTGTTGCCGTTCTTATCATCGTGGCCATGATCGTAGGGTGTGTGCCCAAACCGGCAGCATCCACCGACGTTGCGCCGACTCAGGCGCCGGCCGAATCCACGATGACCGCCGAGGCTCCTGAGCCCGCTGGGCCCACCATCGCCCCAGAGAGAGCCGAGCCCTACCAAGTCCTATTTTGGGAGCACAGCCCCTGGACCCGAGCTGAGCTGCCGGAGAAGGAAGATGATTTCACCTGGCAGTACATTCGCGACAACTATAACCTGGACATCACTCTGCAAGTGGCTCCTGCAGGGGCAGAGGCTGACGTCAAGCTAAACGCGATGATCGCCGCCGGTGAGATCCCTGATTTCATCGAAGCGCAGTGGCCCGTCGGCAGCCCTATCGTCCGCCAGTACATCGACCAGGGCATCCTGATCCCTGTCGACGACTATATCAAAGATATGCCTTACCTGACGAGTTACCTCTCCGAGGACGCACTGAGTTTTGTGACTCTGGACGACAAGCAGTATGCCATTGCCCAGCCTCTTCCGCTGGACAACTGGGATACGGTCTGGATTCGCAAGGACTGGCTGGATGCGGTAGGTCTGCCGATCCCCACCACTATAGATGAGCTGGCTGAGGCCGCAAAGGCGTTCACGACTCAGGACCCGGACGGCGACGGCCAGGACGATACCTACGGCTTCACAGCCATGAGCAACTTTGACCTGCTGCAGTCCGTCTTTGCGCCCTTTGGCGCCTACCCGGGCCGGAACAACATCCGCATCGAAGATAACCAGGTCATCTTTGACGCTTTCAGCCCCGAGATGAAGGAAGCCCTCGCCTGGTGGAAGGCACAGGTCGATGCCGGCGTGGTAGATCCTAACTGGACGACGAACAGCAGGGAGAATTGGCGTGAGGCTGTCGCGCAGGGCAAGGCCGGCATTGTCACCGCCGAGTTCCAGATGCTGCGCTTCTGTTCGAACCTCGCCTGCCTCGGTGAGGCCATCCAGGCGGCCAGCCCCGAGGCTGAGTGGATACAACTCCCCGCGTTGGAGGGTCCCTTTGGCACCTATGTTTCGTGGCAGCGTGGCCTGATTGGCATGCCCTTCTGGTTCACGCGTCAGGCCGAGTCGGAGCCGGGGAAGATGGAAGCGCTCATGCGTTTCTTCAATGATGCCATGAACCCGGAAAGCGAGCTGTACGAGATCCTTGTGTATGGGATCGAGGGTGTCACCTATGTAGCCGATGAGAACGGCCGTCGCATCGAGAATATCACACCACCGGAAATGGCGTGGCGAAGCTACTGGGCGGTGTTCCGCCGAGGCGATCTGGATTACTTCTGGACCTACAAGACGGAGCAAGAGGGGCTGTTCGAGAAGATGGAATTCTCAACTTCCCAGCCCAAGATCAAGAATGTCACGTTGCTGGTCACTGCGCATGAAGCTTGGCCCGATCTTCTCATCTATTTGCAGGAGATGCACATGAAGTTCGCCACCGGCGAGGAGCCGTTGGACAAGTGGGACGAGTTCATCAACACAGCCATGGCGCAGTACCGCTTGCAGGAGGTCCTTGACGACGCGACCGCACAACTACAGAAGAAAGGGCTGATCCAGTAGTTCCTACTTGTGCCCAACCCTGAACAATAGCCGGCAATGTGAGGGGCATAGCCCCTCACATTGCCGGCAAGTGAGTATAGAGCCATGAACCTCGTACTAGTCATGACGGATACGCAAAACAAGTCTATGGTTGGCGCCTATGGGAATCCTTCCGTGGATACGCCCAATCTGGACCGGCTGGCTGCTACGGGCATACGCTTCGAGCGCGCCTACACGGCTTGCCCTCTCTGTACGCCCGCGCGCAGTGCAATCTTTAGCGGCCTCCATCCCTCGGTGAATGGCGCCTGGTGCAACAACGTCGCACCGGGCACCAATATTCCCCTCATGGGCGCGATCTTTCGCCACTATGGCTACCGCGCTGCCTACACGGGCAAATGGCACCTGGATGGCGCGGGCTACTTTGGCGACGGAGTTGCGGGCGGTGGATTCGAGCCGGAATGGTGGTACGACGGCCAGCGGTATGCCGAGGAGATCGGGCCAGAGATGTTCCGTCTGTACCGGAGTTGTAGGAGCGCTGATGACCTGAGGAGAGCCGGCTTTACTGAGGACAACATATGGGGGCATCGGGTGGCGAACCGCGCCATCGACTTTATACAGCGAGTCGGAAGCCAACCCTTTCTCTTGGTCGTCTCCTTCGACGAGCCGCATGGCCCCTGCGTCGCGCCACCCGAATATTGGGAACGGTTCGACCCGGGCGATATTCCCCAGCCTCCCAACTATAACGCTCCTCTGGCGGGCAAGCCTGAGATCCAGTGTATCCAGCGGAGGCAACACGGTGAGGTAGAATGGCCACAGTTCGCCGCTTCGGCTACCCGGTTCTTTGGCTGCAACAGCTACATCGACCGGGAGATTGGCCGGATCATCGATGCCGTGGAGCAGATACACGGCGAAGATACCACCATCATATACACCAGCGATCACGGCGACATGCTGGGGGCCCACGGGCTGCGGGGCAAAGG
Organism: Anaerolineae bacterium; assembly: GCA_034428955.1. Lineage (GTDB taxonomy): Bacteria > Chloroflexota > Anaerolineae > SpSt-313 > SpSt-313 > DAOUGZ01. The sequence goes on along the minus strand of DAOUGZ010000030.1, from coordinate 3,404 downwards.
CCCGATGATGTACGAGGAGACAACCAATGTCCCTTTCATCGTGCGCCTACCCGGCTCGTCCACAGGCGCCGCAAGCGAGTCCCTCGTCAGCCACCTGGACATCCTGCCCACCCTGCTGGACCTGGCGGGGATCAAGCCGCCGCCATCGCTACAGGGCGTCAGCTTGCGCCCAGTGCTGGATGACCCGCGGGCAGAGGTGCGCGAGCATGCCACTATCAGCTTTACCCGCTATGCCATTAACCACGATGACTGGGGCGAGTTCTACCCCATCCGGTGCCTGGTTGACGAGCGATACAAGCTGGTCATCAATCTCTTTGAGACCGACGAGTTGTACGATCTGGAAAACGACCCCCACGAGTTGAGAAACCTCATTGAGGAGCCGGAGTGCGCTGCCGTGCGCGACCACCTGCATGATGCCCTGCTTGCCGAGATGGACCGGGTCCGTGACCCCTTCCGCTCCTATCGCTGGGGAGCCCGCCTCTGGCGCAAGGCTCGCAGTGCCTTCTACTACGGCGGAAAGCGGCGTAACCGGCCGCAGGGATTCCCTTTTGAACCTGCTTCGCTTGAGGCGGACGGAACCTGGGTCAACAACTGAACGGAACCTGCCTGGCTGCGGTATGGCCTGGAATGCCCCCTCCACTTGTAGCTGGGGCACTCGCATCCTGGCGCAACCCAGAAGCATTCGGGGTGTGCTGATAGCTTCTGAGCAAGTGAGACCGAACGGAGAGTGTACCTATGCAAGGCGCGAACCAAACGCATATCAGCGGCGTTTTCCCCCATCTGGCGGTGGTGGCCCACCACGTGCCCCGGACGGAGACGGGCATCGGAGCCCTCATGCCTTGGGCCGATCGGCTGTGGTTCGTCACCTACCCGGCCAACCCCGGCAGCGGCGGCGGTACGGGCCTCTTCTCCATCGATGGAGATCTGAACCTGACCAAGCACGCCGAGAGCGTGGTCGGCACCTACGCCAACCGGCTCATCCACAAGGCCACGAACCAGCTCCTCATCGGCCCGCACATCATTGATACGGCCGGCCGGGTGCGCACCATCGAGCCGCTGGTGCCCTACCGGCTCACCGCCACCATGACCCACCTTACCGACCCGGCCAACAAGGTCTACTACCTCACCATGGAGGCTCTTTTCTTTGAGGTGGACCTGCGCACCCTCGAGGTGAGGCAGCTCTTCGACTTGGTCAAAGAGTTGCATCTGGAGGACGTGGAACACCTGCACTTCAAGGACGGCTACACCGGCCATGGCCGAGTCGTCGTCGCCAACAATACCTACACGGACCGCGACGCGACCGGCAAGCCCAGCCAGGGCCGGCTCGCCGAGTGGGACGGCCAGGCGTGGACAATCCTCGAGACCTGCCAGTTCAACGCCGTCACCGGCAGCACTTCATCCATCGGCACGGCCATCCTGGCCCAGGGCGTGGACAACGCCTCGGCCATCCTCAAGGTGCACATCGAGGGCCGAGACGGATGGGATACCTACCGCCTGCCCAAGGCGACCCACACCCAGGACCACTCCTGGACGACCGAGTGGCCGCGCATCCGCGAGGTGGAGTCGGAGCGCTGGCTGATGGACTGCGCCGGCATGTTCTACGAACTCCCGGCCATGCAGTACGGCGGCAAGGTCTGGGGGGTGCGGCCCATCTCGACCCACCTGCGCATCATCGGCGACTTTTGCTCCTGGCGCGGCCTGCTCGTCATGGCCGGCGACCAGACCACCCCCATCGGCGACCTCAACCCCTTCGTCGGCCAGCCGCAGGCCAACCTCTGGTTCGGCAAGACGGACGACCTCTGGCAGTTCGGCAAGCCCAAGGGGTGGGGCGGCCCCTGGCTGGAGGAGGAGGTTCAGCCAGGCGTGCCCTCGGACCCCTACCTCATGACCGGGTTCGACCAGAAGAGTCTGCACCTAGCCCACGAAGCCGACGAGCCGGTACGCTTCACGGTGGAGGTCGATTTTCTCGGCACCCAGGCCTGGAAGACCTACGACACCTTTACCGTTCCGGCACACGGCTACCTGCATCACGAGTTCCCGCCCGGTTTCAGCGCCCACTGGGTGCGCTTTAGGGCAGATAGGGCCTGCAAGGCTACGGCTTACCTGCATTATACCTAGTGGGGGCGGCGTCCGGACTGAGCTTGCGCGCGCCCGAGAAGCAACCTTGAGGGTTTTGTCGCATACGATGGAGGTAGACTGTGCCGGAGCGAACGGCTGTTGTGGTCGACTGTGATTTCCCTGGCGGCAACATCATCGTCGATGGGATCGAAGGAGATACCATCTCGGTGCGCCAGGACCTGCGCGATACGGAGGGGCACTGGTTTTACTGGTGCTTCCGCGTTCTCGGTGCGGCCGGGCGCAAGCGGATCGTGCGGTTCACCGACAAGAACGTCATCGGCGTGTACGGCCCGGCGGTGAGCACCGACGGCGGTTGGAACTGGCGCTGGCTGGGCACGGAGTCGGTAGAGGGGCAGTCTTTCACCTATCGCGTGCCCGATGATGCCGGCGAGGTGCGCTTCTCGATGGGCATGCCCTATCTCCAGGCCCACCTGGAGGCGTTTCTGGCGCGCTACGCCGGCCACCCCAACCTGGAGGCCGGCACACTCTGCGCCACCGAGCAGGGGCGCCAGGCGGAGCTGTTGCGCTTGGGCCGGCTCGACGGCGGCGGCGAGCACCGGATTCTCCTCACCTGCCGCCACCACTGCTGCGAGATGATGGCCTCCTACAGCCTGGAGGGTATCATGTAGGCCGCCCTGGCGCAGACCGAGTTGGGCGAATGGTACCGCCGGCACGCCGAGCTGGTGGTGGTGCCCTTTGTGGATAAGGACGGCGTAGAGAACGGCGATCAGGGCAAGAACCGCCGCCCGCGCGACCACAACCGCGACTATGCCGGCGACAGCCTCTACGCTACCACGCGAGCCATACGCAAGATGGTGAACGGCTGGACGGACGGCCGCCTGCGCTTTTCCCTGGATCTGCACTGCCCCGGCCTGCGCGGGCGCTACCACGAGGCCGTGCACTTTACCGGTGGGCCCAGTGCGGAGAACTGGCAGCGGGTGGAGCGGCTCTGCGAGATCCTGCGCCGGGTGCAGAGGGGGCCGCTCGTCTTTGACCCGGCGGATAACCTGCCCTGGGGCAAGGACTGGAACGTACCAAGCAGTTTCGAGAAGGGCAAGGGCTGCGCCAAGTGGATGGAAGAGCGCCCCGGAATCCTCATTGGCACGTCCATCGAGATACCGTACGCCAACGCCAACGGTCAAGTGGTCACGGCCGAGGCGGCGCGGGCGCTGGGCCACGACCTGGCGCGGGCGATCCGTGGGTTCCTGAGCGAGGCGTGATGTCTGTAGGATCACTCTCCGGGAGGTTCGGGAACTTGCCGGAGGATAGTAGCCGTAGCGCGTGGA
>DAOUGZ010000029.1:0-23009 GCA_034428955.1 Anaerolineae bacterium | reverse complement strand
GCATTCACTCCATGGAGGGCTCTTTGCGCTTCCTGCACACCGCAGACATTCACCTGGGGTATCAGCAGTACAACTCGAAGGACCGCTTCAACGACTTTGGTCGGGCATTCCTGAACGTCGTAGAAGAGGCGCGGCAGCAAAAGGTCGACTTTTTCCTCCTCGCCGGGGATTTCTTTGAGAAACGCACGGTTGACCCCCTGGCCATGCGCCAGGCTGTTGAGGGCCTACAGCGCCTCCAGGCCGCAGGCATCCCTGTGATCGCCGTCGAGGGCAATCACGAGCGCGCCCACTACCGCGACCAGATGTCCTGGCTCGAGTTCCTCGATGGCATCGGCCTGCTCATCCTCCTCGATGCGCCCGTCCGCGACGGGCAGATCGTCCTGGACCACTATTCCCCCGACGAGGGGGGCGCCTACGTGGACCTCCCCGGCGGTGTTCGCATCTACGGACTGCGCTACTATGGCGCGGCCACAGCCCGCGTTCTGTCGCTCTTGGAGCAGGCGCTACAAGAGCTGCCCGGCCCGCCGCCCGCCTATTCCATCCTGCTCATGCACGCCGGGCTGGAGGGCATCCTCTCTCGCTGCTCTGGTGCAGTGCCTCGCCAGGCCGTGGAGGTCTTGCGCCCCTGGATCAACTATGTGGGGCTGGGCCACATCCACAAGCCCTACCAAGTCGACGGCTGGATCTACAACCCCGGCTCGCTGGAAACCTGGGCCATGGACGAAGTCGCCTGGACCGACCGCGGCTATTATGCGGTGGACCTGGAGGCCCACAGCGCCATGACCCACCAAGCGCAGCTCGTGCCGACGCCCCGGCGCCCCTTCCAGCGCGTGCGCGTCTCTGTGGAGACATGCTCGACCCCTGAGGCCGTCTATGATGCGGTGCGTGCGCGCCTGCATCGCGTGCGCCTGCCTGCCGACGGCGAACAGCCGGTGGTAGAGCTGGCCCTTGACGGCACCCTGCACTTCAACCGGCTCGAGCTGGATCTGGGTTATGTTGAGACGCTTGTCCGCGAGGCGCTGGACCCGCTCCTGGCGCGCGTCCAGAACGCGACCACCCCGGCCAGCTTTCAGGTCAACGTGCGCCAGGGCGCAACGCGCACCGAACTCGAGTTCCAGGTCCTCTCCGAGTTGATCGAGCGCGACGTGCGCTACCGCGCCAACGCCGGCGCCTGGGCGCAAGTCGCGCTGGACCTCAAGCGCATGGCCATCGACGGCATGGCGCCCAAAGAGGTCCTCGCTCACCTGCGGCGCAGGCGCAGCGAGATCCTCGCTGAGGAGGGCTAGGCGATGGAGATCCGCGCCCTGGAGCTGGAAAACGTCAAGTCGTACGCCCACGAGATGGTCACCTTTGCCCTCGGCACGAACGCCATCTGCGGCCCCAACGGCGCCGGCAAAAGTACCCTCCTGGAGGCTATCGGCTTTGCCCTTTTCGATATGCCTCCTTGCCGGCCCATCAGTAACCTGGTGCGGGAGGGGGAAAAGACCGCCACCATCACCGTGACCGTAGCCGCCGACGACGAGCGCGAGTATCAGGTGGTCCGCAAGTGCGGTTCCAGCAATCAGTATTACGTCTATGACCCCGAACTCGGGCAAAAGCTCGTCGACAATGCGTCGGACGTCCTCGCCTGGTTGCGAGAGCAGTTTGGCGTGGAGGAGGCAGTTGACCTGAGCGCCCTCTTCCGCGATGCCGTCGGTGTTCCTCAGGGCCTGCTTACCGCCCCCTTCCTTCAGACGCCCAAGGGCCGCCAGGTCGTATTCGACCCTCTGCTGCGCGTCGAGGAATATGGGCAGGCCTTTGGCAAGCTGCTGGATGCCCGCCACGCCCTCGACGAGCAGGTGCGCGCTGCCGAGACGCTGATCGCCGGCCTGCAGGCCCAGGTCGATGAGCTACCCGGGCTGGAAGGCGACGCCGACGCGCTGGCCGAGGCGGTAGCCCGCGCCGAGGTTGCGCTGGAGCAGTTGGCTCCCGAACTAGTCGCCCTGGAGGAGCAAAAGCGCGCCCTGGAGGCCGAGCGTGATCGGCTGCGTGAGCTGCGGGAGGCCGGCGCCCGGCTCGAGGAGCGCGCCGCCAACCTGGCACAGCGCGCTCAGCAAGCGGAGCGCGCTGTCGAGCAGGCCAGGGATGCGCAACGCATCGTCTCCACCACCGAGGCCGCCCACCGTGCCTATCTGGCGGCTCAGAAGCAGCGGCAGTCCCTCGAAGCCCAGGAGCAGCAGCGCGCCCAGACTCAGCAGGCCACGAGCGACTGTCGCGCCCAGTTCCAGCTCAAGGTTGATCGCGTCGACCGGCTGGAGCAGCAATTGCACGCTGCCCAACAGGCTGCGGACGAAGCCACACGGCTACGGCCCACCGCCGAGCTACAGGAACGGTTGCAGCAAGAGTTGCTCCAGGCTCAACTGCAAGCCCAGCGTTGGCAGGCCGCCACGGCCCGGCTGGAGCAGGAACGGCGCCGCCTGGATTCCCTCAAAGCGCGCCTGCAGCAGATTACGGCGGACCTGGAAGAGCGGGGGCGCGTGGAGGCGGAGGTCCAAGAAGCGGAACGCAAGGCCGAGTCGCTCGCAGAGTCGCTAGCGACAGCGCGAGCCGACGAGGCCAGGGAGAGCACCTTTCTGGAGCAGTTGCAGGCCCAGGAGGAGGCACTGGCCGCCCTGGAGGCCCCCCAGTGCCCCATCTGCGAAAGCGAGCTGACCCCCGAGCGCCGGGCTGACCTCCGGGAGCGCAACGGCGAGCAAATGGGCCTGCATCGCGAGATGCTCTCTGGCCTGCGACAAGAGATTGCCGTGCTCCGCGCCGAGAGCCGCGAGGTGAACCGCACTCTCGGCAGCTTGCGCCGGCAACTGGCGCAGCTCCCCCGCTCCGACGAACAGCGCACAGCCGAAAAAGAGTGCGAGCGCCAGCATGCGGCCGTCCGCCAGTTGGAGCAGGACCTCATTGGATTGGCAGAAGCCGGCACTCGTGCCCAGTCGCTGGCCGAGCAATTGGCAGAGCTGGGCGACGCGCGCGCCGCCTACCAGCGGGCGCTGGCCCAGTGCGAGCAGCGAGGCAGGCTGGAGCGCGAGCTGGCCGCCGAGCGCCGGGACGCCGCCGCACTCAAGGAGCGGCTGGCCGGGCTGGAGAGGGACCTGGCAGCCTTTGCCAAGCTAGGCGATCAATTGGCAGCCGTGCGCGCCGAGATGCAGGCCAATGAGGAGGCCCACCAGCGTTACTTGCAGCATGAACGTGAGGCGCAGGACCTGCCGCCCCGCCTGGCGCGCCTCGAAGAACTGCAGGCCGCCTTGCGGGCCGCCGAAGAGGAGCGTGCCGGGCTCGTCGTCACCCTGCAGGAGGCTCAGGCCGCCTACCGCCCCGAAGAGTATGACCGGGTCTCAGCGGCCTATCTGCGGGCCAGCGAAGAGCGCAGCCGGTTGGAGACGCGCCTGCAGATGCAGCACAGCCAACTCGAAGAGATGCAGGCGCGCATCCAGAGCCTCAGGGCAGCCGCCGCACGCTTGCGCATGGCCGAGGACGAACTCGCCGAGTTGCGGGAGACCGGCCGTCTACTCGATTATGTCCGCCGCGTCTTGCGCGAGGCCGGGCCGCAGGTGACCAAGGTGCTGGTCGAGATCATCTCGCAGCAGGCCGCCCGCCTCTACGCCGACATCACCAACGATCAGACCGGCCACTTGCGCTGGACCGAGGACTATGAGGTACTGGTGGAGCACCAGGGTCACCAGCGCAGCTTTCAGCAACTCTCCGGCGGCGAGCAGATGGCTGCCGCCCTGGCCGTGCGTCTGGCCCTGCTGCACGAGGTGTCAGGCATCGACCTGGTCTTTTTTGACGAGCCAACCTCCAACCTCGACGAGACGCGCCGCGACAACCTGGCCGATCAGATACTGGGGATCAAGTTCTTCTCGCAGCTCTTTGTTGTCAGCCACGACGACACCTTTGAGCGCGCCACCGACCATATCGTGCGCCTGACCAAAGAGGGCGGCGTGAGCAAGGTGGTTTCCTGATGCTCGATCCGCACAAGGTCGCACAGGCCCTGGCTGCCAAGAAAGACCTGTTTGCAGGGTATCACAGGGCGCAGGGGAGCGCCCTGGAGGGTTACCGCCGCGAATTGATCGATCTCGCCGGCCTCGAGCGGGCGGATCTCGATGCGCGCCTGGCCCGGCTGGGCATCGAGTGGCCCGGCGCCCGGCCCACAATCGAGCACGATCGCTACCGCCGGCCAGTCATTCCCTTTGGCTGGCGCTGGGAAAACCACGAAGAGGCCCGTGCCTGGGCACGCGAGGTCCTCTCCGGCGTGCTGACGGTGGCTGTAGACGGCTCACAGATCGCCCCCTCGCGGGAGCTGGGGCTCCCTGTCGGCGCCGTGCAGATCGGCTGGTTCGAGAACCCTCACCACCCCGACGAGCCCTATGTCAAGGACATCGACTTTGAGGTCCTCGCCCCGGGGGAGCTATCCCCCGGCGACAGCGATGGAGACGGAGTGGGCGGCTTTCCGGACCAGGTGGTGAATCTGCGCCGCTTTCGGGGCGAGTGCCGCCGCCTCATCGCCTGCATGCAGGCCCACTGCCGGCGGGTTCCATCGCCGGTCTGCCTCTTTGACGGCTCGCTGGTCGTTTCCTTTGCCGCGCACCTGCCGCCGGAGCAGCAAGCCTACTATGTGAGTGCCGTCACCGAACTGCTGACCGCCTCAGGCGATTACCGCGTCCCCCTGATAGGCTACATCGACACGAGCTATGCCTCGGACCTGGTCGCCCTGCTCGATAGCCTCGCCCGGCGCAGCGCTCAGGAGCGCCCGGCCGACGGCGACCTCCTGCATCCATTGATGCAATGGGGCGATCGTACTCCAGCCTGGGCCTGCGCCCGACAGGACGCCGTGGTCGCCCCCGTGGGGCGCAAGTACTATGATCAAGTCGGTTTCGTCTATCTCAAGACGACCGCCACGAACCCGCCTGCCCGCCTCGAGTTCCCGCTCTGGCTATTGGAGGAGGGCTGGCTCAATCAGGTCATCGATATCGTGCGCGCCGAGTGCATCGTCGGCAACGGCTACCCCTACGCCGCCGAGACCGCCGATGCCGTGGCCGTCATCACCCTGCAGGACCGCGAACGGTTCCTGGCCGCCTTGCAGCGCTTTGCCCACGACGAGGGCCTGCCCATACGCTTCAGTCGCAAGGCCGCGAGCAAACTCGGCAGAAGGTAACGGCGTTCCCAGAGCGCTTTTCGGAGGATCATCATGCACATCGGCAAGATCGCCCGGTCCTCTAGCCACATCGATTATGTCTGCCAGGTCTACCAGCCCGGCGAGGTGAGCGAGCCTCCAGGGCCGGACGATTACGCCTTCGGCACCCTGGTACGCATCGGCGAGCGGGAGCGGCCTGCCATCGTCGGCTTGATCTATGACACCATCCTGGTCAATCCCGATTTCGGCTCCCTGGGCCCACGGCTTTCGCCGGCGCAGGACCTGGCCATCTTTTCGCCGGATTACCTCAACGAGAGGCAGACCCTGGCCGGCATCATCGCCATCGGCACCTGGGATGGCCGCAACCCGCCCATCCACGGCGTGCCGCGGCAGGCTGCCCAGATCGACTCGCCGGTCGAGCGCCTCGGCGAAAAAGAGATCGCGGCGTTCCACACCGTCGAAGACGGCAGCGTGCGCATCGGTTATGCACCGCTGCTGCTGGCCCACGGCAGCCCACTGGCGCGGCACCTTCTACTGACCGTCATCGAGCGCCTGGAGCAAGCGTGCCCACAGGCCCACCCCCATCTCCAGGTGCTCGCAGCCAACATAGCCTGGCGCGCCGCCGTCGAGCCATTGGGCTGATCGTACGTCGGAGTGGCCAGGCGGCACGCGAGAGGCCGAGCAACATGATACAACACACAGCGCAGCCCCCGGTGGAGGTCGCGGTGGAACCCACAACGCCGCCCTCAGCAGAGCTGATCGGCACAACCAAAGGCCCGGGCGAGAAACCGCACGAGTTCTGCTTCATCACGCCGGACCGTGAACAGGCAATCAAAACGGGCGAGTTCGTCTACTACGAGGCCCGCGTCGACGGTGACCTCAGGCACGTTCTGGGCCGCGTCATGCACCGCCGGCCTGTGCGCCTCTTCCCGGATGGCTTCCTGGCCGACCCGCAGGTGCCGCCGGAGGCCATCGCCACCATGCTCGGCTATGCCTCGGCGCAACCCGAGCTGTTCGAGGTGTCCGTGGCCATCCTCGGCTACTATGACCCGAACCTGCACGACTTTGTCAACCCGCGCCTCCCGCCCAGGCCAGGCCAGCCGATCCACATCGCGAGTGACGAGATGCTGTGCGCCGTCCTGAGCCGGCGGAAGGTGGGCCAGGTCGGCTCGGCGCACATCGGCTCGCTCCTGAGCCGGCCCGCCGGCCATGTGCCCATCGTGCTCGATGCGGCCACCATTACCAGCACTCACCTGGCCATCATCGCCTCCACCGGCGCCGGCAAGAGCTACCTGGCCGGCGTGCTGCTGGAAGAGTTGATGGCGCCCCACAACCGTGGCGCCGTATTGGTCATCGACCCGCACGGGGAATACGACACCCTGGTCGAGATGCAGAACGTCCCGGCCTTCCAGGCCCCGCCCCAGGGGCCCCATGAGCAATGGTCTCATCTGGGGTCAGGGGCCGAGGGCTACCGGCCGGAGGTGCGCGTCATCCGGCCCGGCGAGGTCAAGGTGCGCGTCTCCTCCCTGGACCTGGCCGACCTCCGTTACCTCCTGGGCGACCTTTCGGAAAAGATGCACTACTACCTCGGTCGCACCTACCGCACCGTGCGCCGCCGGTTTGGCGAAAAGTGGACCCGTGGCCAGTTCCGAGTCGCGTTGCGCTCCGGCCCCAACGGCAGGCCGGTCACCGATCCACGTACCGACGAGGAACTCGACGACGAGGCCGTGGATGCCGAGCGGGAAGAGGACAGCACCGTGGGGGCGCTCATGTGGCGCTTTAGCCACGTCCTCGAATCGGCCATCTTTGACGATTTCGAGAGCCTGCGCCTCGACGAACTCTTCCGCCCCGGGCGCTGCACGGTGCTGCAACTGAACGAGGTGGAGCAGCGTGAGCAGCAGGTGGTCGTGGCCACCATCCTGCGACGGCTGCTCCAGGCGCGCATGGACACGGAAAAGCACATCGCCGTCGAGGGCGATGAGAACTATATGCCGTATCCGGCCTTTGTGCTCATCGAGGAAGCGCACAACTTTGCGCCCGCCTCGGCCGATGTGGTCACCTCGCGCGTCCTCAAGACCATCCTCTCCGAGGGGCGCAAGTTCGGCGTGGCCATTGGGCTGATCAGCCAGCGTCCGGGCCGCCTGGATGCCGACGTCCTGTCGCAGTGCATGACCCAATTCATCCTGCGCATCGTCAACCCGATCGACCAGAGCCGCGTCGCCGAGAGCATCGAGTCCGTCGGCCGTGACCTGTTGGCCGAGCTGCCCGCACTCACCAAGGGCCAGGCCATCGTCGCCGGCGCCGCGGTGAATACGCCGCTCCTCTGCCGCGTGCGGCGGCGCATCACGCCCCACGGCGCCGAAGACCTGGATGCGCCCAGCCGCTGGCAGGCGTGGTTCGAGGAAGGTACAGGCGCCAACCGGGAAAGAGACCTCTCACTCCTGCTGCGGCCGGAGAGGCGCGGGCGCAACAAGCTGTTCAAGACTTGATCCCAGCCTGTGACACTGGGGCGGCCAGTCTGCCCCCGGCGGTTGGCTGCGCCGCAACAAGCAGCCGGGGTGCACATGACACAACAAGACCTGGCCGGGCTCCTGATCTCCTTCACCTATGCTTTTGGCCTGCTGGCAGTCGCCGAGGGCATCCGCAAGTGGCGTGGCTGGCCTCAGGACTTTACGCGCAAGATCGTACACGTCGGCGCCGGCCTGTGGGTGTGGGGGCTCCTATACGTCTTTGACCACTGGTACATTGGGCTCATCCCTTTCGGTTCCTTTATCATCCTGAACTATCTCTTCTACCGGCAGCGGACCTTCAAGGCCATGGATGCCGGCGACTCTTCGCCCGGCACCATCTACTTTGCCGTCTCGAACACTGTCCTTCTCGCGCTCCTTTGGCGCACTGGCGGCCAGCCGGATCGTGCCCCAGTTGCCGTAGCGGCGATCATGGCCATGACCCTGGGCGATGCCGCGGCAGCCATCGTTGGCCAGAGTTGGGGGAGGCGAGCATACCACCTAGTACGCGGCACGAGCCGCACCTGGGAGGGGTCAGCCGCGATGGCGGTATTCACCTTCGCCGGCATCGCCTTCACCCTCGCCGTCCTGCCCGGCTCGGCGCTCAGCCCATACAGCACGCCCCTGCAACCGGCCGCCATCCTGCTGCAGGCGCTGGTAGCGGCCGTCGTGGCCACCATCGCCGAGGCGGCCTCCCCGGCCGGTACCGACAACCTGAGCGTACCGCTGCTCACTGCCCTGGCGCTCTTTGTCTGTTCGCTTTAGGACCACCACTCATAGCACCAGGAGGGTCTCATGCAAGTCATCCAGATCGATACCGACAACCGCCGGCAGGTCCGGCAGTGGCTGGAGCTGCCCTTCCGCCTCTACCGCCATGTGCCCCAGTGGGTGCCGCCGCTCGCGCCTGAGGCCAAGCTCGTACTGGACCGGCGCAAGTACCCCTTCTACGAGCACTCGGAGGCGGCCTTTTTCCTGGCTTACGATCAGGACCGTGTAGTCGGCCGCATCGTGGCCATCGACAACCGCAACTATAACACCTTTCACAAGCAAAAGACGGCCTTTTTCTACCTCTTTGAGTGCGAAAACAACACATCTGCTTCGCAGGCGCTCTTCGAGGCGGCCTTTTCCTGGGCCCACGGTCGCGGGTTGGACCGCATCATCGGCCCCAAGGGGTTCACCGCCCTCGACGGGCTGGGGCTGCTCATCAAGGGCTATGAGCACCGCCCGGCCCTCGGCATCCCCTACAACCCGCCCTATTACGAAGCCCTGGTCGAGGCTGCCGGCTTTGTGCCGCTGGACGACGATGTCTCCGGCTACCTCAGTGGCCGCACCGCCCCCCCCGCGCGCATCCACGAACTGGCTGAGCGGGTGATGAAGAGGCGTGGGCTGCACGTGCCACGCTTCACCAGTCGCAACGCCCTGCGCGCCATCGTGCCCAAACTGCGCGACCTCTACAACAACTCGCTCGGCATGAACTTTGACCAGGTGCCCCTAACAGAGGGGGAGATGGGAATCCTCGCCGACCAACTCCTGAGCATTGTCGACCCGCGCCTGATCAAAATCGTCATGAAAGGCGACGATCTGGTGGGCTTTGCCTTTGCCTATCCGGATATCTCCGCTGCCCTGCAGCGCAGCAAGGGGCGCCTCTTTCCCTTCGGCTGGGCCGACCTCTTACTGGAGATGAAGCGCACCAAGTGGATCAATCTCAACGGCATGGGCATCCTGCCCGAGTACCAGGGCCTGGGCGGCACCGTGTTGCTCTTCAGCGAGATGGCCAAGAGCGTCGCCGAGGGCGGCTTTGAGCACGCCGAGGTGGTGCAGATATCGGTGCACAACAGCAAGATGCAAGGGGCGATCCGCGAACTGGGCCTGGATTTTTACAAGATGCATCGCGTCTACCAGCGCGCCCTGCCCTGAGAGTTACTCTGTATTGAACCAACAGCAAAGGGCGGCCGTTGGGCCGCCCTTTGCCTTACTGCAGTATAAAGATAGACAAACTGAGATTCAGTCCTAGATAAAAAAGCCGACGCCCAGAATACCCGGGCCGCCATGGGTGGTGATCGCCGCGCCCACATCATAGAGCGGCAGAGTCCCCAGGCCGAGCGCCTCGCCGAGTTCGGCGGCCAGGCGCTGGCCGTCAGCGAACGAGTCCGAGTGCATGACGCAAGGATAGGCCTCGGGCATGCGCGGGCAGCGCGCCAGGCTCAACTCTATCAAGCGCTCGCGCGCCCGGCTGTGCACCCTGACCTTCTCCAGCACATCAACGCGTCCGTCGTGTATCTGCAGGATGGGCTTGATCTGCAGCACGCTTCCCATGAGGGCCGCCGCCCCACCGATCCGCCCGCCTTTTTGCAGATACTCTAACGTACGGATCAGAAAGTAGGTCCGGGCACGTGGGATCATCTCCTCCAGGCGCTCGACGATCTCGTCGGCTCCCAGGCCGCCCTCCGCCCAACCGACGGCGGCCATGACCATCGACCCGAGGCACGCGCCGATCGTCCGCGTGTCGATAATGCGGATATCGGCGCCGGGAAAGGACTCCTTCGCCGTCTGCGCCGAGCGTACGGTTCCACTGACATCAACCGACGGGTGGATTGAGATGATGGTGTCCGCCTCGGCCAACTGCCGCTCATAAGCCTTGACGAACTCGCCCGGGGGCGGCGCAGCCGTCTTGGGCAACAGCGGCGACGCCTTCAAGCGGGCAATGAACTCTTCTGTCGATATCTCGACATTCTCCAGGTAACTCTCCTCGCCAAAGATAATCACCTGCGGCGCCACCTCGATCGGGTGTGAGGCGATGAACTCTGGCGGGAGCACGGCCGTAGTGTCGGTAACGATGCGCACCGCTACCTTGCATTGCTCGCCCACTGTGCTCTCCTCCATTCGCGGGACGAGCCTTCCCGCTTGTCTGGCGCCGCGAGAGCAGCCGCCGTGCATCGGCGCCGGTCTCGCAACGCGGCCTATAGTATCACCTTACCTCTCTTTCGTCCAGCCCGGCGCGCATCTCGCGGCTGGGCCTCCGGCGGCGTAGGAACCGCCCCGGCTGCTTCTGTTGGAGCGCTGAGAATAGCATGCTCATACCCGTCCTCCTCACAAGGGCGACGTGCCCGCCTATGCGCGCCGCCCATTCTACCGTGCCCCTCTCGGCACGCAAGCCGAAAAGCGGCCATCATTATCTTGGCACGGGTGGTGCTAGCAAGGCGGCATAACGGCCAAGCCCGGCCCAGTAGCGGAGGCAGTTGTGCCCGACCCCAACCAGGAACCCACAGTAGAGGAACTACTGCGCACCTACGCGGCCTCAGATCCGGACCGTGACTTGGCCGCGCACTATGCACCCATACTCGTCTTTGACGCCGACGAGCCCTTTATGCCCCTCGTGGTCGGCTACACGGTGTTCCGCGAGAGCGCACCCTCCCTCTCCGCGCACCGTTACGTCAGCCTCGGGCCGAGACGCGAGCGGCATGCGGACACGGTCATCGAGTACGCCATCTGGTGGGATTGGGATATCAGCCACCTCTACGAACTGGAGCACCTCTGGGTCTTTCTGGACGGCAACGGTGAGGTCATCCATGCCGAAGGCAGCCGCCATGGCGGGTACCGCAAGATGCTGGCCGAAGGAGTGCCCCCCCTTACCGGGGACCGCCTTACCGTCTATTCCGAGTCCGGCAAGCATGCCTTCGCCCCCGCCACTCACTGGCTGGAGAAACTGGCCCCCGTGACCCGCAAGCTCTGCACGCGCCACGCCGGCCTGGAGGGGGTGCTCATCACCTGGCTCTTTCGCGGTATCATCCGCGCCAAGAGCCCCGAGTCCGACCGGCTCGTGCACACCTATCTGGAGCGCTACGCTTTCGAGCCCAGCCTCCAGTTCACGCGTCAGTATGCCATCCCCGCCAAGTCCCTCGTGCCCTGGCCCGCGCTGTACCGGTGGATCCCGCGCCGGGTAGGCTGGTGGGTTTCCAAGCTGCGCGCGAGCATCCCACCCCACCAGCGGCGCTTTCTACGCATCGCGCAGCGTGGCGCCTCGGCCCATGCGCCCGAGAACACCCAGGCCGCTATCGTCCGGGCTGCCCATGACGGCGCCGACCTCGTCAAGCTGGACGTGCAACACTCTGCCGAGGGCGTGCCGGTCATTTTCCGCGGGCCGGACCTGGCCCGCACGACCAACGGCTCCGGCCCTGTATCGCATTTCACGGTCAACGAACTCCAAGAGCTGGATGCCGGCGGGGGTGAACGCATACTCACCCTGCAAGAAGCCATCGCCTCCTGCAAAGAGCACCACCTCGGCCTCTACCTGGAGGTACAGACCGAGCCGGCACTCATCGCTGCCATCGAGGCAATACGCAACAAGCGCCTGCACGGCCGCGTGGCCATCGGCGCTTACGACCCCACCTGGCTGGCGCACGCCAAGCAGCAGGACCCGCGCGTCCTCACCGCCCTGCTGCTGCGCTCGCCCCATGATGCCGTGGCCTGGGCGCGTGCAGCCCGCGCCGACTATGTCCATCCAACCTGGGAGAGCGAACCGGCCGGCTTACAGGAGATGCTCGCCTCGGGGTGGCTGCAAGAACTCCGGGCGGCCGGCCTGGGCGTCATCTTGGAGCACGGCGAGTGCCTCTGCGACCTGGCAGCGCTGCGGCTCCACGGCGTTGATGCCATCTGCACCCCTGCCCCCCATCTCCTACGACCCAGATTGGGCTGACGCCATACGCCCGAGGCTGCGACCGCCAAAGAGCGCAAAAGGGCGCTGAGGGATTCTTGGGTTGCGTTGCTTCCAGCGGCCGGCGCAGGGGCTGCAACTGCGCATCCGCTTCGAGTCCTCTGCACTCTTTGATCAGCGTCCCTCGCCCCTCGCCACCGGCCTCGTCCGCAGAACGTGAATATGCCAGGCATCGCTATGCCGGTAGATGACCTTCTGGCTCTCACGGTCGATCTCATAGGAGCCGTCCGTGACCTCAACGACGTACCCCTCGGGATACTGGTAGTTGGGCACATAGACCTCGGTCGGCGCCGTCACCGCCGGATCGTGCCGAAACTCGAACTCGAACGTCCGGCGCTTGAGATCGAAGCACATACGCATGGGCTCCCCCGCCACCCTGGCCGGGTAAGGCCGCAACACCGCCTCGAGCGCGCGCCCACCCGAGTTGATGTCTGTTGGGTCCGTCTGCTGGTCGCGGGAAAAGATCGAGAGATCTTCGTCGTTCCACTGGTCGCCGCGCTCATTGGTATTGTCGGCGGTATAGTTCCAGAGGGTCCCGCTGAGCAAGACATCCTCCATAGCCTGCCAACTCCGGTCCATCGCCGCAACCTGCGCCCGAAAGTCCCCCGTCCGATAGGCCTTTTTGCCCTTGAGGTCAAAGGCAATGCCGAACTCGCCGATCAAGATGGGAGCGTCACGGAGCCGCTCCGCCGAATCCGCCAGGTGCTGCGCCAACTGCGCCTCGAATGATTTACGGATCTTACCGGGGCCGAGGATCAGATGCCCCTGGCCATCCAGCGCCATGTAGGCGGAAAAATCCTTGAAAAAGAGCACGGCTACATCGTACCAATGCGGCGCATAGACGATGCCCGCCGCATCCTCGGGACCCCAGACCGGCGCACCGCCATACATGCCCGGCTCGACAAAGATCAGCGCATCCGGATGAACCGAGCGGATCTCGCTCGCAAAGCGATTAGCGAACGGCCGCAAATAGTCCTGGGCAAAGTCCACCGGCCGGCCGTTGACGGCAGCAAAGTAGTCGGGCCGCAGCAACTCGGGTTCGCCGCTGGGGGCCACATCCCACACGCCATGCTCGCGCCAGATGCAGTCATAGCCGTCGAGCCACACCCGCAAGCGGTTTGGGTTGAGCAAGCGCGTGCCGGTCCGCCGCAGGCCCGTCATGCGCGCGCTCCACACCTCAACCTCTTGTGGGTAGCCGGCCCCCAGCAGCATCCCCTGGTAGGGTGTGGGCGTCTCGCCCATCTTGATCGGGCCAGCGGCCACCCGCAGGTCCGAGCAGCCGATATACCCAGGGAGGGGCTCGTTCAACATATCGTAGCCAACCACGTTAGGCAGGTCGGCCACACGCATCGCTACCTGCTTGACGGCGTCGATATAATGCCGTTGCAAATAGTCCTGCGCTGGCACCCCGTCGATCTGCGTCCGGGGTGCCAGGTCGTTGCCCGCAAAGAAGAGGGTGAACATCGTCGCCGCCGCCAGCTTGTTGCCGTTGGTCGGCCAGATCATGCGCGGGAAGGGATCGCCATAGGTGGCGTGGACAATCGCCGCCCCGGTCTCCGCGAAGCGGGTTATATCCAGCCCAACGGCCTCGAACGTCCAGCCCGGTGCACCATCCCCGCCGGAGAAGCGGCTCCAGACGTCCTGATGCGGGTCGATGAAGAGAGTAATCCCATACTCGCCCGCCTTGCGCACCACCTCGCGGACATAGTCGAGGTATTCCTCGTCATAGATGCCCGGCCCGGCATGCTCGATCGCCTCCCAGGTGACCAGGAAGCGCACGAAGGTAAGCCCCCAGGCGCGCAGCCGCGCCAGGTGTTCGTCTGCCTCACCCAGCGGGAAGGGGCGCCCCACGAAAGAGACGTTCCGGTGATCAAAGAAACCCTCCCGGATGTAGGTCGCCCCATTGGGGCGGAAGGGAACCTTGCTGCTTCCGCCCAGGTTGACACCGCGCAGGATCAGGGTCCGCCCATCCTCATCTTTGAGCCAGCGTCCGTCCGCGTGTATCATGGCTTCTCTCCACGTCTGTCGTGTACGCGCAGGGCTACACGACCGCTATCACCTTTACATCCTTGCCCGGCGGCCCCGCCAACACGCCCGGCAGTTCTTCAAGGGTGGCCCGGCGCGTGATGAGCGGCCCAACCTGCAGCCTGCCTGAAGCCAGGAGCGCCAGTGCCCGGCTGTGGGTGAACGGATTCACAAAGGTTCCGCGCACCGTGATCTCGCGCCGGTATATGTCGTACGGCGAGACCGAACTGCGCGCCGCAGGCGCCGTCACCCCGAACCAAACCACCATCCCCCCAGGCGCGGCGAGTTGCACCGACTGCTCCGTCGTCGCCTGCGAGCCGACCGCCTCGATCACCACGTCAGCCCCACCGTCCAGCGCGCCAAGCATCTCATCTACCGGGCGCCCGGTCGGGTCCAACACCGCATCGGCGCCCAACTCGAGCGCCAGCTTGCGCCGCTCGGGGACCGGATCGCTGACGACCACCTGGCTGGCTCCGCTCAGGCGAGCCAATTGGGCGTGGATTTGGCCAATCGCGCCCCCACCAATGACCAGAACCGTCTGCCCGGCCTGGATTTCGGCCAGGTCGATGCCGTGCAGGCAGCAGGCGACCGGCTCGACCATCGCCGCTTCGTCCCAGTTCAAGCTCGACGGGAAGCGGTACAGTTGCTCCTGTGGCGCCAGGCTATACTCGGCAAAGCCCCCGTCATAGTTCACGCCCAACGCCGTCAGGTTCTCACAGAGGTGGACCTTGCCCACGCGGCAGGGGCGGCACATCCCGCACACGACATTGGGATCTACGGCCACCCGGTCACCAGGCGCCAGGTCCGACACTCCTGCTCCGACCTCGACGACTTCTCCGGCGTATTCATGCCCGAGCACAACCGGTGCCACCGCCGGAAACTCGCCATGGTAGATGTGACGGTCGGTCCCGCAGACGCCGCAGGCCTTCACCCGCACCAACACCTGCCCTGGCCCCACCTCGGGCCTCGGCAACTCCTCAACGCCAACCTTCCCCTTACCCCTGAACACCAACGCCTTCATGAACTGAACTCCTTCCATGTGGTATGCGTACAGCCCTATCATAGCCAACTCTTGCGGGGCTGTCCATTCTTGACAATTCCCAAGTTGCGTTCTATGCTGTCAGCAGGCACCTGTCGAAGGGATTGGCCCTGCGGCCGGTGGGCAGGCTCGACCCTCCGCCGCCCGACAGGTTCGTACGCTGGTCTTTCGCTGTCTCAGGGAGGAGAAGCCAATGGAGAAGCAGATTCGCGTCACAGTTTGGAACGAGGGCCGGCACGAGAAAAAGAGCCCCGAAATCGCCAAGCTCTACCCCAAAGGGCTGCACGGCGCCATTGCAGACTATTTGCAGACGCTCCCCGGCATGTCGGTGCGCACCGCCACGCTGGACGAGCCCGAGCATGGCCTGACCAATGAGGTCCTCGCCGAGACCGACGTGCTCACCTGGTGGGGGCACATGGCGCACGGCGACGTGCAGGATGCCATCGTAGACAGGGTGCAGCAGCGCGTGCTGGATGGGATGGGCCTCATCGTCCTGCACTCCGGGCACTTTTCCAAGATCTTTAAGCGGCTCATGGGCACAACCTGCAACCTGCGCTGGCGTGAGATCGGTGAAAAGGAGAGGATCTGGGTCGTCGAGACCGGGCACCCCATCGCCGCCGGGCTCCCCCCCTACTTTGAGATCCCGCACACCGAGATGTACGGCGAGCGCTTTGACATCCCGCAGCCCGATTCGACCGTGTTCATCAGTTGGTTCGCCGGCGGCAACGTCTTCCGCAGCGGCTGCTGCTTCCATCGCGGCAGCGGCAAGATCTTTTACTTCCGCCCCGGCCACGAGACACTGCCGATCTTTTACCAGGCCGAAGTGCTCAAGGTCATCGGGAACGCCGTCCGCTGGGCGGCGCCCGCAGACGGCCCTGTGCCCTTCTACGGCCACGAGCCCAAACCCATCGAGCCGGTAGCTCCTTAGCTCAGATCTCACATCCAGGGGTTTCTGGAGTCATCCGACGGCGCGGGATGACTCCAGAAACCCCCTTCCCAGCGTGGCGCCGTAGCGCAGCATCAGCCCTGTGGCCAGAAAACGCTCTGCGGCCGCCAGCAGTGCCTCCTCACTCTCGCCGGCACGCCGAGCCAGGATCAGGAACGGCCGCGGGCTGGTTGGCAGGTCCTGCAGTAGCACTCGCAGCAGGGGAATGTCGCCCCCGTTTGTCTCCGGCACCAGGAGGCTGTTCGCCTGCAGCAGCCGCCCCATGTTGAATTCGGCGCGAACCCGCCGCAGCAGCCCTCGCCGCTTCAGCGCCGAGACTCGGCTCAGCACATCCTGCTCATGCCACATCAGCCGGGCCGCCAGCGCCGCGTATGGCGTGGAAATGAGTGGGAAGCGATCCCGCATCTCAGTGAGCAAGTCCCAATCGCCCCTGGAGAGTTTGGCCTTCACGTTCCCTCCGTAGAGTCCCGCCAGGCCCACTGAGCGCGACGGCCCAAGCATCCGTCCACTACGCATCCATCCTTCCGCCGCCGTCTACCAAGCGCGTACAGTGTAAAAGCGCGGCACCGCGTAGACGCGGGCGGAGATAGGCAACCGCCGCATCTCGATCCGCGTGACGGGGGTCCAGCAGAATGCCGATGACTGTGCCGCTGTGGCCGACGTTGACGCCGACGGCGCCGACCTGGCGGGCCAGGCCGATGACCTCCTCGAGGGCGGGCTTGTACAGGATGTCCTGGTGCGCCCGCGCGCTGATCGTGGCCGCCAGGCCGATCAGGGTTGCGTCGCCTTCGCGCAGGCCGGCTTTCAGGGCTTCCAGGGCCTCCCGGTGCTGAGGTGCGAGTCTTCGCAAGATCGCGCAGTGATCCTGCCGGTTATAGGCCAGGGTATCCATGGCGCCGCCACAGTCCAGGACCAAGACATCCAGCGCAGGGGCACGGCCGAGCGGCTCATAGATCGTAGCGCCGCGATGGTCAAAGAGGGCCAGACCGGGGAATAGCGTGCTGTCACTCGGCTCGATGCCCACCGCCAGGCTCGCCACCTGAGCCGCATCGAGTCGACGGCCGAGCGCCGCCGCAGCGGCAAGAACTGTGCCACCGATATCGGCTGTGCTGGAGCCGAGACCCTTGCCGCGCTGGAGGGGTGAGCCGACCCTCAGCCACGCCCTGCGGCCCTCTTCGCCCAACGTGCGCAGGGCCGACAGGAGCGCGGCTCGCGATTTGGGCGCATCAGCGGGCGCCGTCACCGGGCCATGATCGGAGCCTACAGTAACCTCAACGGTAGCATAGAGGTCAATGGGGCAGGAGACGAGGAACGGCACTCCCTCCAGGGTGCCCTGCACCAGTTCACCGCACGTCCCAGGCAACCTGACGCAGGCGGTGAAGAGCGGCGCCGCATCGCCTTGCGACATCACCATGGCCCTCTCACGCCGGCAATTCCTCCAGAACCCGGCCGATGGCCTGCAGCAGGCGGTCGCATTCCTCCGGCCGGCGGGCGGCCAGGCGTAGATGACCCGGCAGCCCGAAGGAAGAACAGTCGCGCACCAGAATGCGGTGTCTCAGCAGCGCCCGCTTCCAGCCGGCGGCATCGCCCACTTCGACCAGAAAGAACTGGGTGCTCGAAGGCAAAACGCGCAAGCCCAGGCCCTGTAGCGCCCGCGCCAGGGCCTCCTTCTGCTGAGCAGTTGCCGCCAGGGTCTCCTCGATGTAAGCGCTGTCGGCGAGGGCTGCCAGCCCAGCCGCCTGGGCGGCGGCGTTGACGCTCCAAGGCCCTTGGCCTGTTCGCAAAGCTTCCACTACCTCCTCGGGTGCCAGGAGGTAACCAAGGCGCAGCCCCGCCAGGGCCTCCGCCTTGGTCATCGAATGCAGCAGAACGACGTTTCCCAGGGCCAGGAGCGGCTCGGCGGGCCAGGGGTCGGCCACGAAGGGCAGATAGGCCTGGTCGACGGCCAGCAGCCCTCCCGTGCAGGCCTCAGCGAGCCTTTCGATTGCTGGCCGGTCCAGGTAGGTGCCGGTCGGGTTGTTCGGGTTGCCCAGGTAGGTCAGGCAGGGCCGCGCCCGGCGGGCCAGCGCAGCGAGGTCATCGACCGGCGGCGCCAGGCCGGCCTCGGGCCCGGCGCGGTACACATGCAACTGAGCCCCGGCCAGTTCGGCGGCCGCCCGGTACTCGCCAAAGGCCGGCTCCACAAGCAGGCAGGGGTCGCCGGCATCCAGGTAGGTCTGGGCCAGCAAGCGAATCAGCTCGCTGGAGCCATTTCCCACCAGCACCTGCCCAGAGCAAACGCCATGGCGGGCCGCGAGCTGCGTTGCCAGCATATGGCTGTCGCTGTCTGGGTAGCGGTCGATGGCGACGCCGGCTAACGCTTCCCGTACGCGTGGCGAGGGGCCGTATGGGTTAATGTTGGCGCTAAAGTCGATCACCTCGTCTGCTCGTAGGCCTAGCTCTGTCAAGAGCGCATAGTCGGGGCCTCCATGCTCGGCCCGGCGGCAGCGGGCCAGGCAGGCGCGCGGCTGTGGCCTCTCGTTCATCACTTGTCACCTCACTAGCGCTGCCCTGGCCAGCGGCAGCAGGGCGATGGCGGCCAGGAACAGAACAACAACGAGCAGGGCGGCACGCGCGATGGACACGGCGCGGCCGATGGTGACGGCGGTGGGCACCTCGGCGCCACCTTCCAGGCGATAGTGGCCCACCTTCTCCAGGGTCACGCCCAGTGCCCCAGCCATAGCGCTCATGGTCCAGCCAGCATTGGGGCTGGCCGTACGCTGGTGTTGAGCCATCATGACGCGGGCAGCACGGCGGGCGTCGCCGCCTGCGAGAGCGGCGCCGGCCACCAGCGCCACCCCTGTCAGCCGTGCGGGCAGCCAGTTGAGCAGATCATCCAGACGGGCCGGGAACTTGCCCAGGTACTCCCGCACCGGATCCCGATAGCCGAGCAGAGAGTCGCCGGTGTTCACAAAGCGGTAGGCCCAGGCTGCCGGCAGCCCACCCAGGGCAAAGTACAGCAAAGGGGCCGTGACGGCATCCGTCATGTTCTCAGCCACCGATTCGATAGTAGCCGCCGCCACCAGGCTCGGCCCTAACTGGCGCGTGTCGCGGCTGACCAGGTGCCAGCTCAATAGCCGCCGGGCCTCAGGGAGGTCATCGTCAAGCAGAGACGCCTGCACCTGGCCGGCCGCTCGGGCCAGGCCACGGTAGGCGATGACCGCTTTAAGCCCAAGTACTCCCAATAGCAGGCTCAGCGGCCAGCAGTGCGCCTGCAGCCAGGTCTGGGCCAGCCAGACGGGCAGAGCGAAAGCTGCGGCCCCGGACACTGTGATGGCCGTGCCCCACAGAAAAGCGCCCCAATCCCAGCGCAGGGGCAGGGGCCGGCCGGCACCGCCATCTGCGAGCACTGCAGCATGCCAGGTCGCCCCGGGTGCCATTCTCTGGATAAAGCTGCCCATCCAGACCGTGGGGTGAAAACGGTTTGGTGGGTCGCCTGCCACCCAATCCAGCAGGACGGCGCCGAACAGGCTACACACGATGTACCAGACATGCATCAACGTCACTCTCCCACAGCTTAACAAGGGCAGGGCTGGCCCGTGAGGCCACAATCGAAGCAGTGCGTTCCTCGCTCCATTGCAGGGAACAAGGCGGCTCTCATGCCGTTGCGATTGTAGGGGAACAGTAAATCCGCGTCAAAACGCGCTGCCCGACCACGTACTCCTTGTTGACGACAGGAGCGAATTGTGCGAAACTATGGCGCGGAAGCAGTGGAGCATTACCCGGCCGCAAGGCCACGCCATGACAGCCCAAGCCGTAGCGAGACGCTGCCAGACAAAGTGCAGGAGGTTGGCCCTTGAGAATCACCAGAGCCGTCATCACGGCCGCAGGCAGGAACCAACGAACCTTGCCTCTACAGACTCTGATCGACCGCGACGGGGTGCAGAAATCTGTCCTGCGTATCGTGGTGGAGGAGGCGCTACGAGCGGGCATCGAGGAGATCTGTGTCGTCGTCTGCCCGGGCGACGAGGCCGCCTACGCCGAAGCCGCCGGCGGCCAGGCCACCAGACTGCACTTTGTGCAGCAGACGGAACCGCTCGGCTACGGCCACGCCATCTATTGCGCCCGGTCATTCACCAAAGGCGAGCCCTTCCTGCATCTGGTGGGCGATCACCTCTATGTAAGCCGCGAGCCAAGGGGCTGCGCCCAGCAACTCGTCGCCCTGGCCGAGGCTGAGGCCTGCGCCGTATCGGCCGTACAAGCCACTCGCGAGAGCCTCCTGCCCTACTTTGGTGCCATCGGCGGGCGCCGTGTGCCGGGGCAGCCCAGCCTCTATGTGGTCGAGGATGTCATCGAAAAGCCCACCCCCACCGAGGCCGAACAGCGGCTCATCGTGCCCGGGCTGCGCGCGGGGCACTATTTGTGCTTCTTTGGCCTCCACGTCCTCACGCCAACGATTATGGAGATCCTCGAACGCCAGGTAGCCGAGGCGGGTGCGCGGGGAGGCGTAAACCTCTCTGCAGCCCTGGCCGAACTCGCCCGCCGCGAACGCTACCTGGCCCTGGAGCGGCAGGGCTGGCGTTACGATGTGGGCGTCAAGTACGGGCTACTGAACGCCCAACTGGCCCTCGCCCTCAGCGGCCACGACCGCGAGGAAGTCCTGGCACAACTGCTCGAACTCTTGGCGCTGCGCGATCTGGGCTCGCCCGCGGCATCCGTGTGAGGCCTGATTTGAACGGACAACTAACTACCATCATCACCTCAGCGGACCCCACAGTCCGCAACCGCTCCCTCGATGCCTTTTGCCGTGCGGCGTCTGCGGCCGAACTCTTGGCCGAGTGCGCCGAGTTGGGCGCCCTACGCCGCAGCAGCGCCAACCTCTACGAGCGGGTCCGGGCTTGCTTCTTCCTCTACGCCATCCATCGCTTCCACCTGCCGCTCAAGCCGGGGGTCGAGGCACACAGCCCTCGGCCCCAGAGGAGTCCATCGCATGTGGGTCCCATGGGGCAGGGCCTGGTGCCCTACGAGGGGTACTGCCACCTGCTGCAGCGCCGCTTTGAGGAGGCTATCGAGGTCTTCCTGGAGGCCCAGCAGGCCGCCGGCCCCAGCGACGGCATATCCAGCGCCCTGGCCACCGCCTACCATCGCCTGGGCTTTCAGACCCTCGCCGACCAGGTCCGCCGCAGCGTGCGCACGGTGCGCGGCAACCAGTGGATGTTCCGCCTCGGCCACCCCGCCGACCAGCCCCTGCGCGTTCGCCGCGAGTTGCTGGAACGCTCTGGGGAGGAGGCGCCGTTCCCCATCTTGCGCGAATGCACCCCGGTGCGCATGGACCTGACCCACAGCGCCTGGAGCGACATCTTTTTCCTGGGGATGGACTATCCCGAAGCCGCTCGCGTCCTCAACGTCTCCATCGACCTGGGCGTCCGCGGTCGCGATACGGCGCCCCGGCCCCCGGTGGAGGCCTACTTCCGCGTCATCGACGAGCCCCTGCTGCGGCTGGCCAGTGTCGACCTGGGCGCCACGGCCGACATCTACACCCTGGCCGAAGTCTTCGACTATGCCCGTGACTATTTGGGCCTGCTCAAAGCCGCGGTCATCGCCTCGGGCCTGGTGCCCCCAGGTATGGAGGGCTCCGGCCAGAGCCTGGAGGACCTCCTGGCGCGGCTCGTCGGCCCGGGCCGGGGGATTGAGATCGTCAGCAACGTGAACGGCATCCCCAAGGGCTCGCGCCTGG
This sequence comes from Anaerolineae bacterium, assembly GCA_034428955.1. Classification (GTDB taxonomy): domain Bacteria; phylum Chloroflexota; class Anaerolineae; order SpSt-313; family SpSt-313; genus DAOUGZ01. Next base: position 895 of record DAOUGZ010000029.1, on the reverse strand, counting down.
CCGTATCCACCAGCCTCCTGGCCTCGCTCATCTCCGCCTGCATGCGCGCTACCGGCCAGGCGCGCTCGCTGACCGGCCCGCTCGCCGAGCATGAGCGCCGTCTGGTGGCAGCGCGCGCCATCCTGGGCGAGTGGCTGGCCGGCTCCGGCGGCGGCTGGCAGGATTCGGGCGGCCTCTGGCCCGGCATGAAGCTCATCGAAGGTTCGCTGGCCGGCGAGGGCGACCCCGAGTTCGGCGTGAGTCGCGGCCGGCTCCTCCCTACCCACCGCATTTTGGGGCCGCAGGATGCCTCGCCGGAGACGCGGCGCAAGCTGCAGGACAGCTTGATCCTCGTGCACGGCGGCATGGCTCAGAATGTCGGCCCCATCCTAGAGATGGTCACAGAGAAATACTTGCTGCGCACAGAAGCCGCCTGGGAGGGCCGCCACGAGGCCTGTCGCGTCCTCGACGAGATTCTCGCCGCGCTCAGGGCCGGCGACGTGCAGGCCATCGGCGCGGCCACAGCCCGCAACTTTTCCGGGCCGATCCAGGCGATCATCCCTTGGGCCTCCAACCTCTACACCGAGACGCTCATCGAACGCGTCCGCGCCGAGTTCGGCCCGCAATTCTGGGGCTTTTGGATGCTCGGCGGCATGTCTGGTGGGGGCATGGGCTTTATCTTTGCACCGGAACAAAAGGCGCGCGCACAGGAGCAACTGCAGCACATCATGTCCGCAACCAAACAGCAGTTGGAGCACGCCTTGCCTTTTGCCATGGAGCCGGTGGTCTATGACTTTTCCATCAACGAACACGGCACCTTCGCCGGCCTGCTCGAGGGCGATGACGCCCTGCTTCCGCCGGGATACTATGCCCTGACCGTCCCGGCAATGCTGCGCCTGGACCCGCGCCGGCTCTC
>DAOUGZ010000028.1:0-9230 GCA_034428955.1 Anaerolineae bacterium | reverse complement strand
GGCTGACGTGTTCAGCCGGTTGCCGCCCGAGGAGGACATCCTCGCTGGTGAGCAAATCGTCGAGCACATCAGGCAGGTGCGAGGCGATGTGTTGGCCGAGGAATGCGGCTTTGTGCTCGCGGCGGGGAGGCCTGTGCTGGGCAACGCCACACAGCAGCTCAACCTGTACGAGGCCGGGCTGCACGATCCCGCGGCCCTGGTCGCGGCGCTGCATGCCGGGCGCATCAGCCTGGTGGTGCTGAACGCCGAGCGCTACCCGGCCCCGGTCCTGCGCGCCATCGGCCAGGACTATCACACGATTACGCTCTACGAGATGAACGGCTTCCATTACCGGGTGTTGCAGTGCAACGAGTGTCGTGCGTAAGGACCGCGCCACCTGGGCCTTGAAGGCTGACAGGGGATAGTGGGGCAGCCTGCTCGGCTGCCCCACTATCCCCTGTCAGTTGTACGCCGCTTTCCGCTGCCCTGAAGCAGGGCCAACATAGCGATAGCCGACACCCCAGGTCGTGGTGATGTAGCGCGGTTTCTTGGGCTCCGGCTCCAGCTTGCGGCGCAGGTAGCGCACATAGACGTCGATCTCGCGCGTAGAGCCCTCGTAGCCCGGCCCCCACAGGCTCGCGATCAATGCCTCCCGGCTCAGCACCATCCCCTCGTGGCGCACCATGTGTGCCAGCAGCTGGAACTCCTTGGCGCTCAGCGCCACCTCCTGGCCTTCGCCTACCAACCGTTGCCCGGCCAGGTCGAGCAGCCACCGGTCGGTGACCTGCACCAGGCCTGACCCTTCCCCTGGCAGGCTCAGGGGGTGCCGGCGCAGCAGGGCGCGCACCCGCGCCAGGAGTTCTCTGCGGTCGAAGGGCTTGCCGAGATAGTCGTCTACCCCTGCCTCCAGCAGGCTCACGCGCTCGGTGAGCGACGTCAGCCTGCTGACCGCGAAGAGCAGAGCGGGACTCTCCTGGTGGATGGTGCGGCAGAGATCGAGCGCCCGGTCCAGCGTGGCGAGGATGGGCTCGAAAATCACCAGGTGGATGCCTTCGGCAAGGATGACGTCAGGCAGCTCATCCACTGAGGTGCGTAGATACACCCTGTGGCCTTCGCGCCGGAGCGCTTGGGGTATCTCCTGCACCAGCCCGGAGTCGGTGTCGGCAATCAATACGCGCATGGGGCTGCCTCCCGCTATCACCGTGCTGTAGGATGGGCGAGCGAGGGACGGCCCTTGCCAGGACAGACGTTGCCCCCTTGCAACGGCAAAACTGGCAGAAGCTGCGGTTGTAGAGGCCCAAGTCTCAGTCTGTTCGGTGAGGGCTCCCAGCACGCCCATCAGGCTGAAGAGCGATGAGACTTGACGGAGCGATGCGCCGATAGGGCGAAGGTAACAAATAGGTTGCAGACAGGTAGCTACATGGTCTCTGTCTCTTTGACGTTTCAGAGTGGCTGCGGGTTCCGCCGTGTGCGAGAGAATCTCGGCAATTGGCCATGGATGCTTCGTCACTATCATCATGTCAGGACAGCGTTAAGAGAGTCATGAGAATGTGTTAGAATTCTCCCACACTCTCGATGCGTCCGTCGCAGGCGGGCAGTCCTGCAACAGCCAAGCCATTCGGCCACGCACCGCTTCGCTGTCGTTCGTTTGCCCGTCACCCTGGCAGGCAAAAGAGCGCGTAAACGCCGTCTTCTGCAACTTCTTGGGGTTCTTGCGCGTCTATACTTCAGGGTACGCATTCCGTGAGAGCGGCACCCATCACTCTGAGCGAACCCGCAAAGAGCCTCCAATCCGATGGGGCGATGCAGAACGATTGATCGATTTCTGTCTGGAGCGCCCAGCGCACCGCATAGCACAAGTCTATACCGGCGCAGGCATTTTGGCGGATATCGACATTGATCAAGGAGGTGAAACGACATGCGAAGGGTTTGTCAATCGGTTTCTATCCTGTTGGCGCTCTCTATGGCTCTTCAGACGGGTTGTGACGCAGTGCTCACGACAACACCACCAACTACCTCACCGGCACCAGCTTCGTCGACCATGACTGCCACCATGACTGCCGGAGCGCCGGCTGAGCCGGCCTTTGCCGCGGCGACAGCGAACATTGCCCTCGCCACCTCGGCCGCAACTCCCAGCGCTACACCAGCCGCTCCGTCGCTGGCCGTCCCTCCCAGCACGACGCCGACCATATCACCAGCAACTGCGACAGAGGCTACGGTCCAGCTCGGAGCTTCGCCTTCACCCGTTGTAGGGTCGGTCCTCCAGACCACTAGCCTGGTCGTCACGCCTGATGAACTGGTCCGCCTCTACGGAGTCATCAATGGGCGCCTCTACCGCAGTGAGGACGGGGGCCAATCCTGGGCTGCGGAGGACAGCGCCGGCTTGCCGGCCGGCGTCGATATCCGCAAGGTGGCGATCGACTATCAGCACCCCGAGACGCTGTACCTGACAACCCTCCAGGGCATCTACCGCCGCGACGGCCAGGGGGAGTGGCGCCTCGTGAACGCCCTCCGTGCCAGCGCCCTAGCCGTTGATTTCCGCGATCCTAACGTCTTGTGGGCCGGTGGCTGGGGGCCCGACCCACTGGTCCTGAAGAGCACCGACGGCGGGCACACCTGGGCCAGGGCTGACACGGACATGGTGACCCTCTATAATCACTCGATCGTGACTGATATCCTGGTGAATCCCAACAATCCCGATATGCTCTGGGCCATTACCCTCGATTCAGAAATCGGTCCGTGCGCCCTGTGGCGCAAAGCGGGCAACGGCGAGTGGGAGCGCCTCAACCTGGGCGCCTTCGACCCCGGGCTCGTCGTCCCTGAGGAGGCAGGCGACGATACCGGCTATCCCGCCGGCATCGCCTACGATCCCAACGCAAATCTACTCTTCGTCGGGTGTATTGCCGCTGCCTATAACCATGGTAGCGTCTTCGTCTTGCGCTCGCCGAATGCCGACGCGCCCGATGCCAGCACCATACGCTGGGAACTCGCCGCCCGTTTTCCGCCCCTTTCTGACCCCTTGTGGAGTGAAGGTACACTGCGGCCGCTGGCGGTTGATGCGCGCGAGCCCAAGTCGCTGTTTGCCGCCTTGTCGGTCTACCACATCAAACAGGCCCAGCAGTCCAATCAACTCTTCGTGAGCCACGATGCCGGCACGAGTTGGGAGGAGATCGACCTGAGCCAAGCACCCACAACACCTGGCCACTGAAAGCCGACCCCTCCTGCCAACTCTCCCCAGCTTTGTGAAAGGGGCGAAGCGGCACGAGACGTGATGATGGCCAGGGGCAAGTTCCTGGCCATCATCATTGGATCAAGGGAGTAGAGTGGCGCTGGTGGCACCAGCGCCGTATGTGCCAATGGCGATCTCTACGGGCAACTGAACGGAGCGGATGCACCGCTCGCGATGGTGTTCCATTGGCTTTGCGTGTAGTCGAACTGCCTCCAGCCACTGCCACCACAGCCTGTAGCATCGTTTGTGTGGACGAACACGATATTCATGAGCACCTCAGCGCCGAGGTTAGCATCGATTTGGCCCATGAAGCGGAGCAGGTCCGTGAGACGGTTCGTGTCGCCGTAACCTGTGTACAGGATAGGATAGCTGCACGCACAGCTTGCGTTGCTGTTCACTTCATCGACCAGGATTTGCTTGCCATACGGTCTGGCCATTCGTTGGACATACCTATCGACAAAGACGCCATAGCGAGTCAGCATCTCTGCGCAGGAGTTCCAGTAGTTGTGTGCCCCGATGTACCTCCATATCGGCCCCGATCCATCGGAGTACCTGGCCGAGAGCGCACCCGAGTTGATCAGCGCTGTCACGTAGTCGTTTTCGCTTGGCTCAATGACCGCAAACGGCGGGGTCGTCCAGGGAACTCTGATGCGTGTCTGCCCATACCACCAGTCGATCCCACTCGTGAGATCGCGCATGAAGGTCTGGAAGGCAGCAGCGGTCGTGCCACAGTTATTGTTGGGCTCGTTGATCGGAATATGCCCCCACCACTTGCCGGCCACGCCGAGAGCGTTCAACTTGTCGTACCACCGATTCGCCTCCGCAGTGATATTGCCCATATTCCAATCGCAATCCAGTTGAGGCCGAGTGACGACCTTCGCATATGGATGCGACTGGAGTGTCGGAGCGATCTGATCGATGAGCGAGCGGTCCCGCAGTTTGACGATGGTGATGCCCCAATTGAAAGCATCGTTGGGGTCAACGCCAGTGTAGATCTCCATGCCTCGCCAAGCCATTGTGTCATCTCCTTTTCTGACCTTGTTGCGCTTTTCCGATATCGCCAGGCGGCTGGCGCAGTGGCCGTCGGACTCCGGGCCAGCAACTGGTAGCAGGGTCTGTGCGCTTCCGCCTGCCTCGACTTCATTCTGCCATGGAATTGTTGGTAAGGTGTGGGAATAGAGTTAGGGCTCGTTAACACACTCCTTCAGATCCGCTGTCTCAATCCTGGCTGTCACCGCATGCCCGCCGAGGTGTGCCCCCCTTACCACCTGGGCCTTCCACGATGACGCAGCCGGCGCGCGAATTCCCACACGCACCAGAGACCTGACCCCACGACTGCCAGGGCGATCAGATCCACTGGCCTCGGATGCCACTGTAGCGTCCTACAGAATGCTTCGCAGCCCCCAGTGGCTATTCTGGGGGTGTCGAAGAGGGTGACTTGCAGAGCCAGGAGGAGAAGAAGCATATCGCGTACAATCGTGACGGCGCTGATGGTACGCCGCTCGCCGAAGCAACCACATTGCAGATCTCTGCGCCCGCGCAGCAGGTTGACCGCCCCGGCAGCCGCGAAACTACTGAGCAACACCCCCACTACAGCCGCCGCCCAAGCTATGCCGACCCCAAGCAGCAAGCAGAAACCCAGGATCGCCTCCATCCACGGCAGCACATAGGCAAACACGTAGCCCAGCTCGGGGGGCAGTACCTGGTATGCCACCACAATCCTGGCGAAGTGATGCAGTCCTCGTAGCTTGCTGGCGGCAGCGACGAGGAACACAATCGCCAGAACCAGGCGTGCCACCAGCAGAACGCAAGGATGCTGAAGCAGTGTTGTAAAGTTCATCCGTTTCCTCCTATGATGCTTGACCGCGTCCGACATTGTTGTCAGCTGCAGTCGTCTCTGATTCGAGCCCAACGGATGGGCACGAGCGGAGCGGACTGACGGAGCGGGTGAAGTCGGCGGCAGGCCGCGGGGACCGAAGAGCGCAGGCCTCTTTGCTCCAGAGCCCGAGAGTCTCGCCGGCATTGACCCTTCGGGCTGGCGAGAGAGCCCGTGCCAGACTGCCCCGACCCCACCCGCTGCTATGGCGCCCTTGCGCCCACACTCCATCATGCGTCGATCGCTTGTGTGGATGCCCCAGGGGATCTATGATCAACTGCGCTCATTCGGTTCACTTCCATCATAGCTGCACAGTGTTGAGAGAGTTGCACGAGAGTGTTAGGAACTTCCAATAGTCAGGCAGACACCCAGGACGGAATGCAAGGCTCTACCATGATGTGCCTCCGTCGTCTCGCCGACGTTTGCTTGCCCCTTGCCTCCCAGACAGAAGAGCGCGAGGGTGGCATATGCTGCAACCATTGGCACTTCTCGTGCGTCTATATAAGAGAAACCTCTTTGCGCAGGTGCACCTGTGGTTCCATGGATGGACTAGAGAGGAGTCTACGGTCATGAGAAGGTGGCAGAAGACTGCCAGCCGGGCTCTGCTGGGCGTGTTGATGCTCATCTTGCTCTGCGTCGGCAATGGCGCGGCCCAAGCTCAGTCGGGCACGGAGTCGGAAACGTATTGGGGACCATTCATCGCCATCGTCTACCCGGTGGGTGGGCCGGGTAACCTGGCCCAGTCCACCAAGGTCAACATCTCCGTCTGGCCTGGGTCTGCCGTGCCTTGTGACCGGCGCCCGGCGCCGTTTGATCTCTTTGTGGCCAAAGACAACGAGCCCGTCGAGTTCTTGGCCGCTTCAGAGCAGGGCGAGCTCAAGCTGCGCCGTGATGGCGACCACTGGTTCCCATCCATCGAGTTCAACAATGTGCCTGCCGACCTGCGCAACAACCCGCGCAGCCAGTACCGATTCCTCGCAAACGCCTCCATCTGGTCGCATGCCCTGGATGCGCGTACTTACTATCCCAACCCGGTCGTGCCCACAGGCTATGCGGAAGGGACACCGCAGAGCCTGGACGCTCGCATTCAGGTCGTCTGGCCACACGACGGCCAGGGCCATCCCATGCCGGTGAACCAAGCCCGCTACGTGAATGTGGCGGTAGAGTTGTTCGAGCATGGTACGCTGAAGGCGCTCCGCTCCTTCCCGGCGGATCAAATCATCCTCTATGGGGCCAAGGGCAACGAAGGGATGAGGCCGATGATCACGCTGGCAGGGAGGCGCCTGGAGGTCATGGAGCCAGCGCAAGTGGTGACATACGAAGTGGATGGAACTTTGTACCCGCGCTATGTGTTCAACAACATTGCGGTCGATCCTGGGCAGCAGCCCTACCACTTCACGGTCAAGCTCTACACTACAGGGCCGGCCGAACGGCTGGAAGGTGGGTCTCTGTTCCGGTTCTACTCGAATATCTGGACGCATGCGGCGGACGCCCGCACCTATCTGCCCAACCCACAGCCTCCCAGGTACGGCACTCAGGAGTTCAACTCGGCTGCCGCATGTCATTGTACAGACCGATAGCCAAAGAGGGTGGGCACCGGGAGACGGCCCGGAGCAGCGGGCCGTCTCCCGGTGTCGCTATGGTCAGGCGTTCTGGATGTAGCCTAACTGTGTGTCGTGAACCTGGTACTCGCGGATATCCCTCTCGGGATCTTCTGGAAGCGTAGAGTCAGGGTCTGCCTTGGACACGTACAGGAAAGCCTGCTCATTCCACCAGCCGCTCTGGGCATCGGCCCAGGCGCCTTGCCACCACGCCTGCCACTGCTGCCCCTGCACATCGTCGTCGTAGCCTACAGCAAACCTGGGTATGTTGAACTCGGTGATCATCAGGCCCTTGGGCCCGATGCCCGCATTCTGCAGGGTGGTCTTCACCGTCCGGTAGTAGCGCCCGCCATCCGGGCCGGTAGCCTCTCGCAGGCTGTCGGAGGTCCAGTACACGTGGACGCCAACCTTGTCCGCATAGTCCCGGATGTGAACCTGCACCCAGTAGTCCGTATACCATGCCTGCGGGTTGTAGTTCGGGGACAGCCCGGCGTAGATCAGGGGATATACACGCCCGACGAATTCCATGATGTCGCTCTCCCGGCAGCCCCAGAAAAAGCCGCGGAAGAAGTCGTTGTAGGCTGCCATGCTCTGCAGGAATGGCTCGTGAGGCTCGTTGGGCTCATTGGCGATTTCTAGCCACACGTACGGGATCTGCTTGATCCTGATAGCCTGGAGCGGCTCCTTCAGGTTGCGCGCGAAGAGTCTGCCGCTCTCGTACCAGTTGTAGTTGCCATACATGTCGCGCACGAAATCGCCGGGCGCACCCGGATTATAGTAGTAGCCACTGATCAGGCGCTCCCGCTCAGGCAGTACGTCGCCATGTTCTGGCCAACAGCGGTAGACGAAGGTCTGGTTGGCAGAGAGAGCCTCCCGAAGGCGATTGATCTTCTGTATTTGAGAAGCTCTCTTGTTAGTGCGATCGGGCTCGTAGTGGGACATGAAGCTGAACAGTGTGGTCTTGACCGAGTTGAGGTTGCCGATGGTCTCGATCTTGTACAGGTCTTCATCGAACCCGGTCTGGTAGGGATCGTTGTACTTGCTCGACCATAGATGAAGACCGCGTACCGGGACTGCCATTTCGCTTTCCTCCTCTTGCTCGTGCTTGCGGGTGGAGCCCAAGACCGCGTGTCTTGGGGCTCCACGTGCGGCCCTTGCCGCTACACCTGCATCGTATCAAGAAGATGTTGGAGGCGTGTTGAGGGAGTACTAGAGGTTTCCAACAGATGGAATGCTTCGCTCGGCTGATTACCGTTGGCGCTTAGCAACAGCGATGGGAAGGCTCTAATACACTTCCAGCACTCTCCCAACACTCTCTTGATACGATTATGGCGCACCGCGTAGAAGACGAGCGGGCAAGCGTGCACAGAGCCCGGAAGGTGGAATCACCGCGAAGGGAGGGAACGATGGAAGGCAAGCATCCGCTGTTGTCGAAGACCCTGTGGTTCAACGTCCTGGCGCTGATCGTGGTGGTGGCGCGGCACTATGGCTACGCCGACTTTGTGCCCAGTGGCCTCGTCGGTCCGCTGGGCGTCGTGGCCGTGGCAGCCGTGGATATCATCCTGCGCCTGATCACCCGGCGGCCCATCTCCCTGCGCCGCCCGGCAAACCCGCCGGCGGGGCCTCCGACCGCCTGATGCCTCCGCTCCGGCGCCTGCTGCAAGGGCCAGAGTGTCCTCACGCTCTGGCCCTTGGCCTTCTGGCGCGCAGGACCTGCGGCGGGTCCGAGTCGTCTGGGTGGAGATCGTGGTAGCGCCACGCCGTGAGAGTGGCCTATCGATGGATAGACTCGCTCACCTGTCCTGCACGGAACGCCCGGGCAGGGCGATGCCCTGGTAGCGCAGGCCGGTACGGTCCCTGAGCTTGGCTACGCCCCGTTCGGCCATCTGCCGGCCGAAGGCCGTGCCCGACATGGGCTGCTCGCCGTTGTCCCGGCACCAGCGCTCGTAGGCCCGGTAGAGATCAGCGGCGCGCACCGAGCCCTGGGGGGCTGGCACGGTGCAATCGGCCAGGAACTGGCCCAGGCGATCCTGCTCCAGCCGGTAGGTCTCCGTCGCCTCCTGCACGGCGGGTGGACTGCCCAGGCCGTCGCGCTGCCAGTCCAGGCAGCCCGCCACGGCCCAGGCCAGGATGCCTGCCGCCTCGGCCTGCAGCTTGGCCGGCAGGGTCGGATCGGCCGTGCAGCCTGTGAACCGGCGGGTGAAGGGGATCAGCCGGATGCGCCGCCAGATGCCGTGATCGGTGCCACGGATGGTGGGCTTGCTGTTGGTGGCCAGCCAGACCTTGAACGCCGGGTGGTACTCGAAGAACTCGCCGTATAGCCGGCGGCAACTGATGGCATCGCCTCCCGTCATGGCCTTGACCTGAGCCTCGGCCAGCCGGCGTCCGTCGTCGCCCTCGGAGGCGCAGACCAGGCGCACCCCTTGCAGGCCGGCCAGATCGACCCGTTTGTCGTCGCGGTTGCCGGCCTGAAAGGTGGCGAAGGGGGTCGTGCGAGCGTACTCGCCCCAGACCGCCTTGAGCGTCTCCAGGAAGGTCGTCTTGC
>DAOUGZ010000027.1:0-9343 GCA_034428955.1 Anaerolineae bacterium | reverse complement strand
CCTTGGAGAGGCCAAGGCCCTCGATGCCCATCGCGGTCACGATGGCGATTCCTCTTCGCCCTTCACCTGTCACGCGCCCTGCGCCCCTCTCATCCACGGCTAGCAGCCTGCCTCTGCAGCAGGCTGCTAGCCGGCGGCCTGTTGAGCGCCGCCGGCCAGAGTTGTTTACCTTATTCCATTCTAGCAAGGAGTGAGGAGGAGTCAAGCACTGCCTCAGCGCTGCAATACTGCGGCGGACTCGCGACAGGGCAAGCCCCTGCGTTATGTCCGCTTCAGCACCTCACCAACGGACCACCACCGTTGTACCCGGGTTGTCCGCCGAGGAATAGAGGGTCCACTGATCCTCGGGCAGGCTTGGCTCGGCCCAGTCGAAAAGCCAGGCAGCATCTGGGAGGCTCAGATTGACACACCCGTGGCTCATGGGTGTGCCAAAGTTGTTGTGCCAATAGGCACCGTGGAGGGCAAAGCCGTGGTAAAAGTACATGACGTGCGGCACACCCGGCAAATAGTAACCCGGGCCGCTCATGGTCTGGCTGCGCAGCTTGGCATAGATGCGAAAGGTCCCTGTGACTGTGGGGTACTGGGCCGTACCGGTGGAGACGATCATACGCCGAACGGCGGTCTCCCCTTCCCAGGCGATACAGGCCTGCTCACTGAGGATAACCTCGATCCACTTGCCGGAAGCCGCACCCCCGGGAATGGCGGTCTGCGCCGCGGTTGCCGTCGGCAAGGGTGTGGCCGTGGGAGGGAGCGCGGTCGCCGTGGGCGTGGCGCTGGGCGGGGCGGCTGTCGGCGTCTCCGTGGGCAGGGGTGTCGCTGTCGGCGTCTCCGTGGGCATAGCCGTCGGTACCTCGGTAGCGGTCGACGTCGGCGTCTCTGTGGGGGATGGCGTCGGCGTCGCAGGCACCGCGGTGGGATAGATGACCGGCAGCGATGTGGGCCATTGCGGCAGATCCGCCGCCGGGGAGTCGATACCCGGGATTAGCCCGGCGAGGGGCTGCTCGGCGCGCGCCCAATTATAGCCGGCGAATACGATCCCGGCGACGCCAAGCAGCACAAAGGCCGTCACAGCGGCGCGGGCCAGCACCCGCAGCCACGACCTTGCCTGCGGCTCGGGGAGAGGCTCCACCTGTGGGCAAGAGGGCAAGGGGGCCGCTGCAGGCCGCCGGGCGTTCAGCCGATCGCATGCCCATTGCAGCCCGGCCATGGCCTGGGGATGCCCGGGGTGCTCGCGCAGGAGGCGGGTCAGGATGCGCACCGATTCCTCAGGGCTATCGGTAACCGCAGCCAACCACAGGCGCGCGTCCACGTTGGCCGGGTCGGCCAGCAATGCCGCTCGCAGCAGCCGGGCAGCGCGCGTCCACTCACCCTTGCGGGCCGCACCCTGCCCCCGGCGGAGCAGGTCCTTCGCCGCTCCCACCGCTTCGGCTGAGGAAGAGCGCCTCCGGCCGTCATCCTGGGTCACAAACTGCGGGATCAACCTACGCATCTCCTTGTACGGCGCCACGGCATCTGCCGGCAGTCGCACGATGTGGCGCTGGTGCGCCTGCAAGAGAGTCGAGGGCTGCTCGGGGAATCCTTTGTCAGGCAAAAGATGCCGGAACCTGACTCCATCATAAACCAGATTGGCGGTTCCGGCAAGAGTAGTATAGCGGAGAGAGTGTAGAAGTCCTTGACTGTAAAGGTAGCTTGCCCTATAATGGAGAGAGGTATAGGCCCCTTGGACCCCGGCAAGGGGCTATCTCAGCAAGCATTGGGCGGAAGCCAAAGTAACCAGAGGGACGCTGCCAGTCTCGCTACCGCAGCCTACGACGTTGACACGACTCGGCCACTGGTATCTGTCTGTCCTCCCTGGCGAGGGGTTGCGCCAGGGTTTCTGTTGTCTGACAACCGGCGTTGTGTGTGACCCAGTCAGGAAATGTGAGGATCAGACCATGGAGCGACGTACCCTGGAGGAGATGACCGCCTTCATCCGCCGTGTCTGTGCTCAACTCAGCGTACCCGCCCCTCAGGCACCAGGCAACAGCGCCGTCCTGCAGCATCCGCCCTCTCGAACCGACGATAGCGACCTCCTCAGCGACCTGTGGACCGTCGAACGGGCGCCGTCAGATCAGGAGCCCCTCTACGCCCGCCTCTACTATGAAGACGTTGAGGACTCGGACGAATCCGACTGGCAACTGGCCATAGCTGCCCTCGATAGCGGGGAAATCCAGGAAGCCACCGTGGTCGGCTGGAACCGCGGCGGTCTCCTCGTGCACTGGCGCAGCTTGCAGGGCTTTTTGCCCGCCTCGCAGTTGAAGAAGATGATCCGCTACACTACCGATGCCGAGCGCGACACGGCCTTTGCCGGCCGCGTCGGCGAGGCTATGCAACTCAAGGTCATCGAGGTCGACCGGACGCGCAAGCGGCTGGTCTTTTCCGAGCGAGCACTGCAGTGGGACGGCAACAACGGGCAGTGCATGTGGGAGGAGATGGCCTCCGGCCAGATACGGCAGGGCCGCGTGCGCAACATCTGCGACTTTGGCGCCTTTATTGACCTGGGCGGCATCGACGGGCTGGTACACATCTCTGAAATCGCCTGGAGCCACGTGCGCCACCCCTCGGATGTACTGGAGATCGGCCAGGAGGTCGATGTCTACGTCATGTCGGTGGAGCCCGAGCGCAAGCGCGTGGCCCTCAGCCTGAAAAAGCTCACGCCCGATCCGTGGGAGAGTATTGACGAGCGCTACCAGGTGGGCCAGCTCGTGCGTGGCGTCATCACCAACGTGATGAGTTTTGGCGCCTTTGCCTGCATCGAGGATGGCGTCGAGGGCCTCATCCACATCTCCGAACTCGCCGAGGGCAGCTTTTTGCATCCGCGGAACGTCGTCACCGAGGGCGATACGGTAGCAGTGCGCATCGTCAGTATCGACTCGGATAATCGCCGTCTGGCGCTCAGCATGCGCCAGGCTCGCCCGGATGGCCGGCCTGGCTCGCTCGAGGGGCGCCTCTCCGCGAGCGGGTGAGCAAGATGCCGAAACGTCCCGCTGTGCCCAGCTCGGGCATGCTGATCCCTGTCCTCCTGGGCTGGGCGCGCAGGCCGCAGACCTGGGGGCTGGCGCTCGGGCTGGTGGGTGTGCTGTCAGCCCTGTCTCTGCTGCACATCATTCGCGGTGCCCTAGGGGGCGGCCTCGTCAACTTTTGGCGCAATACCTTTGGTTGGGGCGCGTACTTGATCGTCGCCATCCTTCTCGCCGCGGCCGCCTGGCTGCTGGCGCCGCAGCATCTACAAGGCCGGCTGGGTATCCGGCCAAGCCAGATCCTGGGTCTCGAACTCTTGCTCATCGGGTGCCTCGCCCTGATTCACACTCCTCTGCCGGCCTCGGAGGGCTATGCGCTTGCCGCCCAGGGCCAGGGGGGCGGCTACCTGGGTTGGGCGGTCGCCTCGTTTCTGACGGGCGCGCTGGGCCGTTTGTTGGGAGGGCTCGTGCTGATCCTCGTCGCGATCGGCGGGGCGAGCCTGGCCTTCGACGTCCCCTGGGGCCTGCTGCCGGCGCTCGCAGACCGCGTTCTGGCCACCCTGGAGGCGCACCTGGCCCCAACAGGCGCCCACAAGGCCGAAGCGCTGGCCGCTGCGCCCGGTCAGCGCCCGGTGACTCGCCGGCCTGAACCGGCGCGGGCGCCATCTGCAGCCGGCAGCCGGCCGCAGCCTCCGCCTCCCTCGCAGCCCCGCTCGCCCGCAGCGCCGGCGCCATCGCCGCCACGCCGGCGAGCCCGCAGCCGGGGCCTGCCTCCGCTGGACATCCTGGCGCCACCCGCCGGCCAGGCCGCAGACGACGCTACGACGCGCCAGCAGGCGCAAGTGATCGAGCAGACCCTGGCGCACTTTGGCGTCCCAGCCACTGTAGTTGAGACTCAGCGTGGCCCGGCTGTCACCCTCTTCGGACTGGAACCCGGCTTTACCGAACGCAAGACCACCAGTGGTCTGACGGTGCAGCGCAAGGTACGCGTCAGCCGCATCGAGGCCCTGAGCAACGATCTGGCCCTCGCACTGGCTGTGCCCTCGCTGCGCATCGAGGCACCCATGCCCGGGCGGCCCCTGGTCGGCATTGAGGTGCCCAACACCAAGCCCTCCCTGGTCAACCTGCGCTCGGTGATAGAGTCGGACGTCTACCGGCGAATCGCCTCGCCGCTCCGCATCGCCCTAGGCCAGGGAGCTTCGGGGCGCCCGGTCGCCGCCGACCTCGCCGCCATGCCGCACCTGCTCATCGCCGGCGCGACCGGCAGCGGCAAGAGCGTCTGCATCAACGCCCTCATCGCCTGCTTGCTGATGGAAAACCCTCCCGAGGCGCTGAACCTGATACTGATTGACCCCAAGCGGGTCGAGTTGACCGGCTATAACGGCGTGCCGCACCTCATCGCCCCGGTTATCGTTGAGGTCGAACAAACCGTCGGCGCCCTGCGCTGGCTCTGCCTGGAGATGGACCGGCGCTACAAAGCGTTTGCCCGGCTCAAGGTGCGCAACATCGAGGGCTACAACGCCGCGGTGAGCCGGCAGCGGAGCGAACGCCTGCCCTACCTGGCCGTCTTTGTCGACGAATTGGCCGACCTGATGATGGTCGCTCCGGATGACGTAGAGCGCTCCCTCTGCCGGCTGGCCCAGATGGGGCGGGCTACAGGCATCCACCTCATCATCGCCACGCAACGGCCATCGGTAGATGTGCTCACCGGCCTGATCAAGGCCAATTTCCCGGCGCGCATCGCCTTTGCCGTCTCCACACAGATCGACTCGCGGGTAATCCTCGATACGGGGGGCGCCGAACAACTGCTAGGCCGCGGCGATATGCTCTTCATGTCCCCTGAGGCGAGCCGCCTGTTGCGCCTGCAGGGCTGCTTTGTGTCGGATAGCGAGCTGGCAGCCATCGTTGCCCATTGGCGCGCGGCGCCCGCAGAGGCCGCAGAGGGGGAGCAAATGGAGACGACGGCGCCCTGGGAGGGGCTGCTGGCGGAAGAGGACGAGGAAGACAGGCTCTACCAGCAAGCCGTCGAACTCGTGCGCCGGCAAGGGCAGGCTTCGGCATCACTCTTGCAGCGCCGGCTGCGAGTGGGCTACTCGCGCGCAGCGCGCCTGATCGAACAACTGGAGGCGGCAGGCATCGTCGGGCCGGACCCCGGAGGGGGGCGGCCGCGCCCGGTGCTCATCGAGACCGAACGCGACAGCGGCGAGCCTGTCGATGAGGGATAGACATGATCTATGTCGGCACCAGCGGCTACAGCTATGACGACTGGGTCGGCCCCTTTTACCCGCCGGGCCTGCCCAAGAAGGATTGGCTTTCCTTCTACGCGCAAGAGTTCCGCGCCTGTGAGATCAACTATACCTACTATCGGCTACCCAGCGCCAAGACGCTGGCCGCCATGTCCGGCAAGACGCCGGAAGGTTTCTGTTTCACCGTCAAGGCCAGCAAAGAACTGACCCACGAGCGCGAGGATGCGGATGCCTTTGCCGCCTTTCGCGCCGGCATAGAACCGCTGGTCCAGGACGGCAAGCTGGGCTGCATCCTGGCCCAGTTCCCCTACTCTTTTCACGCCACGCCCGGGAATCGCACCTACCTGGTGCGCCTCCGCGAGCAACTGGCCGGCCTGCCCATCGCCGTCGAGTTCCGCAACCGCGCCTGGCTCGAGCAGGAGACCTTTGACCTCCTAACCGAACTCGGCCTGGGTTTCTGTGCCGTCGACGAGCCGCGCCTGGAGGGCCTCATCCCACCGGTGGCAGTGGCCACGAGCGACATCGCCTATGTGCGCTTTCATGGCCGCAACGCCCGCAAGTGGTGGCGGCACGAGAACGCCTGGGAGCGCTATGACTATACCTACAGTGACGCCGAACTCGGCGAGTGGAAGCCCAAAATCGAATCCCTCGCCGAAAAAGCGGAGACGGTCTTTGTCTTTGCCAACAACCATTGGCAAGGCCAGGCCGTAAGCACTGCCCGCCAACTGCGCCTGCTCCTCGGCGTGTAGCACCTATCCGGGGAGGGAACAGGCTACCGCACGGCTGCCCCCTCGCTCGCCTACACCTACTACCCCTGAAGGCAACACCGCCCACCATGGGACGGGGTGCCGGATCTGCTTCACGGCACCGCCGCCCCATACTCCCAACGCAACTGAACGCGAGCGTCCGGCCCCGTGCTCAGAAACTCGAGGCAGATCTGATGCGGCCCGGCGGCCAGGTCGATGTGAGCCGGGTACTCAGCCGCCGGCGGGCAGCCCCACAGGTCCAGCAGCAGCCGTCCGTCCACGTAGAGCCGCGCCCCACCCTTGAGCAGGAGCAGGAAGCGATAGCGGCAGGTGCGCGCAAAGTCCCACACGCCCGTCCAGCGGATCGAATACCCCTGGCGCGGCAGGTCGGAGATCGGCGGCCCAAAGCGCCAGTGAAAGTCGATCACCTCAGCCTCACGGATGTAGGCAGGCACGCCTGCCAGCGACGCATTGTCATAGAACTCGCCGGTCCAGCGGTTCAGCGGCACAGTGACGGGCGGTGGTGTGGGGCGCGCGGGCGCATGGACGATGGGGACGGGCGTAGGCTTGGGCTGCGGCGGGCAGGCCGTCGGCAGCACAGCCACGCAGGGCGTGGGGACCTTGAGCACTACGGTGGGCAGGCACACAGTCGCCGGGACGCTCACCGGCGTGCCCGTGCTCTCCAGGATGGTCAACTCTTCGGCGAGCAGGGTTCCCGCACTATCGAACCAGCCCTCGGCAGCGATCATCCGGCCCACCTGCAGATCGCTCAGTGCCGCGGAGCGCCCGTCGACAAAGCGTACCCGCGCGCCGCTGACCCGGACCCCGCGATCGGGGCTTCCATCCAAGGGGCGCAGCGTGAGCAGGCCCTGCTGCAAGGCCAACTGCACGATGGTGCCCTGAATCTGAGGGCGGCCGGGGATAGGCGTGGCGGCTACCGCCACGGTGGGCGTGGGCGTAGGGCGCAGCCGTTGCACGGTGAGCCGGGCAGACGCCTGCAGGTTGCCCGTGCCCGGCCGGACGACGACCCAGGCCTCACGCAGCGTGGCCCAGGGCACCTCCGCCGGAAAGGCAAAGGTTGCCGCCAGCGTTCCATCAGGCCCGACCTTGGTCGCACTGACCGGCAGCAGCCCCTCGCTGACCAGGTCCTTCGTGGGGCTAAGCGCCACCACGAGCACCAGGTTCGGCAGCACCGGCCAGCCTTCGCCGGTCACAACCACCACATCGCCCGGCTTGACTACCGCCGGCTGCACCTTGATGGTCGGCACGACTTTGGGCTGT
This sequence comes from Anaerolineae bacterium, assembly GCA_034428955.1. GTDB lineage: Bacteria > Chloroflexota > Anaerolineae > SpSt-313 > SpSt-313 > DAOUGZ01. The sequence continues at coordinate 2,071 of DAOUGZ010000027.1, read as the reverse complement.
AGAACCGTGTGGGCCATGACGACCGTCGCCGCGGCCACCAACACGACAATAAGCAGAATGAGCACTAGGGCCAGAGACCACCGACTGAACCACGGATTGGCCACCGGCACCTCCTCTTACCGGTTGGAGCATAGATCGCCCAAGCTGGTTATGCGCCACTGGGGCGCCTGCCGCTCTAGCGATCAGCACACCGGTTGATAGTCCGTGTCTGCAGGCTAAGCGCCTGTACAGATCACGTCGTTGAGGAGCCGGGCGGCATACCTCTCCGGGACGGCTGTCAGTGCGTCACGGTCTGGGTTTTCTTGTCAATTTCCTCTATCCGGCCGCCCCTTGAGCGGCCGCTGCACAACACGCTTCCGTCACACCTGTGGACTCGGAAGCCAGCCGACACCGTATTGCAACCCCGGCGCAAAGCACACCGAGGACGGGTATTTCCAGCCACCCGGCCCATTGTTGCCAAGCCTGCCAGGGGTTTTGGGGTTATCCGGCAGGCGAGGACACAACCTGCACATAGATCGGGTTCCCTAGGGCCTGCAACACCAACGCCGCCGGTTCGTGAGCCTCGGCCGGGTCCAGCGGCTCGGCCACTTCGGCCCGCACATAGGTCGACGCGCGCGGTGTGAGTGGATATTCAAAAGTCCAGTCTTGATCCGTAATGGGCATCTCGGCGAGCATGCCTTTGGGTCCCATCAGGCGCAGCACCAGGCCGGTGCCGCCGCGCACGCACCCGGTGATCTGCACGGGCTGCTCGCTGCGCACCGTCAACAGATCGCCCATGATACCAGCGGCCTCAGCGGCCTGGGCGCGCATTTCCAACTGCGGCCCAGCCGGCCCCGCCGAGATGGCCACATGCCCCGCGCGGACCCCGGCCAGAATGGCTGCCTGATCCAGCGCCGGAGCATAGACCCAGGTCGTCGGATGCCCCACACAGTGCCACGAAGCCTGCTCGTCGGCTGCCGGCTGGTGCTGGTCGCTCCCGCCGACGCCGACAACCCGCTGGCCGCTGCGCAACAGATCGTCCCACACGGCCAAGGACTGGTAGTTCGAAAGAAACCACGGCCCCTGCCAGACCTCGAGGCAGTCGATCCCCGCATAGGTGCCGAACTGCCAGGGTGGGCCGTTGGTCTTGGGGTGATTCGCCGAAAAAAGGCCGCCGGCGGCGTGCGCCATGCTGATGACGCGGGTGAGGTCGGCATCGCGCCGGCAGCGGAACTCGATCCAGCGATCGGCCCCCCATACGTTGGCGTGCCCGCGATAGGTGGTGATCTCCTGGCCGGGGATCGGCAGGAAATCGGGCCGGCGGAATTGGCCGAGCAGGCGGTGATGGCTGACGGTATTGTGCTCGGTAACCGCAAGGAATGCCAGCCCCTGGCTCATAGCCGCTTCGCAAAGGTCCGCCAACGTGCCGGAGGCTTCGCTGTGGTGGCTGTGACTATGCAGATCGCCCGGATACCAGCGCGCCTGCCGCCTGGCCTGAGGCGTGGGCCACAGCGGCTGGGCATGCTCGGCCTGCTCATCCTGGCTCAGGTGGACTTGCACTGTATAGTCACAACCCGAGGGATGGAGCATATAGAGCCCAAGCAGCACATGCCAGGTGCCCGGCGTGATCGGCCCGGGGAGGTAGCCGGGAGTGGCATCGCTGGAGGTCACAAAGACCTCTTGCCGAGCTGTGCCGCTCCAGCCCCGAAAGTCCCCCGTGCAAAAACCTGCACCGCCCGGACCAAAGAGGCCCAGATCGACGGCGTTGCCGGGCGGGGCGCCTGGAACCGGCGGCACGTCCTGATCGTAGCTATAGCGGATGTCAATGCGCGTGGTACCTGCCGGGACCTCGAAAGGCAGGAGGACGTACTCCCCAACCATCTCGGCCCGGAGATGCTGCCGGAAAACCACAGCCAGCTTGCTCGGCATCAGTTCTCGCTCCTCCCGATCCGCGAGAGCACGGAACAAGGATCCATCCGATAACCTGGGCTACCAGCAGACCAGAACAGCCTGTCGGCTCGCCCGGGGCACCTGAGCGGCAACAGGGCAAGCCCCGGCATCAGCGTGAGGCAACGCTGCCCCAGCGCCGGAC
>DAOUGZ010000026.1:0-3512 GCA_034428955.1 Anaerolineae bacterium | reverse complement strand
ATGAGGGCCAGGATGACGATGAGTACACACAACGGGGTCAGAGAACGCGATATTCTCATAGATACACCTCCAAGGACATCTGAGAAGGCAGCACCGGCGCCGCCGGTGACGCTATCCTCTAACTATATCACAATGGCGGGTCCATTGCCAGAGAAGCTTTGGCCTCATCTGCAACCGCCTGTATAATACACATGATGATGGTCCCGCCGACCAGCCCTCAGACGGGAGCCTATTATGATCAAAGACGAGCTTGGCAATCCGCCTTTCATCACTCCGCAGGGGCGTGACCTACGCCTCGACCTGCTGCGTGGGTACTTTGTGTTCGCCATGGTGGTCGATCACGTCTGCGGCATGTCGCCACTGTGGTACCTGACCGGCGGCAACCGGTTCTTTGCCGGGGCGGCTGAGGGCTTTGTGCTCACCTCGGGCCTGGTCGCCGGGCTGGTCTACGCCCGCCGCATCAAGCGTGACGGCCTGGGACCCTCCCTCGTGAAGGTACTCTCTCGCGTCTTTACCCTCTATCTGCTCACCGTGGCACTGACCCTGGCTCTGGTGCCCTTCTCGGAGCTCTTCCACCTTCCGTGGAGCCAGGGGGTGATGACCCGCGATCCACTCTCTGCTGTCGTCAGCATCCTGACCCTCCACCGTACCTACTACTTGGTCGATGTGATGCTGCTATACACCGTCCTATTTCTGCTGACGCCGCTGGCGTTGGTGCTGCTCGAGCAGGGAAAGCGCGGGTGGGTGCTCGGTACCTCCTGGCTGTTGTGGGGCGCGTTCCAACTCTGGCCGCATTGCCTGGCGCTGCCTTGGCCCATCGCCGGGAACCATCTCTTCAACTTTTCCGCCTGGCAGGTAATCTTTTTCAGCGCGCTGGTCTTGGGCTATGGGCGGCCTGTGCTGCCGGTGCCTCGGCCGCACCGCGCGCGCCTGCTGCTTGCGCTGAGCGGGGCGGTACTGCTGCTGCTGGTTGCCCTCTTCTTCGTTGTCCACTCGCCGGGCGCGGCCGGCCCGAAGCTGGTCGCGCTGGTCGAAGACCTCTTCCTCGACAAGGTCAACCTGCGACCGGGGCGTGTGCTGGCGGCAGGTGTGACGTTCTCTTTCCTCTTCCTGGCGGTGACGGTATTTTGGCAGCCCGTGCGCCGGGGCCTCGGGTGGCTGTTGCTCCCGCTTGGCCAGCAGGCGCTCTATGCCTACACCGCTCACGTCGGGTTGGTGGCGCTGGTGGCCATCGCGCTGGCACGTCTTGGGCTCGGCAGCCCGGGGCTGGTGTGGCTCAATGCGCTGATCCAGGTTGCTGCAGTGGCCCTCATTTGGCTACTTGTGCGCTACCAGGTCCTGGCGCCGACGCCGCGCACGCGCCGGCTCTACCACCTGGCGCCCGTGCCCTTGACTGTGCTGGCGGTGTGCGTCTTTCATTTTGCGCCGACGCTTGCCTACGCCGACCCGGCCGGCACAGCGCAGGCCGTCAACCGCTTCGGTACGCCACTGCCCACGGCGGCGCAGGTCAATCGGTTCGGTACTCCTCTGCCTACCGACGCCGTCCAGGCCAATCGGTTTGACACCCCTCTGCCTGCGGCTACGCCTACGCTGGATGTGGATGGTCTCGGCGCTTCTTGGCCCTCTGGTCCCCCAGTTGATACGCCGGAGCCGGTGGCTGTGCATGAAGCCGGCCCGAGCCCCACGGCCCAGCCGGCGCCCACGCCCGATGTCAAGCCGGCGGACCCGGCGGAGGCGCTGGCGCGGGTGGCACACTGGGTCGGCGCGATCAACGGCGGGCTGGAGGAAGTTTGGTTCTATAGCGATGCCCTCGGCCGCGAGATGCCTTTCTGGGTTTACCTCCCGCCGGGCTATGCTACGGACGGCCGGCACTACCCGGTGCTCTATATGTTGCATGGAGCCGGCGGGCATCGTGATGAGTGGATTTGCTACAACCTGGTGCAGGTGGCTGATTGGGAGATGTCGCAAGGTACGCTGTCGCCGATGATTATCATCCTGCCGCAAGGGGACAGGGGCTTTTGGGTCAACAATGTCGGGGACGGGCCGCGTTGGGGCGACTATGTGGCGCAGGACCTGGTGCTGTACGTGGACAGCACCTTTCGCACCTTGCCGGTGGCAGAATCCCGAGCCATCGGTGGCCTCTCCATGGGCGGTTTCGGCGCCCTGACCCTGGCTTTCACCCATCTGGACACTTTTGGCGTGGTGGGCGCTCACTCACCCAGCCTGCATCCCGAAGGCTGGAATCTGAGCTTCCTGGGCTCTGGAGAGGAGTTTGCCGAGCGCGACCCTCTCTCCCTCGCCGGCACGCTCCCCGGATTGGAGCGGTTGCGCATCTGGATAGACGTCGCTGTTGAAGACAACTGGCTGGGGCGGGTGCATGAGCTCCATGAGACCATTGCCTGGCGCGGCATTGAGCATGCCTGGCACGTCTTTCCGGGCACGCACGTGGGCGAATACTGGATTACCCATACCCCTGAGTACCTGGGCTTTTATGCCGACACCCTGTCGGCGCAGGTCCAGTGAGGCTGTGTGATCTGGCACTACGGCGAGAGGCCCCACGGGCCCAAAGCCCTGACTCTAGTCGGGGGGCCATATCACAGGCATAGGGGTGTGTTGCCAGAAGCCCATTCGGCATCACTTTGGATCTTCTCGCGTCGCGTAGCCACCCCAGAACACAAAAAGGCCACCCGCTTGTACGCGAATGGCCTTGCTGGCTCCTCGGCGAGGACTTGAACCTCGAACCAACCGGTTAACAGCCGGTCGCTCTGCCGAATTGAGCTACCGAGGAATACTCCTGCCATTATAGCCAGATTGGCCGTCGCCGTCAAACGGGCGGACTCCGGGTTTTCGAAGCAGTAGCGACTGCTAAAATCAACCCCAACGGTTCTGGGCGATGGTTTTGGCGAATAGGCGATTGTGAGGCAGAAAAGGGGCATCTCACATAGGAGGTGTCCCTTGTTCGTCGTTGGAAGTGGAGTGGGGGGGCTCAGTCTGGCCACCGAGCCCCCTCTGTTCGAGCAAGCGCAGGCCGGTTGCCATCTCAGCCTCAACCAACTGATGCACCGCCACGATGGCCTCGTCCAGGCTGTTGTACGCCGGCAGTTCCTTGGCCGCCTGCCTTTCGATGAAGCGCTGCAGGCAGGCCGCATGGGCCTGTGGCGTGCGATCCTGGGCTTCGATCCGTATCGTGGCTTTGCCTTCTCCACCTACGCTTGGCCTGCCATTATGCGCCATGTTTGGCGTGCGGTCAAAGACCATGATCGTGAGGATGCCAAGTCCCGCGTCGATTGGCCATCTTTGGACCGCCTCGCCAATGATCCTGCGGCCCTGGCTGACGCCGTGGCCTCGCAGGAAACGCTCTACCGCTCGGTGTACCGCTTGCCTCAGCGTCTGCAGCAGGTGATGGTCGCTTACTATGGCTTGGATGGCGACACGCCTGCCAGCTATCGTCAGCTTGGCGCTCGTCTTGGCCTGAGCCACGAGCGCGTCCGCCAACTGCACACAGAAGCCCT
>DAOUGZ010000025.1:0-23083 GCA_034428955.1 Anaerolineae bacterium | reverse complement strand
ACCGCCGGGAGAACTGAGCTACCTGGACGCTCTGGGCGTGTAGACGCCGAGGGCAGGTGCGTGTTGCCCAGACAGTGGGCAGCGCAGACGGACAGCGCCAAACAAGGCCCATGCCTTCACCAACAGAGACACCAAATCCACCAACACAAGGCGCAACCGAGCCCCATTACTTGACCGTGCCCAATCCGTGTGGTAACATCCGAGTCGGAAGGAGCCGCATGGGTTGGAATCTGGATGACACGATCGTCGCGATAGGTACGCCACTCGGCGAGGGCGGCATCGGTATTATCCGCCTTAGTGGCCCGGATGCGCATGGGCTCTTGACCCGCCTGGTACTGCCGACTGGTGGGCGCTGGCGGCCTTGGCGGTTGACCTACGGGCATGTGATTGACCCGGAAAGCGACGAGGTGGTTGATGAGGTGCTGGCGGTGTGCATGCCGGCGCCCAAGACCTACACCCGCCAGGATGTGGCCGAAATTCACTGCCATGGGGGCATGCTGCCCCTGCGCCGGGTGCTGGAGCTGTGCCTGGCCGGCGGCGCCCGGCTCGCCGAGCCCGGCGAGTTTACCCTGCGCGCTTTTATGAACGGGCGGCTGGACCTGGCTCAGGCCGAGGCGGTGGTCGATGTGATCCGCGCCAAGAGCCGCGCCGGTCTGCGCACGGCCATCGGTCAGTTGCAGGGCCGGCTCTCCGGGCGGGTGCGCGCGGCGCGTGAGCGGCTTCTCACCGTCCTGGCCCATCTGGAGGCGGCCATCGATTTCCCTACGGACGAGATTCCGCCTTGCGATGCCGAGGTGCTGCTGCTCGAGGCGCGTGCCGAGCTGGAGCGGCTGCTGGCTGGCGCCGAGCAGGGGGTGGCCATGCGCCAGGGGCTGCGCACGGCGATTGTGGGGCGGCCTAATGTGGGCAAATCGAGTCTGCTGAATGCGCTGTTGCGCAGCGAGCGGGCGATTGTCACCCCTATCCCCGGTACGACTCGCGATACGCTGGAGGAGACGGCGGTTATCGGCGGCATCCCCCTGGTGCTGGTGGATACGGCCGGCATTACCGAGACGGTGGACCCTGTGGAGCGGCTGGGGGTGGAGCGCAGCCGGCAGGCGGTTTCCTCGGCAGACCTGATCCTGCTGGTGGTTGACGGCAGCGAGCCCCTGACGGCGCACGATTGGGCCATTGCCGAACTGACCCAGGGGCGCCCGACTGTGGTGGTGGTCAACAAGGCGGACTTGCCCGCGCCGGCCGATTGGCAGAGCCACCAAGAGCCGGAGGCGCTCTTGGCGGGGCGGCAGCAGGTGCGCGTCTCGGCGCTTACGGGCGCGGGCCTCGATGCGCTGGAAGAGGCTGTGCTGGCCACGGTGCTGACCGACAGGGTGCAGCCGGATGAGATGCCGCTGATCAGCCGGCCGCAGCATGTGGACGCGCTCCGCCGCGCCCGCGAGCACATTGCGGCCGGGCTAGAGGCTCGGCGTGCCGGCTGGCCCGATGATTGCGTGGCTATCGACGTGCGGGAGGCGGCCGCGGCGCTGGGCGAGGTCACCGGCGAGAGCGTGACCGATGACCTGGTAGCGCACGTGTTCGGCGATTTCTGCGTGGGCAAGTGACCCTTTTATGCGAGGCGAGTCTTGAGAGTTGCCATTGTTTGTTCTTGGCTCAACCAGTACGGTGGGGCAGAGCGGGTGCTGGAGACCTTACACGGCATGTTCCCCGAGGCGCCTGTCTACACGTCTATCTATGAGCCCAAGGCGCTGCCGGCGGAATACCGGTCGTGGGATATCCGCACCTCTTTCCTCAACCGGCTGCCGCTGATCAAGAGCCATCATCAGCCCTTTCTGCCCTTCTACCCCCTCGGCTTTGAAGCCCTACATCTGGACGGCTATGACCTGGTGCTCAGCGTGACCAGCGCCTTTGCGCACGGGGTGATCGTCCCGCCGGAGACGGTGCACGTCTGCTATTGCCTGACGCCGGCGCGCTTCCTCTGGCAGTACCCAGCCTACGCCCGGCGAGAGCGACTTGGTGGGGTGGCGCGTGCGGTCCTGCCCCTCATCTTGCCGTCGCTACGCACCTGGGATGCGCTGGCGGCCAACCGGGTGGACCACTTTGTGGCCATATCGCAGGCTGTGCAGGGGCGCATCGAAAAATACTATCGCCGGCCGTCGCAGATTCTCTATCCCCCCGTGGACACTTCGGCCTTTGCCCTGAGCGAGGAGGTTGACGATTATTACCTCTTTGTGGGCAGGCTGGTGCCCTACAGGCGCCTGGACTTGGCCGTGGAGGCCTTTAACCGGCTGGGGCTGCCCCTGCTCATTGTGGGCGATGGCCGCGATCGCCAGGCTCTGGAACGTAGCGCCGCGCCCAACGTGCGCTTCTTGGGGCGTGTCTCCGATGCCGAGCGCAAGCGTCTCCTTTCGCGCTGCCGGGCCTTTTTGTGGCCAGGCGAAGAGGATTTCGGGATTGCGCCTCTGGAGGCCAGCGCCTCGGGCCGGCCGGTGATTGCCTATGCCGGCGGCGGGGCGTTGGAGACGGTGATTGACGGCGTTACCGGTACCTTTTTCCACGAGCAGACCGCCGCGGCGCTGGCCGATGCCGTGCGCTCTCTCGACCCGACCTCCTTCGACCCGCAGGCCATGCGGCAGCATGCCGAGCGTTTTGATGTGACGCGCTTCTGTGAGGAGTTGCGGCGCCTATTGGAGCGGGCTGTCGCCCGTGAGGCGCCGGAAGGCGCATCGCTCTGAACCGGCGGCCAGAGCGTCTACGCGCTGTTCCGAATCCGCTACCATCATGTTCAAGATAGGAGGAATGCTCCTGTGGCGAACCCAATCATGGAACTGGAAGAGGCTTGGCGGCAGGCGATGCAGAAGGAAAAGGAGTCGCGCGAGATGTACCTCAGACTGGGCGCGATGACCGGCAATGCGGCGGCCAAGGACCTGTTTGATTTCCTAGCCAAGGAAGAAGAGAAGCACCTGCGCATGCTCGAGGACGAATTCGAGCGTGCCTTTACGCCCGACAACTGACTTTTGGCGGCTCGTCGCTCATAGCGGCAAATGGCGGGCCCCTGCGCTACGACAGCCGAATCGCCACCGCCCATCGTAGCTCACTCGGTTCCTCAGCAAACGCTTTCGGCCGATCAGGTGCCTGGAGTGGTAGCCGGGGTGGTGCCGGGCGGGGGCTGGGACCTCTGGCTGCGCAAGCGCTCATAGACGCTGAACCACTCTGCGATCTCGCTGCGGCGCTGTTGGCTCTCGACCTGCTGGCGCTCCTCACGGTGTTGGGCGACGCGCCGCATGATCTCTTGCTGCACTTCGTGGGGGGCCATTACGCCGTGAAAGGTGAACTGGCCCTCGCCGCCGGCCGTGTCGATGTTGACGTCTCCGAAGCGCAGCAGGTTGGCCACAACCCCCGGCACGGATAGGTTCACGTTCTGGATACGGTCTAGCGAGGCCTCGCGGCGCTCCTCGGCGCCGAAGAGGGGCCGCTTCTCGATGTCGATGATGCGGTCATCGGTCAGGATGTAGATGTCGTTCTCCCAGTCCGTGACTTGCCACCACAGCCAACTCCCGACGGCCAGACCCAGGACGAGCAGCCCGATCACCGCGCCCCAGCCCAGCGGAGCAGGGGTCGCCCCCAAGACGCGCCCGATAACGACCAGCAGAAGCAAGGCGAGCCAGGCCAGGTTCGCCACGAGTGGCGCCAGAATACGCAGGAAGAGAAAGTACCAGTGCTTGCGCCAGATGATGCGGCTGCCCTCCTGTTCGCGCAGCGGGGCCAAAAAGCGCCAGCGTGGCGTGCGTGAGGGCCGTCGCCGTTCCCCACGCTCCCAGACGCTGGCGATGCGCCCGTGCCCGCGGAAGGCTAGTTCCTCGGGCGTGGCCCAACCCAGACGGCGCTGGAGTTCCTCGCGCACGCCTTTCTCGGCGCGGATCAGGCTCTGTGCCTGCGCGCGATGCACCTGCTGGCTGAGGGCTGCAGCGCAAGCAGACGGTTCGCTCAGGTGGTTGAAGACGATGCGGCTCACGCCGCTTTTGGCTGCGGTCTGAACCTGAAGCGTGCCAAAGTTGAGCACCGCCCCGACGCGGCTGCGCCTCAGGGTTACATCCTGGACCTGGTTGAGCGGCGCTTCGAGTCTTGCTTCGTAGGTAAAGAGGATCAACTCTCGCCGCACTACGCGCTGGGTCGTGACGGCCAAATAGTCGTTGCGCCAATCCACAATGTTCCAGGCCAGGATGAGCGCATAGATCACGAGCAGAATGACGGGCAGCGCGAAGAGAATGCCAGGGCTATGGGCGTCCAGCAGCAAGTAGAGCAATAGCGTGCCGATGGCGAGGAGCAGGGTCCAGGGCGCCATCATACGTAGTAGGGCCCACCAATGCCGATGGCCCAGATGGACGGCGACCTCCCCGGGCTCTAGCCAGGGCAACCTCTGCTGACGGAGCTTGACCACGATCTCGCTCGGCAGGGAGAGTTCAGTCTCCAGGCTGGGATGCTCGTAGCGGAGGATGCTGAAGCGGCCCCTATCCAGGACCAGGGCGACGACCTCCGTGGTAGCTTGAATGGTGGCGTCATGCGGCTCGCCTAGGAGTAGCGAGGTCACGCCGGCGCTATCGCCTGCGCGCAAGTAGCCGACGGGGCGCAAGCGGCCGCGCGGGTTGATGGCGCGCACCACAGCTTCACCCGTCAGGATGGCCACGAAGGCGTGACCCGGCTCTCCGGCAACGAACAGTTGGCTGCGTTGTGGGAACGTCTCCACTCGCGTCGCAGCGGCCACGCGCTCCAGGTTTGTCGGGGAGAGACGCGAGAAAAGCGGCACCTGCCGCAAGTGCTCAGCGATCTCTAGCGTCTCCATCAGACCACTCCTCCGCCGGCCGGACGGTATGCCGCTCGCAGGCGCGACACGGCAACCAGGCGTATCTCAGACCCGGGAGATGTCGGCAGCGACTCGGCCGGCACCATTAACCCTACGACGATGCGCGCTGCGTGCTGGAGCTATCCGCCTTGTCCCCATCGGCGGCTAACGCCTCGAACGGGGGGCATCGTCTCTCAATCAGCGCTCGCACCTCGCGAACCGCCTCCAGGGCCTGCCAGTAGGCCGCGGGCGCGTGCCGGTCGAGGTGCAGGGCCGCGAACTCGTCCTCATCCTGCAGTTCGACTTGCCCCGAGGCTGAGACCAGCAGGTCCAGAGCCAGATCGTCGTAGTAGAGGTCGTGCCCTACAAGACGCGGCGGGCGCGCGATGTTGCAGTACCAGCCGCGCAGCCGGCCGCTGCGGCTGTGGACCTCATAGACGTTCCACCAGCGGGTCAGGGGATACGTCTCGACGAAACGGTCGCCATCCTCAAAGACCAAGAGGCCCAGGTCACAATGACCATGGGTCCACTCGGCCTCCAGCACCAGCCTGTCCGGGTTCGCCGCAACTATCCGGCCCGGGTAGGTGATGACCGGCCGCCCGGCATAGTCACACTTGTGGATGGCTACCTCCTCACCGGCGCGCAGGCTAACGTGCACAGACTCACCTCTTCCAGTAAGCATATCATAAAGGGGAGTGCAGCGCAAGCGCTCATAGGGGGTCGCCGGGCGCAGAGCGCTCCCTTCGTCGCAGGGCAAAGATAGCGGCGGTCATGGAGGTGAGCCACAAGCGGCTTTCCTCCATCACCGCCGGCAAGACCGTACTGAGTGAGGGTATGCCGAGCGTATGGCCGGGTTGCCGGCTCAGACGCTGCACTCGGGCGGCTGCTACGGGCGAGCCTGCCGAATCCAGGCCAGCACCTGCGCGACGCGCTCGCTGATCGCGTCGAAATCGCCGGCCTGCACCAGCTCCGGCAAAATGAGCTTGGACCCCGGCCCGATCGCCACGGCCCCCGCCTTGAACCAGGCGCTAATGTTCTCCGCCGATATCTCGACGGCCGCGCCGGTAGGCATCAGGCTCGACCAGGGGCACGGGCCGAGGATGTTCTTTACAAAGGATGGGCCCCCAACTTCGCTGCCCGGGAAGACCTTGACGATTTCCACCCCCAGTTCCTCGGCGGCCGAGATCTCGGAGGCGCTTCCACAGCCTGGGACGTATGGCACCTTGTGCCGATTACAGGTGCGGGCAACGTCGGGGCTAAAGACGGGGCTGACCACAAAGTTAGCGCCGCTGGCGATGTACAGGGCGGCCATGCTCGGATCGAGGATGGTGCCCGCGCCGAGGATGAGGTCGGGAGCGGCCTGGGCAAAGTGTCGGGTGAGCCCCGTGAACACCTGGTACGCCAGATCGCCACGGTTGGTGTACTCGACAACCTTGGCGCCTCCCCTGTAACATGCCTCGGCAATCCGGATAGAGGTGTCCGGGTCGGGATTGTTGAAGATGACGACCATGCCGAGATCAAGAATCGTGTTGAGAACATGCATTCTGCTGAAACGAGCCATGGCTTTCTCCTCGAGTTGCTAACGCAGTACGCGGCCGGAGGCGCCCCCGGCCAGCATCTGCTCGACCTCAGCCGCCGACACCAGGTTAAAGTCGCCGCTGATGCTGTGCTTGAGGCAGGCGGCGGCAACGCCAAAGTCCAACGCCCGCTGCGGGTCGGTAAAAGTGCGCAGGCCGTAAATGAGCCCGCCGACAAAGGCGTCGCCCCCGCCGATGCGGTCCACAATGTGGCCGATAACGTGGGAGGGAGCAGAGTAAAAGGCTCCTCGCTCCCACAAGGCTGCCGAGTACGTGCTGTCGGATGCTGCTGTGGAGCCGCGCAGGGTAATCGCGATGGTCTTCAGGCTCGGGAAGCGTTCCGCCATCTGCTCGCAGATGCTGCGGCTCCGGTCGAGTTGGCTGTCGCTTGGCGTGGCATAGACGCCAAAGACAACCCCGGCATGCTCCTCATCCAGCACGGCCATCGTGCTGCACTCGACTAGCGCGGGCATCACGGCCGACGGCGGCTCGCCCCAGCGCCAGAGGTTGGCGCGGTAGTTGAGGTCAAAGGAAACGACAAGCCCCATCTCGCGAGCAGCGCGCGCCGCCTCAAGCGAGACCTCAGCCGCCGACCGAGAGAGGGCGGGGGTGATCCCTCCCCAATGGAACCAGTCCGCATCCGAAAAGATGGCGTGCCAGTCCAGGTCGCCGGGCTTGACCGTGGCCAGGGCAGAATCTGCTCGGTCGTAGATGACCTTGCTCGGCCGGTGACCGGCGCCGGCTTCCATGAAGTAGAGGCCCATGCGCTCGCCGCCGCGCACGATCTTGCTCGTGCCGACGCCGAACTGACGCAGATAGGCCAGGCAGGCATCGCCGATCTCGTTCGGCGGGAGCCGAGTGACATAATCCACGACCAGCCCATAGTTCGCCAAGGACACGGCGACGTTGGCTTCGGCGCCGCCATAGATGGCGTCGAAGGAGCGCGCCTGGACGAACCGCTGGTGCCCGGGGGGCGAGAGGCGCAGCATCATCTCGCCAAAGGCAACGACTTTGTTGTTCACGTTGTGGACCTCCTGTTGGGGAAGGGGCAGGTGCTACCGGCGTGCGGCTGTGCTTGCTGCGACGCAGCACTGTGATCAGCGCATCGGTCGATCCATGGGTTGCAGCACGGCACGGGCGGGGGCGCCGTCGCCCCCGGCGATGAGCAGGGGCAGGCAGTAGAGCTGGTAGTGCCCGGGTGTTACATGCGCCAGGTTGATGGTCTCCAGGGCGATAACGCCGCTGCTGAGGAGCGTCATATGCACCGGGTGGCCCGGGAGCTTGTACGGCTCGATCGAGAGATAGTCGATGCCGACCAGGCGGATGCTCCTATCCACGATCCATTGGGCGGCATCGGCAGAGAGAGCGACATAATCTTTATGGAAGGCCATGTCGCCCGCGGCCCACCACTGCGAGTTGCGTGTACGCAGAATGAGCCTCCGGCAGTCTTGCGGCAGCCCCTGGCGCTCCAGGTCGGCGGCGGTGATCAGGTCTACATCCTGAAGGTCGATGACGTCCGCCGGGCCGATGAGCGCATCGAGCGGAAACTGGTCCGAGGTTGCTGCGCCGGCAATAAAGTGCACAGGGGGATCCAAATGGGTGCCGCTGTGCAGGCCCATGCACAGGTCGGATACGTTGGCGCCGTCGCGCTCGACAAAGCGCCGCCGTTCGATGTTGATCGACGGATCCGATGGCCACACGACCAAATCGTCACTCAGGGGGACCGAGATGTCGATGAGCGCCATGCTATCCTCCTCTACCCAGCTCCTCACAGTACTGACGCGAGGTTGCCACCGCGTCAGTACTATACCCCAGCAAGTTTGAGGCCGTGAACTCGGGCTAGAAGACGCCGAACCAGACCAGTATGCCGATGACTATGAACGAGGCGGCAGCGACTTTTTGCAGGATGTCAACCGGCACAAGGCGGGCAATGATCTGGCCCCCTAGCACGCCGACGAGGGTGACAGCAGTGAGCGCCAGCGCCGCCCCCAGGAAGACGGGCCAGGGCTTGCGGTGCTGCCCGGCCAGGGTGATAACGGCCAGTTGGGTTTTGTCGCCGAGTTCGGCGATGAAGAGCAGGCCAAACGTGGTGGCCACAAGTCGCCAGTCCATAGCGCCTCCAGAGGTGTGTTGGGATGAAGGGCCCGGACCTGCCGATTTCAGGTGGTTTAGGAGGTCATCCGGCGCCGCCTCATCGGGGACGACGCCGGATGACCTCTTATCAACCAGTGAGCTGATCGCCAAAGCGGCAGGCGCTCCAGTGGCGCACAACCAGCTTGAGCAATCTATGCTCCAACCGGCAAACCACTATGAGATTGCCAGATACGGGATCCGGGTCTAGAAACCGGGCACTGGCGTCAGCCAGCCGTGGCGGTCGGCGATGGCGCCATCAACGATGCCAAAGAATTCGCTCTGCAGGCGCTCGGTGATTGGGCCTCGCTTGCCGCTACCCACCGGGATGTGATCGACTGAGCGGATGGGTGTGATCTCGGCGGCCGTGCCCGAGAAAAAGATCTCGTCGGCGCTGTAGAGCGCCTCGCGGGCGAGCATTTCCTCGCGCACATTATAGCCCAAATCGGCGGCCAGCGCCATTACGCAGGAACGGGTGATGCCGCCGAGGAGGGATGCGGCGCGCGGCGGCGTGCGGATGACACCATCCTCGACGACAAAGATGTTCTCGCCCGAACCCTCGCAGACATAACCGTAGACGTCGAGGGCGATGCCCTCGGTGTATCCATGCTCGGCTGCCTCCATGTGGATGAGCTGCGAGTTGTTATAGTGGCCGCCCGCCTTGATGCCGGCCGGGAAGGTGTCTGGCGCCATGCGGCGCCACGAGGATACGCCGGCATCAACACCCTGCTCGATGGCTTCCGGCCCCAGATAGCGCCCCCACTCGATGGTGGCGACGACTACCTCCACCGGGCAGCCACGCGGCTCGACGCCGATGGAGTCATAGCCGCGGAAGACCAAGGGCCGGATGTAACAGGAGCGCAGCTTGTTGGCGGCGATCGTCTCCAGGATGGCCTGCTTGAGTTCGGCCGGTGAGTAGGGGATCTCCATGCGATAGGCCCGAGCGGAATTGTACATGCGCTTGAGGTGTTGGTCCAGGCAAAAGACGGCGGGGCCGACACGGCTGTTGTCGTAGGCGCGAATGCCCTCAAAGACACTCGAGCCGTAATGCAGGCCGTGGGACATGACGTGCACGTGGGCATCTTGCCAGGGGACGAGCTTGCCGCTCATCCAGATCCATTGCGATTCCTTCATGGCCATTGAGACGTTTCCTTTCGCTTGTTAGCTATCAGCTCTGCAGATTCCTCACCACTAGCTCGCCCATCTCGCGGGTGCCGACGGTAGCCTCGCCGGGCTGCGCCAAGTCGGCGGTGCGGTAGCCCTGCTGCAAGACGTTGCCTACGGCAGCCTCGATGGTGCGCGCCTCTTGTTCCAGTTCCAGAGAGTGGCGGAGCAGCAGGGCGGCGCTGAGGATCGCCGCCAGGGGGTTGGCGACGTTCTTGCCGGCGATGGTCGGCGCGGAGCCGTGGATGGGCTCGTAAAAGCCCTGCTTGCTCGCATTCAACGAGGCGGAGGGCAACATGCCGATGGAGCCGGTGAGTTGGGCAGCTTCGTCGGTCAGGATGTCACCAAAGGTGTTCTCGGTGACCATGACGTCAAAGTAGCGCGGTTCGCGGATGAGCAGCATGGCGCACGAGTCGACCAGTTGGTGTTCCAGGGTCACATCTGGGTACTCCTGGGCGACACGACTGACGACCTGGCGCCACAGGCGCGAACTCTCGAGGACGTTGGCCTTATCCACCGAGACCAGGTGCTTGCGGCGCCCGCGCGCCAGGCGAAAGGCCACATGGCTCACGCGCTCGATCTCGCTCTCGCTATAGACCATGGTGTCGAAAGCCTGCTCTTGGCCGGCGATGGTTCTTCGGCCTTGCTCACCAAAGTAGAGCCCGCCGGTCAGTTCGCGCACGACGACAAAGTCGACGCCGCTCACCACCTCGGGCTTGAGGGTCGAGGCGCCGGCCAGGGACGGCACCACAGAGACCGGGCGCAGGTTGGCAAAGAGGTCCAACCCCTTGCGTATGCCCAGGAGCCCCTGTTCAGGCCGGACCTTGGCTGCGGGGTCGTCCCACTTGGGCCCGCCAACGGCGCCAAAGAGCACGGCGGCCGAACGGCGGCAGAGCGCGAGGGTCTCATCTGGCAGGGCCGTGCCGCAGGCATCGATGGCCGCACCGCCTACGAGGGCTTGCTCAAAGTGGAAGAGATGGCCGTATCGTTCGGCCACAGCCTCTAAGACGGCGACGGCCTGGGCGATGACCTCGGGGCCGATGCCGTCGCCCGGCAGGGTAGCAATGGTCGCTTCCAATATCGTATTTCTCCTTCCTGTTGGAGGCACCTAGGTTGTGTTTTCAAACCCAGCCGCCTCGGCTAGTATGCAAACACAACCTAGTAGTGGCCGGCAGAGATTGGGTGGCGCCAGAATTCGCAAGGTATTGACCTAGAGCCCCGTGTGACGGTTGCCGTTGGGCCAGGTCTGCGCCGCTCGCGGGTAAGAGCCGAAAACGCGAACCATGGCGGCTATCTCGCTCAGATGCTCGACGGCGCGACGGCAGCGCTCCTCCTCCATGCTGCCCTCAAAGTCCAGGTAAAAGATGTACTCCCACGGCCTGCCGCGCAGGGGGCGAGACTCGATCTTGGTCAGGTCGATATCGCGGAGGGCAAAGACGCTCAGCATCTTGAACAGCGACCCAGGGACGTTCTTGAAGGCAAAGACCAGGGAGGTCTTGCTCGGGCCAGAGGGAAGGGCCGGCTCTGGGGCGAGGGCCAGAAAGCGCGTATAGTTGTCCGGAACGTCTTCCATGTTGCTGCGCAGGATGTGCATCTCATAGATCTCGGCGGCCCGCCGGCTGGCGATGGCCGCCGCGTCACGCAGCCCCTGCTCTTTGATGAGCTTGACGCTCCCCGCCGTATCGTATGTGGGCAGGACCTCCACGCCCGCAAGCGCCGTCAACGACGCCTCGCATTGGGCCAGGGCCTGGGGATGGGAGTAGACGCGCCGCACGTCCGCCAGGCTGACGCCGGGGTTGGCGATCAGTTGGTGGACGATACGCACGTTGATTTCGCCGACGATGTGCAGTTGATGCTGAAGCAAAAGGTCATAGTTGCGATGGACGCTGCCCGCGAGCGAGTTCTCGATGGGCACGACGCCGTGCGAGCAAACCCCTTTCTCCACGCAGCGGAAAACCAGCTCAAAAGACGGCTCGGGCACGAGTTCGACATCCGGGCCGTAGAGCGCCACTGCTGCGGCCTCGCTATAGGCGCCACGTTCTCCCTGAAAAGCTATGCGTTGCACGTGGCCTCTTTTCGGGCCGCAGAGAGCTTGCGACGCGTGTACTCGACCAGGCCGCCGGCGGCGATGAGCTCCAGCATGAAGGAGGGGTAGGGGGTAGCGCTGAAGACCTCGCCCGTGTCGAGGTTGTGCACAGTCCCCGCGCTCAGGTCGACCTCGAGCATCTGGCCGGCACTGGTGGCCGCGGCCGCCTCTGGGCATTCGAGGATGGGCAAGCCGATGTTGATGGCGTTGCGGAAAAAGATGCGCGCAAAGCTCTCCGCCACGATGCAGGCCACACCCGATGCCTTGATGGCAATGGGCGCATGCTCGCGCGAGGAGCCGCACCCCATGTTGGCACCGGCGACGATGATATCGCCCGGGCGGACCTCGGACACAAAGCGTGGGTCGAGGTCCTCCATGCAGTGGCGCGCCAGTTCCTCGGGCTGCGAGGCGTTCAGATAGCGCGCCGGTATGATCACGTCGGTATCGACGTTATCGCCGTATTTCCACACTCTACCTTTCAGTGCCACAGGTGTCTCATCCTCCTGTAAGTGTTGATGGTGCCTGTTCGTGCTGCGTACTGCGTAAGGTCGCCTGAAGCCAGATGTGTGGCTATGAGCGACCATATCATTTCGTATTACGCCGCACGCCTTATCCATTACGCAGTCCGGCTTGGCCTTTGCTGCTATGGGCGCTTCTCCAGAGCCGTGTCAATCGCCCGGCGAACGGCATCCAGGTCCGGAGGCAGCTCGACCGGCGGGTTGGCGTGGCGGGCGACGACGTCGGCGAGTTGGCCGGTGTGGTAGCCCAGCTTAAAGTCGGTGAACTTTAGTCCATGCGCGGTCGATACGACTACGACCCGGTCGGTGGAGCGGATCTCGCCTCGGGCCAGGTACTTGAGCAGGGCCGCCAGGGCGACGCCCGTATGCGGGCACGTGTACATACCTGTGCGGTCGGCGCGAGCGGCTGCCTCGGCCAGCTCGTCCTCGCTGATCTGTTCGACGGCACCGTCGAACTGGCGCAGCGCCTTGACTGCCTTTTCGTAGCTGACGGGGTTGCCGATCTGGATGGCCGACGCCAGCGTCTTTTGGGCCACGACGGGCCGAAAGTCTGTGAAGCCGTTCTGGTAGGCCAGGTAGAGCGGATTGGCCCGTTCCGACTGGGCACAGAGGATGCGCGGTAGCTTGTTGATCAGGCCCAACTCGCGCATCAGCAGCAGGCCTTTGCCCAGGGCGCTGACGTTGCCGAGGTTGCCCACGGGGATGACGATCCAATCCGGAACTTCCCAGTCGAACTGCTGCACGATCTCGATGCCGACCGTCTTTTGCCCCTCAACGCGCAGCGAGTTCATCGAGTTGGCCAGGTAGACCGAGTTGTCGCGCGTGACCTCGCGCACCAGCGCCATGCAGCCGTCGAAATCCGTGTCCAGGGAGAGGACCAAGGCGCCATTGGCGATGGGCTGGATGAGCTGGGCTGTCGATACCCGGGCCCGCGGCAGGAAAACGATGGCCTGGATGCCGGCGGCGGCACAGTAAGCGGCCAGGGCCGCCGAGGTGTCGCCCGTCGAGGCGCAGGCCACGGCGCGGATCGGCTGACCGTTGGCGATCATCTGCTTCACCGCCGAGACGAGCACCGTCATGCCCAGGTCCTTGAAGGATCCGGTGTGGCTGTTGCCGCAGAGCTTGACCCACAGGTCCGGCAGGCCGATCTCGTGGCCAAAGCGCTCGGCCCAGAAGAGGTTGGTGTGTCCCTCGTACATCGAGACAATGTTGGCATCCTCGACATCCGGAAGCACCCACTCTTTTTTGCCCCATACGCCGGAGCCGTAGGGCCAGGCGTTGCAGCGCACACGCTCGTCGAGCAGCTTCATCCAACCGGCGGCACTGCGATCCTTGAGTGCCTCCACATCGTGGGCCACCTCGAGCAGGGCGCCACATTGGGGGCAGTGATAGATCACCTCATAGGGTGAGTAACGCCCCGGGCACCCCCGTATACACTGGAACCAGGCTTTGTACTGCATGAATCCCCTCTTCTATAGTCCGAGTTCAGCCGGCCCGCCAATCCGCCCGAGGATGGCGCTGGCGGCGGCGACGGCTGGGCCGGCCAGGTAGACCTCGCTCTGCGGGTGGCCCATGCGCCCCACGAAATTGCGGTTGGTTGTCGAGATGCAGCGCTCGCCGGCAGCCAACACGCCCATATAGCCCCCCAGGCAGGGGCCGCACGTGGGGGTGCTGACTATTGCGCCGGCCTCGACAAAGACGTCCATCAGCCCTTCGCGGGCCAGGCGGCGGAAGATCGCCTGCGTTCCGGGTATGACCAGGCAGCGCACATCGGGATGGACCTGGCGCCCACGCAGCACCCGCGCTGCCAGCTCGAGATCCTCCCAACGCCCATTGGTGCAGGAGCCGATGACCGCCTGGTCGATGCGCACGTCGGTGGCCTGGCTCACAGGGCGGGCGTTCGATGGCAGGTGCGGGAAGGCCACCTGGGGCTCCAGTTCGGACACATCCCACTCCAGGCTGCGCGCATAGCTCGCGCCCTCATCGGGGGCCAGCGCCTTGTAGGGCCGTCGGACGCGACCTTGGACGTAGGACAGGGTCTTGGCGTCGGGTGTGAAGAGCCCTGCCTTGCCGCCGGCCTCAATGGCCATGTTGGCCATAGTGAACCGGCCGTCCATGGAGAGGTCATCAATCGCGGGGCCGGCAAACTCGATGGCCTGGTAGCGAGCGCCGTCCACGCCGATTTGGCCGATGGTGTAGAGGATGAGGTCCTTACCGCCCACCCAGGAGGGAAGCCGGCCGTGGAAGACGATGCGCAGCGTCTCGGGTACCTTGAGCCAGATGCGCCCTGTCGCCATGGCCACGGCGATATCGGTAGAGCCGACGCCGGTAGCAAAGGCCCCTAGCGCCCCATAGGTGCAGGTGTGCGAGTCGCCGCCCACAATCAACTCGCCGGGCGCAACGAGCCCTTGCTCCGGCAGGAGCACATGCTCGATGCCCATGCGGCCGACTTCAAAGTAGTGCTCCACGCGCTGGCTGCGGGCGAAACGCTTCATGGCCAGGCACTGCTCGGCGGACTTTATATCTTTGTTTGGCGCGAAATGGTCGGGCACGAGGGCGATGCGCGAGGGGTCAAAGACCTCGGAGACGCCCAGGCGCTCGAACTCGCGGATGGCGATCGGCGCCGTGATGTCGTTGGCCAGCACCAGATCAACCCTGGCATCGATGAGCATCCCCGGCGCGACCGTTTTCTGGCCCGAGTGTGCGGCCAGTATCTTTTCGGCAAAGGTCATTGGCTTGGTCGTCAATTCTGTCTCCTTCTAGTCAAACGTCATCGGTCGGCGGCCATCAGCTATCAGCCATCTCACGCCCTATCCTCTCGCTTGATGGCGATGAGGCGGTTGAGCGCGTTCATATAGGCCTTGGCGCTGGCAACAATGATATCCGTATCGGCGCCACGCCCGGCAAAGACCTGGCCGTCGGAGCGGATGCGGATGGTCACCTCGCCGATGGCGTCAATGCCCTCCGTCACGGCCTTGATAGAGAACTCAATCAGCTCGTTGGGGACGCCGATGACCCGGTTGATGGCCTGGTACACCGCATCTACCGGCCCTGCCCCCAGGGCGGCATCGGCCTTGACCGTGCCGTCGGGCGTGATGACGCGCACCGTCGATGTCGGGATGCTCTGCGTGCCGCACGAGACCTGCACATGGTCCAGCATATAGTTCGTCTGGTCCATGATGCGCGCCTGGTCGGCGACGATGGCTTCCAGGTCACGGTCGCTGACCGTCTTCTTTTTGTCCGCCAGCGCGAGGAAGCGTTGGTAGACCTGGTCGAAAGCTTGGTCGTCGGCAAAACGGTAGCCGAGCTGCTCCAGCCGGTGCCGGAGCCCATGGCGGCCGGAGCGAGCCGAGAGGACGATTTCGGACTCGGGAACACCGATATCCTGCGGATCTATGATCTCGTAGGTGCTGCGTTCTTTGAGCACGCCATCCTGATGAATCCCCGAGCTGTGGGCAAAGGCGTTGCGCCCGACAATGGCTTTGTTCGGCTGGACCACAATGCCCGTCAGGTCGCTGACCATGCGGCTAAGGGCATAGATGTGCTGCGCGTTTACGCCCGTGTCGGCGCCAAAGTAGGTGCGGCGAGTGCGCAGGGCCATGACCACTTCCTCCAGAGAGGTGTTGCCCGCCCGTTCGCCGATGCCGTTGACGGTGCACTCGACCTGCCGTGCCCCCTGAGCGACGCCCTGTAGCGCGTTGGCCGTGGCCATGCCGAGGTCGTTGTGGCAGTGCACCGAGACTGTGGCACGGTGGATATTGGGCACACGCTCAAAGAGGTAGGCGATGAGCTGGCCCCACTCAGCGGGCATGGTATAGCCGGTCGTATCCGGTATGTTGACCGTCGTGGCGCCGGCATCGATGACCGCCTCGATGACGCGGCAGAGGTACTCGGGGTCGGCGCGGCCGGCATCCTCGGCGTAGTACTGCACGTCTTCGACATAGCGCTTGGCGTAGCGGACGGCTTCGACGGCCATCTCGAGGGCCTTTTCGCGCGTGGTGCGCAGCTTGTGCTCGATGTGATTGTCCGAAACGCCCAGGCCGGTGTGGATGCGGGGGCGGGCAGCGCCCTTGAGCGCCTCCGCCGCGCAGTCGATATCGGCCTGGCGGGCTCGCGTCAGGCCACAGATGATGCAGTCGCGTATCTCGGCCGAGATCGTCTGGACCGCCTGAAAGTCGCCCGGCGAGGAGATGGGGAAGCCGGCCTCGATAATATCCACGCCCATCTTTTCCAGGACACGGGCGATCTCTAGCTTTTCATCGACGCGCAGGGCAGCGCCCGGCGACTGCTCGCCGTCGCGGAGGGTCGTATCGAAAATGAGCACACGGTCGGTTGACATATCTTCCTCTCCATGCAGAGCTTGTTGTAGGCTACTGACGATGGCTTGGCTGGGCGTGGCGCCGCCCCACGGCGCCTGCAGCTATGGGCCGGAACATGGGCCAGCACTAGCGGCCCATGTTCCGGCTGGTAAGCAAGGGGCCATCGCCGCCGCGCGAGTTGCTCTGCGCCACCGGCCGAATGTCGCTCACGACCATGTTGCGCTTACCGTTGCCGTTCAGGCGGGCCAGCGGCAACTCTAGGCTATCGACAAGGGCGAAAGAGCTGGCCTCGATGATGTTCGTCGAGCTACCCACGGTGTTCCACGAACGCTCGCCATCGGAAGCCTCAATGAGTACTCGCGTCTGGGCCGCCGTGGCCGCCTGCTCGTCGATGATGCGCACTTTATAGTCCACTAGTTGCACCCTGTCCAACTCGGGGTAGAAGGGCAGGATCGCTTTGCGGAGGGCCTTGTCCAGGGCGTTCACCGGGCCGTTGCCTACAGCCGCCGTATGCATGACCTCGCTGCCGACCCGCGCCTTGACTGTGGCCTCGGCCAGGATATCGTTGCCCTGTCGCCTCTCGACCATGACCATAAAGTCCAGCAGCTCAAAGGGCGGCTCATAGTCCGGCTGGGCACGGCGGAGCAAGAGTTCGAAGGAACCCTCGGCGCCCTCGAACTGGTAACCGCGGGCCTCCAGCTCTTTGACCTCGTTCAGCACCTCTCGTGCCCGCTCGGTGGCCGTTTCCAGCTCGGGGCACAACTCGGCCGCCTTGTGCAGAATGTTGCCCTTGCCTGATAGCTCAGAGACGAGCACGCGACGCTCGTTGCCGACCAGCGCCGGGTCGATGTGTTGATAGCTCCCGGGTGCTTTGAGGACGGCGCTCACGTGGATGCCGCCCTTGTGGGCGAAAGCGCTGCGTCCGACGAATGGAGCGTGGGGGTCCAGCCTGCGGTTGGCAACCGCGCTCACCATACCCGCCGTTTCGCCCAGCTCGGCCAACCTCTCCGGCGGGAGCACCGGCCGCTCCATCTTGAGCTGCAGGTTGGGGATGATGCTGCAGAGGTCGGCATTTCCACAGCGCTCACCGTATCCGTTGACCGTGCCCTGAATGTGCGTGGCGCCCGCCTCCACGGCGGCCAGCGTGTTCGCCACAGCCAGGCCGCTGTCGTTGTGCGCGTGGATGCCCAGGACCGCATCGGGCAATGCCTGCCGAACTCGCCTGACGACCTCGGCCAGGCGGTTGGGCAGCGACCCACCGTTCGTATCGCAGAGCACGACTGCCTCCGCCCCAGCCTGCAGAGCCGTGCGCGCGGTTTCGAGGGCATAATCCGGGTCAGCCTCGTAACCATCGAAAAAGTGCTCGGCGTCATAGATCACCCTGCGGCCGGCGGCGCGCAGGTAGCGGATGCTGTCCGCGATCATGGCCAGGTTCTCGGCGAGAGTGGCTCCCAGGATATCTTCGACGTGCAGGGGCCAGCTCTTGCCAAAGAGCGTCACGACCTCCGTCTCGGCTGCGAGGATTGCGGCCAGGTTGGCGTCTTTAACGGCTGAGATGCCTGCCCGCCTTGTGCTGCCAAAGGCCACGATCGTAGCCTGCCGGAGCGAGAGGGTCTTGGCTCGTGCAAAGAAACCGGCGTCTTTGGGGTTGGAGCCCGGCCACCCTCCCTCGATGTACCGGATGCCCAGCGCATCCAGGCGCCGCGCGATTCGCAGCTTGTCCTCCAGAGAGAACGAGATGCCCTCTGCTTGCGCGCCGTCGCGCAGTGTCGTATCCAGAATCTCGATCGGTCGCATAGCAGGCTACCTCTCCAACCTCGCGAAGGTTCCAAGACTCGTTCCGATGGAAGGCTCGTCACAAAGCCAGGCTGCCCGTCGTTACGACGAGTCTTGGAACCTTTGCAGGGTTTCTGCTCCCTATTTCTGCTAGAATATGACCTTGGGCTTGAGCCAAGACATCATGGAGCGGAGCTTGCGTCCTACGGTCTCGATGAGATGCTCGCGCTCTTTGCGACGCATGGCCAGGAAGCCGGGCCGTCCGGCCTGGTTCTCCAGGATCCACTGCCGGGCAAAGGTGCCGTCCTGGATCTCGCCGAGCAGGCGGCGCATTTCCTCGCGGGTGTCTTCGTTGATGACGCGCCGGCCGGCGACATAGTCGCCGTATTCGGCGGTATCGCTGACCGAATAGCGCATGTAGCTGAGCCCGCCCTCCTGGATGAGGTCGACGATCAGCTTGAGTTCGTGCAGGCACTCAAAGTAGGCAACCTCGGGCTGATAGCCGGCTTCGACGAGGGTCTCAAAGCCTGCCTTGATCAGCGCCGTGACGCCGCCGCAGAGGACGGCCTGCTCACCGAAAAGGTCCGTCTCGGTCTCCTCGGCAAAGGTGGTCTCCAGCACGCCGGCACGGGTGCAGCCGATGCCCCGGGCATAGGCGAGCGCGGTCTGGCGCGCCTGGCCCGACACATCCTGGTGCACGGCGATGAGGCCGGGCACTCCCTGCCCCTCGGGAAAGATCTCGCGCACGCGATGACCCGGTGCCTTGGGCGCCACCATGCTGACGTCCACATCGGCAGGGGGCACGATCTGGTTAAAGTGGATGTTAAAGCCGTGGGCGAACATGAGCGTATCGCCCTTGCCCAGATGCGGGGCGATGGCCTCGCGGTAGAGCTGTGGGGCCACCTGATCGGGGACGAGGATCATGATAATATCTGCCTCAGCGGCCGCATCCTCCACGGGCAAGACGCGCAGGCCCTCTTGCTCGGCCCGGCCCCAGGAAGAACTGCCCTTGTACAGGCCGACGCGCACGTCGCAGCCGCTGTCTCGCAGGTTCAGCGCGTGGGCGTGCCCCTGGCTGCCAAAGCCGATGATTGCAATCTTGCGACCCTGCAGGCTGGCCAGGTTCGCGTCCTGATCGTAGTACAACTGTACCATGTGGTTTCTCTCCTATCGTGTTGCATGTGTGTCGTGAACAGTAGGCAGTCGTCAGCGGACGGTGGGGCACGGCGCCATGCGGGCTACTGATGACTGATCACTGTCCACTGTCTACTGCCCACTGATGATCAATAGCCGATGGCTACTCACTGCCCACGCCCCACCCGGCTGCCGTTGCCCGTGCTGCCGCGAGCCATGGCGACTCGCCCGGTGCGCGCCATCTCTTTGATGCCGAAGGGGCGCAGCAGGGCGAGCAGGGAATCGATCTTGTCCTCCTGGCCGGTGATCTCGATGGTCATCGAGTCGGCAGAGACATCGACGGCTTTGGCGCGAAAGATGTCTACGAGCTGCATGATCTCGGCCCGGTTGGCGGCCGTGGCGTGGACTTTGATGAGCGCCAGCTCGCGAATGACCGCCGCCTCCTCCGTGACATCGACGACCTTGGTCACGTGGATCAGCTTGTAGAGCTGCTTGGAGACCTGCTCCACGCTCGTGTCGTCGCCGTTCACGACGATGGTCATACGCGAGATGCCCTTGGTTTCGCTGTGCCCGACAGTGAGGCTTTCGATGTTAAAGTTGCGTCGCCGGAAAAGGCTGGAGACGCGGTTCAGAACGCCGGGCTTGTCTTCCATCAGGGCGATGACGGTGTGTCTCATCGGCCGGCCTCCTCCCCTGCCTGGACCGAACTCGGCACGACGGCGCAAGCATGAGGGCGCCTGATCATCTGCTCGAGGGCAGCGCCTGGACCCACCATGGGGTACACGTTCTCTTCGGGCGCGATGCGGAAATCGATCAGCACCGGCCCCGGGTGAGCCATAGCCTGCTCGATGGCCGGGGTGACTTCGCCCGGCTCGCTGGCTCGCAGCCCGAGCAGCCCGTAAGCCTCCGCTACGCGGCAAAAGTCTGGCCCTGAGAGGGGCGTCCCGGAGTAGCGCTTGGCGAAGTACAGCTCTTGCCATTGGCGCACCATGCCCAGGAAGCCGTTGTTGAGCAGGGCAATCTTGAGCGGGATCTGCTCCTGCGCGACGGTGGCCAGCTCCTGGATGTTCATCTGGAAGCCGCCATCGCCGGCAACGACCCAGACCTCAGCGTCCGGCTGTGCGAGCTGGGCGCCGATGGCCGCTGGCAGGGCGAAACCCATAGTCCCCTGGCCGCCGGAGGAGATGAGGCCGCGCTGCCGGTCGTGCAGATAGTATTGCGCCTCCCACATCTGGTTCTGGCCCACATCGCTGACGACCAGCGCCTGCCCGCGCGTTGCCTTCCAGAGTTGGTGGATGACGTACTGCGGCAGCAATTCGCCGCGTTGCGGCAGGTTGAGGACGTCGCGCTCCGCGCTTTGAGTGCGCCATTCGTGGATCTGGGCTAGCCACTGAGGATGGGTGGCCGGCCTGACCTGCGGCAGCAGGCTGCGCAGAACGTTCTGCGCGTCGCCCACGATGGGCAGGTCTACGGCCAGGTTCTTGCCGATTTCGGCCGGGTCGATGTCAATGTGCACAATCTTGGCCTGGGGCGCAAAGTGAGTCAGGACGCTGGTGAAGCGGTCGTCAAAGCGCGCGCCGACGGACACGAGCACATCTGCCTGCTGCACGGCCAGATTGGCATAGGCCTCGCCGTGCATGCCGGCCATGCCCAGGCTGAGCGGGTGCGTTTGTGGCAGCGAGCCGATGCCCAACAGGGTGCTGACGACCGGGATGCTTGCCTTCTCGGCCAGCTCGCGCAGTTCGGCCTCAGCGTTCGCCAGCAGCACGCCATGGCCGGCTATCAGCAAGGGGCGCTCCGCCCCGTTGATCAGCGAGGCGGCCTGCGCCACCTGGCGTGGATTGCCCACCAGCGTGGGCCGGTAGCCCGGCAGGTTGGGCTCATCCGGGTAGATATAGTCGCCGCTAGCCGATTGCACATCCTGGGCGATGTCCACCAACACTGGGCCCGGACGGCCGGTGCGGGCGATGTAAAAAGCCTCTTTCAGCGCCTGCGGCAGATCCTGCAAGTCGGTGACCAGATAGCTGTGCTTGGTCACTGGGAGGGTAATGCCTGTGATATCGACTTCCTGAAAGGCATCTTTGCCGATGGATTGGGAGTCTACCTGGCCTGTGATGGCTACAATGGGTGAGGAGTCCATCATTGCCGTAGCGATGCCGGTGACCAGATTGGTGGCGCCGGGGCCCGATGTTGCCAGGCAGACGCCTACCTTGCCGCTGGCGCGCGCATAGCCGTCAGCGGCATGCGCAGCGGCCTGCTCGTGCCGCATCAGCACATGGTGGATAGGATAGTCCAGGAGCGCATCGTAGAGGTAGATGACCTTGCCGCCCGATATGCCAAAGACGGTGTCAACACCCTCCCGCACCAGGCTCTCCCAGACCATCTGTGCGCCGGTGAGTTTCAACTGGTCCTCCAATCGCGGGCTCTGAGCCCGATCGCGTCGCCGACGAGTCCCCCTGCTAGGCCGGCAGCAGCCTGCTCGGCATAGCGGTCAAGGCTGTAACCGGGGCGACGGATGCCTTTTTCGGTATCGACTTTTTTGCCGGTGGGCATGGTAGATCTGGAACCAACGGTCCGCGGATGCAGGGTTCTCGCGGGCCGCGAATTCTCTGCAAAGCACCATCAACTGCGCAGGATTGCCCCGCTGCCTGCCGAGGTCACCAGCGCGGCGTAGCGTCGCAAGTAGCCGGTGTTGATACGCGGTTCCCATGCGGGCATCGCCTCAAGGCGCGCAGCCAGTTCGGCCTCGGCGAGTTCGACCTCGATGCGACGGTTGGTGATGTCGATGCGGATCATGTCGCCATCGCATAGGGCCGCGATGGGGCCACGGGCCGCCGCCTCGGGCGAGATGTGCCCGATGGCCGCGCCGCGCGTGGCGCCCGAAAAACGCCCATCGGTGATCAACGCCACCTGGTCGTCGAGCCCCATGCCCGAAAGCAGCGAGGTTGGAGTCAGCATCTCGCGCATCCCAGGCCCGCCCCGGGGCCCCTCGTTGCGGATGACGAGCACATCGCCCTTCTCGAACCGGCCGGCCAGGATGGCCTGCGTGGCCTCCTCTTCGTTCTCAAAGACGCGTGCGGGGCCGCGGTGCTGCAGCATACGAGCAGCGACGGCCCCGGCTTTGACCACGGCGCCGCCCGGCGCCAGGTTGCCGAAGAGAATGGCCAGTCCGCCCGTCGGGGCATACGGCTCGGACGGCGGGTGGATCACCGCCGGGTCGGCCACTTGCGCGCCGGAGAGAACCGTGGCCAGCGGGCCGGACACGGTGAGAGCTGTCGTGTCCAGCCGGTCCTCGGCGGCGAGCTGAGACATCAGAGCCTGAATGCCGCCGGCGCGAGACAAGTCTTCGACATAATGATCGCCCGCCGGGCTGAGCTTGCAGACCTGAGGCGTAGCCTTGCTGAGCGCGTCAATCTCCTCCAGGCTCAGGGCTACGCCTGCCTCGTGGGCGATAGCCATCAAGTGCAAGACCGTGTTGCTCGAGCCGCCGAGCGCCATATCGACCGTGACGGCATTGGTGAATGCTGCCCGCGTGAGGATCC